>DATFNV010000304.1:0-16218 GCA_035266225.1 Gemmataceae bacterium
CGCGCAGGGCGCGTGGGTCGCACAGGAGGTGCGGCATCTCCTCCATCCCCTCGAAGCGCGTGGTGCCGGCGAAGGGGAAGATCAACTCGTCGTCGTCCATGACGTGGAAGATGAGGATGTCGTGCCGCCGTTGCGTCAGCATCTCCAGGCCGCGGAAGAACTCCTCGCGGTCCACGAGCAGGTCGGAGACGATGACGATCATGCCGCGGCTGGCGATGCTTTCGGTGACGCGGCGCAGGATCTTCTCGATGTTGGTCTTGTCGCGCGGCTTGCTGACGTGCATTGAGCGGCAGATGCCGTCGATGTGCCGCTGCTGGCTGCGCGGCGGGATGATCTGGCGCACCTCCTCGTCGAAGGTGATACAGCCGACGGCATCCTGCTGGCGCAGCAGCAGGTAGGCGAGGCAGGCGGCGGCGGTGCAGCCGTAGTTGTACTTGTTGAGGGCGCCGCGGCCGTAGTGCATCGACTCGCTGACGTCCACCACGAGGTTGCAGCGCAAGTTGGTCTCGGCCTCGAACTGCTTGATGTAAAAGCGGTCGGTCTTGGACCAGACCTTCCAGTCGAGGTGGCGGATGTCGTCGCCGGCGGTGTACTCGCGGTGCTGCACGAACTCGACGGAGTGGCCGAAGAACGGGCTGCGGTGCATGCCGGAGATGAAGCCCTCGACGACGTGCTGGGCGCGCAGGTCGAGGCGCGAGATGCGCGCGATCGTGTCGGGGTGCAGGAAGCGGCGCGGGTCATCTTTGAGGTCTTTGGTCGCGGTGGACACGGGGGGGAACCTTTCGGAACCGCCGCTTGCGGCTTAGCGTTCGGAGTATCCCACGAAGTCTCCCGTGGGATACTCCGAACGCTAAGCCGCAAGCGGCTTTCAGGTCATCACGACGCGAAAATCTTCTTGAAGCGCTCGTCCTTGGTCAGCTCGCTGTCCTTGCTGGGCGTGTCCTCGAGCAGCTTCTTGACGACGATGTCGCTGGTGACGCCTTCGGACGCCGCGGTGAAGTTGGTCAGGATGCGGTGCCGCAGGACGGGGTAGGCCAGCGCCTGGATGTCGTCGGTCTGCACGTGCGTACGGCCGTAGAGCAGGGCGCGGGCCTTGCCGCCGATGATCAGGTTCTGCACGGCGCGCGGGCCGGCGCCCCAGGCCAGCCAGTCCTTGATGAACTTCGGCACCCCCGGCTCGCCGATGCGCGTCTGCCGTACCAGGGCCAGCGTGTAGCGGATGACGTGGTCCGTCACCGGCACGCGCCGCACCAGCTTCTGCAGCTCGAGGATCTGCTCGCCCGACAGCACCGGCTGAATCTCCTCGGTGATCAGCGCCGTCGTCCGGCGGGCGATCTCGAACTCGTCGTCGAAGCTGGGGTACTTGACGAAGACCTTGAACATGAAGCGGTCCTGCTGCGCCTCGGGCAGGGGGTAGGTGCCTTCCTGCTCGATGGGGTTCTGCGTCGCCAGGACGAAGAACGGGTCGTCGAGGCGATGGCGGACGCGGCCGACGGTGACCTGGCGCTCCTGCATGGCTTCCAGCAGGGCGGCCTGGGTCTTGGGCGGCGTGCGGTTGATTTCGTCGGCGAGGATCACGTTGGCGAACAGCGGGCCGGCGATGAACTTGAACTCGCGGGCGCCGGTCGAGCGGTTCTCCTCGATGACCTCGGTGCCGGTGATGTCGGACGGCATCAGGTCGGGGGTGAACTGAATGCGCTTGAAGGCCAGATGCAGGCACTTGGACAGGGTGCTGATCATCAACGTCTTGGCCAGGCCGGGCACGCCTTCGAGGATGCAGTGGCCGCGGCTGAACAGGGCGATGAGCAGTTCTTCGATGACCTCGTTCTGGCCGACGATGACGCGGGCCAGCTGTTGCTTGATGTTTTTGAAGCCGTCCTGGAGGCGACGCACGGCCTCGAGGTCGTTGGCGGCCAGGGTCTCGGTGGAGCTGGCGCCCTCGGCGTCGGGGCGCACCAGTTTAGGGGAAAATGACGGTTCGCTCATGCGGAGTCTCGGAGTTAGTAGGGGTACGGAGTTTGGAGTTTGGCCGCTTGCGGCTTAGCGTTCGGCGCTAAGCCGCAAGCCGCCAGACGGGTTATCGTTGGTAAATCGGCAGTGCCGCGTTATCCAGCTGCAGGATGGTCAAGTGGGTGGCGGTGATGAAGACCGGCCCGATCATGCCGCCGGTCCAGCCTCCGTCGGCGCCCTGGCTGCGGACGAGGTTGTCGAAGGTGGACTTGCGGTACTTGGTCCAGGTCATGCCGTCGCGGTCCTTGGGGAACATCTTGCCCCAGCCGTCGTCGCCAAGGACGTACATGGCCTGGGCGTAGTAGTAGTGGGTGTACTCGTCGTGTCCGAAGCGTCCGCCGAGGCCCAGCGGGATCTGCTGGTTGCAGAACTTGAACCAGCCGGCGACCTCCTTGGAGCCGTATTCGCCGGCGCTGAAGCCGCAGGCGATGGCCGCCGCGGTCAGGGCCGGGCGGCCGCCGCCGCCGCCGCCGCCCGCCAGGCTGTAGATGACGCCGCCGTCGGAACTGGTCGAGTCCTTGAGGTACTTGATCGCCTTGTCGATAATCTCCTTGGGCACACTGATGCCGGCGTTGCGGGCGGCGCGGACGGCCTGCACCTGGGTGATGGTCACCGAGCCCTCGTCGAAGTCGCTGCCGTCGGCCGCCGAGATGTAGCCCCAGCCGCCCCGTGTCGTCTGCGCCTTGCCGCTGAACTGCACCGCCCGGGTCAAGATGTCTTCGAGCTTGCGCCTCCGGTCGCCCTCGTCCTCCTCGCCGTAGACGCACGACAGGAAGAGCAGGGCGAAGCCGTGGCCATACATGTAGCGGCCGGCCTCGCCGGGGATGTTCGGGTTGCCGAGCATGCCGTTGGGCATCGCCCGGGCCACGATCCAGTCTGCGGCCTTGCGGATGCGCTCGCTGTACTTGCCCTCACGGATGGTGCTGCCTTCCATGAGGAAGGCCATGCCGGAGACGCCGGTCATGGTCAGCGGGTACTGGCCGCCGCCGGCTTCCCAGTGGCCGTCCGGGTGCTGCTGCTTGGCCAGCCAGTCCAGACCCTTGTTGACGCAGTCCCGGTACTCCTTGGGAAGCTCGTCCGCCCGGGCGCCGGCCGGCAGGGCCAGCGGCGCCGCCAGGGCGACGAAGACGCCCATGAAGATCGCTGACGACTTCATCTCGACTGCTCCTTTGAGGACGAGGGCACGGAGGAAGGCGCGATCGCCCCCCGATAACATGAGACGACCGAGTTTCGCGTTTCTCACAGGATGGCGCCCAGAGAATTTGCGCCGGTTGGCGAGGGCGGGAGGGCGGCGGGTGGGCCGTGCGCGCAGGGAAAGAGCGGGCTGGTTTGGCGACGTCCTGACCACCGAAAACTCTGGGGAACTCCCCTTCAAGCTACCGGAAGGCTCGGGCCGCCGCAAGAGGGGAGAGAAAAAGAACCCGAACGACTACGGCCTCTCGAAGAGCTTGGCGTCGATCTTGTCCAGCGGCTTGAATTCCGTGACCGCGCTCTCGACCAACACCTTGCCGTCGCGCTTGATCGTCGTCTTCTTCGGGCGCTTCAGGCCGTCCGCGTCCTCGTAGTCGTCGTAAAAGACCTCCTGCCTTACCGGGGTGTTGTGGACCTTGACGCGGAACTCGGCCTTGAGGAGCCAGCCCTTTTCCTTGTCGAAAAACAGGGCCACGGTGGGTCGGTCCTCGCGCGTCACCTTGACGCCGACGGCGGGTCGCTCGCCCACTTTCGACTCGCCCAGCGGGGCCAGGACGAACTCCTTGTCCTTCAGCGGCAGCAGCGTCGCCACGTGAACGGCGTAGGTCTGCTCGTGCTCCGTGGCCAAGGTGTCCTTGTCCAGCTCTTCCAAGGTGTCGTTGACGCGGAGCCAACCCTTGTCGCCGGCGATCACCTTGACGGTGCGGAACTTCATGCCGTCCGACTCGGATTCGGTCGTCTGCCGCAGCTGGTCGGGCAGGTTGACGGCCCATTCGCCGGTGAAGGCGATCGCCCCGGCCGGCCCGAAAAATGTTCCCACGACCTTCTGGGTGTGGGCCCGCGCCGTGGCCAGTTTCGCCTCGCCGCCGACGGCCTGCACCGCCTTGTCGATGATCCCCCGCGCCTCGGCCGCGTCGTCGGCGTGGGCCGGGGTCGCCGTCACGGCCAGGGCCAGCGCCAGGGGGATGAAATTGCGCATGGGTGCCTTCTCACGGGGGCCTGGTTGAAATACTGGCCGTTTCAGGAGGTCCACGCCCTGCCCGTGCCCGTGCCCGTGCCCGTGCCCGGTCTGGAATCGGGCACGGGCACGGGCACGGGCACGGGCACGGGCACGACCCGCGTTTGAACCAGGCCCTCACGGGCCGGTGAACAGTCCCGGGTCCAGCTTCGCGCGCACCTGGAAGTCCGAGACCGTCCAATCGAGGAAGGGCTTGCCGCCGCGCTTCACCGACACCTTGCGCGCCACCTGCACCCCTTCCACCTCGTGATAGTCGCTGAAAAAGGTTTCCTCGCTCACCGCCTCGCCGCCCAGGGCGTCCTTGACGGTGCGCTCGCACTTCAGGAGCAGCCCCGTGTCCTTGTCGAAGTACAGGCGCAGGTCGGGCCGGTCGGCGCAGGTCGCCTTGACGCCGGCGGCGCGGCGGTCGTCAATCTTGATTTCCTCCAGGGCGTCGAGCGTCACCCCCTTCTCCTTCAGGGGCAGCAGCGTGGCGGCCAGGCGCAGGACGTGGACCTTGTCGCGCAACTCGGCCAGCGCCGTGTCGTTCATGGTGACGGTGCCGCCGTCCCCCTTGATCCAGCCGCGGCCCACGTCGAGGATGAGGGAGCGCTGAATCGTCTGTCCCCTGACCTCGATCGAGGACTCGTGGCGGAATTTCTCGGGCCACTGGGCGAAGCAGCGGTCGGTGAAGGCCAGGGCGGTGCTGGCGTGGGCGGTGCCCTTGCAGGTCCACTCGGCGGCCTTGAAGCGGCCCAGCCGGGCCTCGCCGCCCGCCGCTTCGATCGCCCGCTCGATGACCGCCTGCGCCGGCGACCGCTCTCCCGCCGGGGCCGGCCGCGCCGCCAACAACAACGGGGTCAGGGCCAGCGCGACAATCCGGATCGTACGCATCGGGGACTCCTCGTGGGTGGGGACAGGGGAGAGGAGCGGCAGGGCGATCTCTCTGTTGTATCCCGGGGCCGCCCCGGGCTCAAAGGGAATTGCGCCGCCGAGCCCGCTTTCTTGTTGCGGCAACCGGACGGCGTCGGATATCGTCTAGTATACGAGGAAGCGCCTCGCCAAGAGCGACCGTTCCTAAGGGGAGGTGGGAGGAATGTCACAAATCGTCCAGGCGACCTGTCCCGGCTGTCAGCAAGTCCTGCGCATCCCGGCGGACTGGCTGGGGCAGGCGTTCAAGTGCAAGCACTGCGGCATGGTCATCCAGGCCCGCGGCAAAGCCCCCCCACCCACGGCACCGACCGCGGTGTCCGCCCCCAAGCCAATCGCGCCGACCGCCGGGCCGCGCCCCGCCAAGCCGAGCCGGCCGTCCTCCGCCGATCCCTTCTCGTTCGAGGAGGACCAGGCGGCCACGACGCCCCCGCGCCGTTCCCGCCCGCGCAAGGGCCCCGGTGGCGGGTTGGCCAAGGGGTTGATCCTCGCCGGCGTAGTGCTGGGGGTCGCGATCGTCGCCGCAGCCTTCGCCTGGCCCCACCTGTCCCGGATGGCGGCCAAGCCAGGGGAGCAGGTGGCCGAGCGTGACGGCGACGGGGCGACGGACGAGCTTTCTCGCGATAGCCGCAAGGCCGCACCGCAGCGCGAGACGACCAAGAAGACCGACATCCCCTTCAAGCAGGACACGGGCAAGAAGCCGGCGAAGCCCGACCGCTCGACCCCGCCGTCGGACCTGCCCGTGGCGAGCGGCCCGTTCCCGCGCCGCGTCCTGGCCATCAGCATCAACAACTACCTGTTCGCCAACCCGATCAACTACGGGATGCCCATCGCCAGCGGCGCCAACGTGCAGACGCTGCTGGAGGACAAGCTCACCCAGGCCAAGGCCCTGCACGTCCCGGGCGAGCAGACAGCCCTCCTCAGCGACATGGCCTCCGAGCGCCTCGCCCAGCCGCCGACCGAGGACGTCATCCGCAACACTATCGTCAACTTCCTCGACACGTCGCGCGCCCAGGACCGCATCATCCTGCTGATCGTCGGCCACGTCGTCGAGATCGAGGGCGAGCCGGTCCTGCTCCCCATCGACGGCATGACTGAATCGAAGGACGGCACGATCCCGCTGAAGTGGATTTACGAGAAGCTGGAGGCCTGCAAGGCACGGCAGAAGGTGCTGATCCTGGACACCTGCCGGCTCGACCCGAGCAAGGGGCAGGAGCGGCCCGGCAGCGGGCCGATGGGGGCCAACCTCGACAAGATGCTCAAGGAGCCGCCGGCGGGCGTCCAGGTGTGGTCGGCCTGCGTCGCCGAGCAGTTCTCCTACGAATTCGAGGGAGTGAAGGTCAATAATGGCCTGTTCCTCCAGGCCCTCAACGACGTCGTCTTCGGCATTTCCCCCAAGAAGATCCAAGAGCCGGCGGACGCCCTGCCGATGGAGCGGCTGGTGGAAGCGGTCAACCTCCGCATGAAAGAGGACCTGCCGCCGGGCAAGGAGCAGACCTCGCGCCTGGCGGGGTCGGAGGCCGAAGGCGGGGCGGCCTACGACTCGAAAGAGGCGATGCCGCCGCGGCTGAAGGTGGCGCCCCCGGCGAAACGGCCGGGCGGCACCGCCGACGTCGCCCTGGTGCGCGCGATCCTCAAGGATATCTCGTTCCCGCCCTTGAAGGTCTCCAAGGACCAGAAGGCCCTCACCGCCGAGGCGCTGCCGCCGTTCCCGGCGGACACGCTCAAGGAATACATGCAGGACGGTGAGGCAACGCCGCTGCGGGCCGAAGTGCAGAAGGCCCGCGAGCTGCTCGCCGGTATCGCCGCCAACAACCTCAACGACAATTACAAGACGACGGGGGTCGCCGAGGGGCCGCTCAAAGCCCAGGTCCACAAGGACCAGAAGACGGTCGCCAAGGTCATCGGCGAGTTGATGGACCAGAGCGACGCCCTGAAGGCCGTGGAGGAGCACCGCAAGAGCGAGACGAAGCGCTGGCAGGCGAGCTACGACTACCTCGTGGCCCGGGTGGACGCACAGATCGCCTACCTCAATGAGTACCAGGCGGTGCTGGGGCAGATTTTGAAAGGGCTGGCGCCTCCCGACCCGAAGCTCTACCAGGGCTGGCGACTGGCCTCGCAGTACGACCCGCAGAGCGGCGACAGCGTCGCCAAGAAGCTCGGGAGCGAGTCGCGCAAGAAGCTGGACAAGATCATCAAGGCGTATCCGAATACGCCCTGGGCCATCATGGCGCGCCGCGACAAGGCCAGCGGCCTCGGCCTGGAATGGCAGCCGATGAAGTGACGCGGCCGCTTGCGGCTTCGCAAGCCGTGCGAAGCCGCAAGCGGCTAAGCGAGCGCCGCCAACCCCTTCTCATCGAGCATAATCCGCCGGATCGCCGTCGCCCGTCCCGTGGCGCTATCGACGTCCACGATCGCGCCGGCCAGGCGCGGGTCGTCGGTCGCCACGTCGAAGGCACTCGGCACGAACGTGACCGTGGTGGACAGCACGCGGTCGATGCGCCGGCCGAGGATGCTGTCGTACGGCCCGGTCATCCCCACGTCACAGATGAACGCGGTCCCCCCCGGCAATACTTGCTCGTCGGCGGTGGGGACATGCGTGTGCGTGCCCAGGACGGCACTGACGCGCCCCTTGAGGTAGTGCCCCAGCAGGTACTTGTCGGCGGTGGCCTCGGCGTGGACGTCCACGACGACGCACCGCGCCCCGTCGCCGATCGCCTGCAGGACGCGGTCGGCGGCGCGGAAGGGGCAATCGACGGGGCGCATGAAGGTGCGGCCGAGGACGCAGAAGGCGGCGACGGGGGTGCCGTCGCGGGCCGGGGCGATGGCGAAGTCGCGGCCGGGGGCGTCGGGCGGAAAGTTCGCCGGCCGGCAGACGCGGTCTTCGCTCTCCAATGTGCGGATGACGTCCTGTTTCTTGTAGACATGGTCGCCGAGGGTGACGAGATCGACGCCGGCCTCGCGAATCTTGCGGTACAGGCTCGGCGTCAGCCCCGAGCCGTTGGCCGCGTTCTCCGCGTTGGCGATGACCAAATCGAGCCCCTCGCGGGCGATCAGCGGCGGCAGCGCCTGGCGCAGGAACGTCACGCCGGGAGGGCCGACTACGTCGCCGATGAAGAGAATACGCATATTTTCCCCCGTTTAGCCGCCGCCCTCGGGGCGGCGCTCTCCTCACGCTCGTAGTGACCCGATTTATCGGGTCGGGTTCGTCATCGACCGCATGAATGCGGTCACTACGAGCCCGAGGAGAGCCCCGCCCCGAGGGCGGCGGCTAAACGATTAGCGTGCGAACTCCACCGCCCGCGTCTCGCGCACGACCGTGACCTTGATCTCGCCGGGGTAGTTGAGCTGTTCCTCGATGGCCCGGGCGATGTCGTGGCACACCTTGACGGCGTCGCTGTCGCTGGTGTGGGAAGCGTCGGCGATGACGCGCACCTCGCGGCCCGCCTGGATGGCGTAGGCGTGTTCCACCCCGGGGAAGCCCGAGGCCAGCGCCTCCAGTTCCTCCAGGCGCTTGACGTACTTCTCCAGCGTCTCGCGGCGGGCGCCGGGGCGGGCGGCGCTGATGGCGTCGGCGGCGGCCACCAGCACCGTGTAGACGTGATCGACCGTCACGTCGTCGTGATGGCCGACGATAGCGTGCAGCACCTCCTTGCTGGTCTCGCCGTAGCGCTTGGCCAACTCGGCGCCGATCTTCGGGTGGCCGCCCTCCATCTCGTGGTCGGCTGCCTTGCCGATGTCGTGCAGCAGGCCGCAGCGCCGCGCCAGCCGGGAGTCGAGCCCCAGTTCGCCGGCCATCATGCCGCACAGGTGGGCCACCTCCAGGCTGTGGTTGAGGACGTTCTGGCTGTAGCTGGTGCGGAACTTCAGCCGGCCGAGCAGCTGCATCAGCTTCTCGTGGAGCTGACCGATGTCGGCGTCCTGCACTGCCGCCTTGCCCAACTCGCCGACGTGCTTCTCCATCTCCGCCTGCGTTTCCTTGACCACCTCTTCGATGCGCGAGGGATGGATTCGGCCGTCCTGGATGAGCTTGGTCAAGGCCAGGCGAGCCGTTTCGCGGCGGATGTTGTCGAAGGCGCTGACGATGACCACGCCCGGCGTGTCGTCCACGATCACGTCCACGCCGGTCGCCTTCTCGAAGGTGCGGATGTTGCGGCCCTCGCGGCCGATGATGCGCCCCTTCATGTCGTCGCTGGGGATGTCCACCGTGCTGACAGTGGTGTCGGCGGTGTGCTCGGCGGCGTAGCGGTGGATGGCCGTCGCCAGAATGGCGCGGGCCTTCTCCTCGCAGGTCGCCTTGAGCATCTCCTCGTGCTTCAGGATGCGGCCGGCGATCTCGCCGGTCAGCTGCGTTTCCACCCGCTCCAGCAGCATGTGCTCGGCCTGCTCGCGGCTGAGGTGGCTGATCTCGTGCAGCACCTGCGCCTGCTTCGATAGCAAGCCTTCCACTTCCTCGTGGCGCTTCTCCAGGTCGTTCTTGCGCTCGTTCAGTTTGCGCTGGGTGTTCTCCAGCGACTTCTCTTTCTTGGCGAGGGCTTGGTGCTTCTGTTCCAGGCCGTCCTCGCGCTTGTCGAGGCGGCGCTCCTGCTCGCGCAGTTCCGTGCGCGATTGGTCCATCTCGCGGTTGAAGTCTTCGCGCTTCTTGAACAGTTCGTCCTTGGCGTCCACTTCGGCGCGCTTGCGAATGGTGTCGGCGTCCTCCTCGGCGCGCTTGGTGATCTCGGCGACGCGGGCCTGGACGCTATTGAGGCGGAATCGGTCGAGCAGGCGCGCGCCACCCAAGCCGAGCAGCAAGCCGAATAGAGCGGCCAACGTGATGGAGAGCGCGACGGCGCTCGGGTCTGTTGGCAGCATACAGGCCACTCCTTCCCAGGGCCCGCATGCTTCCCGGGCGGATCGCCACGAGGCGGCCGGAGAGCGCAGGCCCTCCCAACCTCACCGCGCGGCGAGCCGAAGCGATGGCAGAATGTCGGCGAGACAGAATTGCGGTGTAAAGCAACGCCAACCGGCCAGCACGCCGTCGGCCTCTGCCGCACGGCCGGCCCGGCCCGTTTATCCGAATAGCGGTCGCGGACGGCACGGGCGCGCACCGTCCCCCGCCGCATCTCAAAAAGTCAGTCGAGTCGGGGGCCCGGCCCGGGCGACGACCCGTGAGGCCGGCGGGAATGACCTCCCGCCCGGCGGCCACGGGCCTTCGACGCGCCGATCGCGCCGGGCCAGGTACGGCAGTGCCGTCCCCGGTGCGACCGCGCGCCACGGACCGACCCGTCCTCTGGCGCAGAGGAGGCGGGCGGCCCCGCACAGCGCCAGGCAGAACCACATTAGCCAGAACAAGACCATGCGCGACTCGTGGTGACTTCGGGTTAGGTGCGACGTTCCAGTGGGTTGGTGTTGGTACCCGCAGCACTTCCGGCCACGCCACCGCGTGAACTGCCCGAGAAGCTGCGGACCTCATGTCAACGATTACGCAGCTGTTTCAATCCTCTCCCGGCCTCGCGACCAGGAGCCAGGCAATCAGTTTCACAGGGCTTATTATGCGGTAGGGGCGGGGTCCAGGTCAATAAAAAACGAAATGCCGCCCGCGAGTCCCCACACTGAGGGGTCGCGGGCGGCTCAAGTTTCACTCGCATCGTGCCGATAACAGGAGGAGGGCGTTCCTTGCCACGGAGGGTCACATGAGGCTTTTCGCGCTGGCCGCCTGCTTCCTCACGGCCTTCGGCCTGGCCGGCTGTCTGTCAACGCACCACGAGGAATTCTCCAACTCGTCCACCCTGGGCATCGGGCCGAACGGCGTCGAATCGACCAGCGGCGGCAGCTACACCGCCCGCGACTGGACGAGCCCATGGTTCGCCCAGCCCGACCGCGCCCGGCCGTGACGAGTCACTGCCCTTCCGGCTTCATGTCCTGCTTCGGCCGCACGATCCGAGTCACCTCGCTCTTGCGCAGGCTGACGTCCTCGGTGGCCGTCTCCACGGTGATCCACTCCGGCTCTTCCCGCACCAGTTTGCCATCGAACGTCTTGCCGTCCTTGGTGGTCACGGTCACCTGCCCGCCGACCCAGCGTTCTTCCTTGACGGGAGTGCCTTCCGCCTTGGGGTAGCCGAGGGCGACGCGGAGGCGCTGCGACTCGCCCACGCGCGCCACCGCCGTGTCGTAGGCGCGGGTGGCACGGGCGATGGCCTCCGGCGTCGCCGCCTCGGCCAGGCCGCGGGCCAGTTCATTTTTCATCACCCCTTCATTGCCGACGCCGTTCGCCAGGCTGTTGTTCACGTTGCCGATGGCGGCGCCGATCCCGGGATAGGCGAAGCCGGAGCCGACGTTGCCGAAGCCGCCGATGCCGTAGGCGGAGCCGTAGGGATAGCCGGCAAAGCCACCGTAACCGAAGCCGCCGGTGACGACGCCGGGGATCAGGCCGGCGGCGTACTCGCTGGAGTAGCCGTACAGCAGCGGGTTGACCTGGCCGCGACGGTTGGCCAGAAGGCGCTCGTTCTTCAGGTACAGGCGGCGCAGCCCCTGCACCTCGTCGGCGCTGGCCAGGTCGTTCTCGGCCCGCGCCAGGTCGCGCAGGGTCGCCTCCTCGCCGGGGGAACTACCCTGCATGAAGTAGTGGACGGTACGGACCGGTCCGTTCCAGATTTCCATGCGACGGACGCCGAACTCGTTCTCGGCCGCCGGCTTGACCGGCTGCCCCCGCGCCGGCAAGGCCAGGGACACGGTCAGGGCGAGCGCGGCGACGGCGGCTAAGCCCGTGCGCTGCAGATTCATCGAAGCACCTCTTCCGTTCGGCACCGATCTTGATGAGAAGCCCGGCCGGCGACAGCGCGGGTGCCGCGCGCCGTCCGCCGTTGCAGGGCGGGCCGAACAGTCATTTTCGCCCAGATCGTTCGGCGATGCAAGAGAATGCCGAGAACGGGCCTGGTACGGGTCGTGCTGCCGGGAGCGGTGGGGCGTAAGATGACGCCCATGCCGGCCGTATCGGCGGGCCGCACGGAGTCTTCCCATGACCGCGCCGCGTCCGCAACTCCTGATGGGCCTGTCGATCCTGGCGGCCGTGCTGAACCTGGCGCTCAAGTCGGTGGCGTACCGCGTCACGGGATCGGTGGGTTTGCTGGCCGACGCGGGCGAGTCGGTCGTCAACGTGGTGGCGGCGCTGGCGGCGCTCCTGACTCTGGTGTACGCGGCACGGCCGGTGGACCGGGACCACACCTACGGCCACGAGAAGATCGAGTACTTTTCCAGCGGCCTGGAGGGGATGCTGATCCTGGTCGCGGCGTGTGCCATCGTCTGGTTCGCCCTCCGCCGGCTGTTCGTCCCCGAGGAGTTGGAATCCCTTGGCGTGGGCAGCGGCTTCACGTTTGCTGCCACCGTCATCAATCTGGGCGTCGGTCTGCTGCTGATCCGCGCCGGCCGGCGGGCGCAATCGATCGTCCTGGAGGCGGATGGGCGGCACCTGATGGCCGACGTGGTCACCTCGGCCGGTGTGCTTCTCGGCCTCGGCCTGGTCTGGCTGACGAAGCTGACCTGGCTCGACACGATCGTCGCCCTGCTCGTGGCGGGCCACATCGGCTGGACGGCGATCGACCTGATCCGCCGCTCGTTCGACGGGTTGATGGACCGGGCCTTACCGGAGGAAGAGCAGGCGAAGGTACGGGCGGCGATCGCGGGGCTGCTGGCGCCGGGGATGGATTTCCATGCGCTGCGGACGCGCCGGGCCGGCACGCGCCGCTTCGCCGACTTTCATCTGCTGGTGCCCGGCATCTTCACGGTGCGGCGGGCGCATGAGATTACGGAGCGGATCGAGAAGGCCATTCGCGTGGCGCTGCCGGACATGGAGGTGACGGTCCACGTCGAGCCGATCGAGGAGCGGGCGGCGTGGGAGGACAGCGCCCTGGTGCCGCTGGAGCAGGCGGCACGGCAGGCGCGGGGGGAGGTGTGAGGCTGGGCCGCTTGCGGCTTAGCGTTCGCCCGCCTTCGGCCGCTTCCACAGCCCGACGGCGTGCCGGGCCGGGAAGCCGTTGACGGACAATTCGCCGCCTTCGAGGCGGATTTCCAGCGTGTTCGGCAGCAGCCAGCGCGGGTCGTCGGCGCGGTAGCGCTCGCTCAGGAAGTGAATCTGCTGGTTGGCCGAGCCGATCCAGCGCCGCCGCGTCTCCGGCCGCTCGCGGAGGTACGGCCCATCGACGAGGATGTCGGTGTGCGCCAGCAGCTCGGCGACGGCGGGATCGGTCAGCCGTCGCGCCTCGGCCAGCGTGTAGCCGCTGAAGACCATCACACTCAGGCCAACTCCGCGCACGGCCCGGGCGAGCGCCGCCGCCGCGGCGGCGTGCGCCAGCGGCTCGCCGCCGAGCAGGGTGATCCCCTCGACGCCCTGCCCGGCCGCGTCCCGGACCTGACGCAGCACCTCGCAGAGGGGAACGGCCTGGCCTCCCTCGAATGAGAGCATCTCGGGATTGCAGCAGCCGGGGCAGCGCAGGGGACATCCCTGGAACCACAGGGCGAAGCGCCGGCCGGGGCCCTCGGCCTCGGTGCGGGGGACGACCTGGGCCACGCGGAGCGTCACATCGGATTCGGCCGGCGATGGATTCATGAAGCACCTTCACGAGGGCGACGGCCCATTATACCGAGCCCTGCGATGCCGCTTGCGGCTCCCGCTCATCCGATCCGCACGACGCCCGGCTGCCCCTCTTCCCCCTCGCAGACGATCTCACGCTCCACGAACCGCCGGATCACCGCCACGTTCGTCAGCAGGTGCTGCGTCACCTCCGCGATGGTGTACTCCGACGGCCCCTCGGCCAGCGCCAACGGCAGGACGAGTTGGTCGGCACTGTGGGCATCGACCGCCGCCGGCGCCGTGCGCAGGTAGGCGATGGCCTGGTCGGCCGCCTCATCCGCGACCGCTTCCGCCGGCTTGCCGCGGGCGCCCAGTCCGAAGAACAGCGCCGGCGCCGGCTCGGTGTCCACGACCAGCCCCAGCACGCTGCCCGGCCCGCCCTCCCACTCTTCCTGCCGCACGTCCGCCTCGACGCCGAACTGTTCCATGCGGAAGGCCGCCCGACGCGCCTGCCGCCGGGCGATGTGATCGGGCAGCCCGGCCACGGCGCTGAAGCCGCGCACCGTCACTTCCCCCCGTTGGCGCAGCGTTACCCCGCGCAGCCGTGGCGCCGGCTGAATGTGGGCCACGACCACGCCGCCGCCGCGGGGGTAGAAGCCCGGGTGCTGCATCCGTAGCGATAGCCGCAAGCCCAGGCGTTCCAGGTAGGTCCGCCAGGTCGTATCGAGGAAATGGAAACACGGGCTGGCGGTGACGTGCGTGCCGCCGACCAGGGTGACCTCGCTCGGGGCGCCGCCGCGCAGCGCCAGGGGCAGGTAGAGCGTCTGCAGCACCAACCCGGTCGCTCCCGCGGTGCCGATGTCGAAGCGGTAGGTGCCGGCCGAGACGGCGCCCGGCTCGAAGACCAGGTCGGTGCTGCCGATCGAGGCCCCGCGTACCTGGGCCCCGCCGATCGTGGCCGCGGCGCGCACCGACATGAGGTGCTGCGGTTGCAGGCCCGGCTTGGATCGTCGGGCGCGAAGGTGGCGCAGGTGGAACGGCTTGCCGGTGAGCAGCGACAGGGCAAGGCTGCTGCGCAGGATCTGGCCGCCGCCTTCGCCGAACGAACCGTCGAGGTCTACGAGGGTGTTTTCCATGCCCCAAGGAGAGCAGAACCGGGGCCGAAGTTCACGCGAAAAAATCAGGGAGCGGCCCCGCGCGCCGCCGGCCACGTCGCCTGGAGGGCCACCGGCACCGAGCGCGGCGCGCCCGACTCGCCAGGCTGCGGCGGCGCCGCCGCGCCCGGACCCGGCGGCGCCGCCCCCATTTGGATGACCAGCAACCGCTGCACCGCGACCGGCTCGTCGGGGCGGACGAAGAATTGATGCCCGACCGTCTCGGTCCGATCGTAGTCCCCGCCGATGATGAGGTATTCGTTCAGCGCCAGCTCGGCCTCCCAGGCCATCTGCGAATAGGTTTCCGTCGGCCGCTCCGCCGCCGGCACGAAGGAGCCGGCCTGCTGATCGACGCGGTAGACGTTCTTGGCGTCGCCGTGGATCACCTGCGGCGTGAGGCGCAGCACCGTCTTGCCGCCGGCGCCGCGCGAGGCCAGGACAACGAGTTTGCAATCGGCCTGGTCCAGCTCGACCGGGTCCCCGTCGGCGTCGATGCGGTAGCGGCAGTGCGGCAGCGTCGGCCCGACGGCCAGCGCCTTGGCATCGCCGGTACGGAACGTGAGTTCGCGCGGGGTGGGGTTGAAGCGCGTCGAGGTGAGCAGGTCGAGCAGCTTCGCCGGCGGCGGCGCGCCGACCTTGCCGACGCGGAAGCCGCTCTCGGTCATGGCATGGCGGCGGTCCTCATCGATGAGGCTCTCGTCGGCAAGTTGCCACAGGTCGCCGTTGACGTAGCGCCACTCGGTCTCGCCCGGGCGGCACTCCAGGAGGGCGACGCGCACGTGGACCACGTCCGGCCCGGTCGGCCCCTGGAACAGGCGTCGCCGCGGCAGCCAGGAGGTGGATTGGACCGTCTCCACCGGGGTGCAGCCGATGGCCCACACCACGCCCAGGGCAACCATCAGGGCCAGCCGTCGCCGCATGGCACGACATCCTTGTCCGGGGCCGTCCCGCTCGATCTCGGTAATAAGGGTGCGGGAATTTAGCCGTCCGCCCGCGGCGTGTCAAGACGAAGGGCGGTCGCTATCCTATCCCCGAGGACTTGTGACACCGCGAATCGATGGGGGGACTCGTCATGGCGCAGAACCTGTTCAACCTGGCGGGCCGCGTGGCCCTGGTCACCGGCGGCAGCAAGGGGCTCGGCAAGGCGATGGCCCGCGCCCTCGCCGAGGCGGGCGCCGACGTCATCATCTCCAGCCGCCACGAGAACGAGCTGCAAGCGGCCCTGAAGGACATCCTCGACGGCACCGGCCGCAAGGGGCGCTACGTCGTCGCCGACATGCGCAACCGCGACGACGTCAAGCGCCTGGGCCGCACCGCCCTGGAGCAGATGGGCCGCGTGGACGTCCTGGTGAACAACGCCGGCACCAACCGGCCGCAGGCCATCG
>DATFNV010000305.1:0-14479 GCA_035266225.1 Gemmataceae bacterium
TCAACCCGACGACCGGCGAGATCTTCGGCACCGTATCGAGCAGCGCCGTGTCCACAGTCACGGTCGAGGCCGCCGACGGCTCCCACGACGCCACGCAGGCATTCACCTGGACCGTCAACGCGGCCGGCCACGTTACCATGACCAACCCCGGCGACCAGGCCAGCGCCGAGGGCGCCAGCGTCTCGTTGTCGATCAGCGCCAGCGACTCCAGCGGCACCCTCCGCTACGTCGCCTTCAATCTCCCGCCCGGGCTCGAGATCAGCACCAGCACGGGCGCCATCAGCGGCACCGTGGGCGCCGGTGACGCGGCCAATGGACCGTACACCGTCACGGTCGTGGCCGGCGACGGCACCTACTGGGCCAGCCAGACGTTCAACTGGACCGTGAACAACCCGGTCACAATCTCGGCTCCCGCCGACCAGACCAACAACGAGGGCGACACGGTTTCCCTGTCCATCAGTGCCAGCGACTCCACCAGCGGTACGCTGTCTTACGCCGCCCTGGGGCTGCCCCCCGGCCTGAAGATCAATGCGAGCACGGGCGCCATCACCGGCACCGTCGGCGTGGGGGCGACGGCAGCGGGGCCGTATGGTGTCACCATCGTGGCCGGCGACGGCACCTACAGCAGTACGCAGACCTTCAACTGGACGGTCAACAGCCCCATCACCATCACGCCCCCCGCCACCCAGACCAATAACGAGGGGGATTCGGTTTCCCTGTCTGTCAGCGCCAGCGACTCCCGCAGCGGCACGACCTTGACTTATAGTGCCCTGGGGTTGCCGCCTGGCCTGGCCATCAACGCCAGCACGGGGGCAATTTCGGGGACGGTCGCCCTCGGCGATGCTGCCGTCGGGTCGTACTTCCCGACGATCATCGTCGGCGACGGCACCTACTACAACAGCCAGAACGTCGAGTGGGACGTCAACAGCCCGGTCTCGATCACGGACCCGGGCGCGGAGGCGAATGTCGTCGGCGACGTCGTCTCCTTGCAGGTGACGGCGGTCGATGCGAGCAGCGGCACCATGACCTACGCCGCCACCGGCCTGCCGGCGGGCCTGAGCATCAGCACCAGCACCGGCCTGGTCTCGGGCACCATCAGTTCCAGCGCCACCGACATCGGTTTCTACGCGACGACGGTCACGGTCGGTGACGGCACGTACGTGCAGACGGACACCTTCGGCTGGGCGGTCGCCGCAGCCGGCACGGTGACAATGACGACGCCGAGCAACCAGAGCAGTACGGAGGGGAACAGCGCTTCCCTGTCGATCAGCGCCAGCGACTCGGGCAGCGGCACGCTGAAGTACATCGCCGAGAGCTTGCCGGGCGGGTTGAAGATCAACCCCAGCACGGGCGCCATCACCGGCACCCTGGCCCTGGCTGACGCCGCGAACGGGCCGTATACCGTGACGGTGATCGCCACGGACGGGACCAACAGCGCCCAGGAGACCTTCACCTGGACCGTAAGTAGCCCCGTCACGATTTCGACCGTCTCGGCGCAGACTAACACCGAGGGGAACACTGTCTCCCTTTCGATCAGCGCCAGCGATTCCAGCAGTGGCACGCTGCAGTATTCCGCCGTCGGCCTGCCCGCCGGGCTCGCGATCAACACCGGCACGGGCGCCATCACCGGCACGGTCGCCTTGGGGGACGCCGCGAACGGGTCGTACACCGTCACGGTGACGGCCGGTGACGGGACCTACAGCACCAACCTGACGTTCACCTGGACGGTGAGCAGCCCCGTGACGGTGACACTGCCGGCCGGGCAAACGAACGCGGAAAGCGACACGCCCTCGTTGTCGATCGGCGCCAGCGACTCCAGCAGCGGCACACTGCTGTATTCTGCCGTGGGTTTGCCGGCGGGGCTCAAGATCAACACCAGCACCGGCGCGATCACGGGCACGGTCGCCCTGGGGACCGCCGCGACGGGGCAGTACAGCGTCACGGTGACCGCCAGCGACGGCACCTACACCGCTAGCCAGACCTTTGACTGGGGTATCAACAGCCCTGTGACGATCACGCCCCTCCCGCTCGAGAACTTCAGCGAGGGGAATACAGTCAGTGTGCAAGTTCAGGCCAGCGACTCTAGCAGCGGGACCCTGACCTACGTCGCCACGGGGTTGCCCAGCGGGCTCAGCATCAATTCGGCAACGGGGTTGATCTCCGGAACCATCAGTAGCATCGTCGCAGGCGCCGGGAACTTCCTCAGCACGATCGGGGTGATGGACGGCACTTACAGCAGCAACGTGACCCTCAGTTACAGCATCACGGCTCCCCTGCTGGGTCTGGCGAGTGGCGCTGTGCCTGCACAGACGCTGGCGGACCGCCCCAGTAAGGTATCCGGCATCGGCACGGGCCTGGGCATCGCGATCCTCGGTCCCGATGGAAAAGTACAGTACTATCCGGATGGCAATCCATCGGAAAAGCCGCAGCCGCTTACTCCACCAACGACAAGACCCGAGGGTGTCACCGCGACTTCCGTCGTAGCCAGCCCGGATGGGAGCTGGATTTTCGTCGGACTCAGTAACGGACAGATCGAATACTACAAGCCTAGCGACGGCTCCTACCAGGGAACCCTCAAGTTGGCGAACACCCCCCAAGATGGCATCGTCGCCATGATTCCCACGGGGCAGGCTAATACGCTGATTATCGTGGACGGAAAGGGGACGGTATGGATCTATAACACGGTTGCTGCAACTATAACCAATCCCGGTAAGTTGTCGTTGCCAGTTCCTCCCAAGGGTCAGAGCGTCGTCTGGGGGACCACCCCTTATGGTGTGGTCATGGTCGTCGGCAATGAAATGCGCGTTTATGACCCGAAAACGGGCAAAGTGTATACGTACACGATAACGAACTTGCCCAAGGGTGCGGTCGTAACCTCTGTGGTCTGGATCACCATTGGTGGCAAACAGAAGCTGCTCATAGGCTACTCTCTCCTCCCTGGTGGCCCATCGGGAAGTCTGAGCTATGGCGAGGGTGACCTAATAGAAATAATCAGAGGCAACAAACCGAATCCCTCGACATCGTACCCCGCTGGCCAGGGTGAAAAAAACAACCTAACCAGCGTATTCAATCTCGTTCCAGCGAAGGGGCCGGACGCAGGCAAGCTCATCCAAGCCAGCAACACGGCGAAGGGGGGAACGATCGATGTGTTGGGGGGCGGCGCAGCACTGAAGGATGCGAACAACCTGCCCCAGATCGCCAGCATGACGACTACGCCAGATGGCGAATACCTGATCGTGGCATTTGCCGACGGAACGGTGGGCGTGTGGAAGCTCAAGGATGGCACGAAAGTCTACCCAATAAAAAAGAACTAACACGATACGACGTTCCGCCGCTGGCCTCGCTTCTTCGCCCAGCTCCAGTGCCCGCTCGAGGCGCTCGCTCCGTTATACATGGAATGCGGGTGGACCGTCATCCGGACCGCGCCCGCAGGGATGATCCAGGAAGGACAGAACATGGGCACAGACAAACCGGGATCGACGGCTCACTTCTTCAGAATCGGTTCGCTCCTCCTCTCTGGTCTTTTTTGCAGTTGCGTCCTTTCCAGCGTGGTCGTTACGCCGGCGATAGCCGTCCCTCCCGAGGATGGGCCCGCAAAGGATCTGAAACCGGTGCCTTTCGTCTTCTGGCCCAACGAAAGGGGCATCTTGGACCTGATGTACAGTCCTGCCGACGACCGCTTTCTCACATGTGGTTCCGATGATCGCGGAGTCCAGGTCTGGGACGCCAAGACGGGCAAGTTGTTGTTCACTATCACGGACACTGAAGACCCTGGGCATCTGAAACGGCCCATATTCAGCTCCAACGGAAAGACGATCGCGGCGATGTCATTCTCCGGAAAAGTCGGGCTGTGGGATGCGAAGAGCGGAAAACGGCTGCGATTCTTCCCATTCGACCCCGATGGCGACGGGACAAGACTCTTCGCGCTGCACCACTGCTCCTTGGCTGTGAGCCCCGATGGCCGGCGCCTGGCGATCTCGGTGGGAGAGGACCCCCGCAAGGCCGGCCAACCCGCCGAGGTGGGCATTTTCAACCCCGAGACTGGTACGCGACTACTGACCTTGAATCGGCATAGACGGTACGTGCTCGCCCTTGCCTACAGCCCGGATAGCCGATTGCTGGCAACGGCCAGCCTCGACAACACTTGCAGAATATGGGACGCATCGACTGGCAAATTGTTGCGCACTTTTCGGGGCCACGAGGAAAGCGTCTTTAGTCTGGTCTTTGCCCCTTCGGGGAAATGGCTGGCAAGTGGGGACAGGAACGGAGTCGTGATCCTCTGGGACCCGTCCACCGGCAAGACCATCCGGACGCTCCAGACACACGAGTCGGTCGTCGATGGTCTGGCCGTTAATCCCCAAGGCACAATCCTGGTGACAACGGGTCGCGAAAATACACTCGTCATCTGGGACGTGGCCACGGGCCGAGCCCTTGGTCGATGTCAAGGGGACAAAGAGAGCTTTGACCACGTGACGATAAGCCCTGACGGAAAGAGCCTTCTGGCTATCTATGGCAAGAGCGTGGTCCAGCTCCCGCTCGTCGATGGGGCCAAATGAACATCGCTAACCTGTCGTGGCGATGTTCTTTCCACACGGAATGGAAGCGTTGCATGCTCATCTGAGAACCGGCTCCTTGGACGCGTGGCAACTCTTCCTCCGCCCAATATAAGGCGAGGTAGTCTCGATGGCTCGTATTCTCCTGGCCCTTCTGGCCACGTTCGCGCTGTCCCTCCCTTGCTGTTCCCGAGCAGCCACGCCTCCGACCTTCGCCGAGGACCATGCCGAGGACTTGCGCCTCCTGGACGAAGGTCGTGTCGCTGCCGATGCTACAAGCCTTCTCTCTTTCTTCCATAACCGGGCGAGGGCTGCCTCCGGCAAGGCCGACATTGCCAGCGCGATTAAGGGCCTCGGGGACGAGCAATTCGCCATTCGGGAAAAAGCCACCGCGGAGCTAGTCGGGATTGGACGGATCGCCGTGCCGGCCCTGCGCGAGGCGTTGAAGGATCATGACTCCGAGCGCGTCCGAAGGGCACGCGAGTGCCTGGACGCCATCGAGCAAGCGGAAGGTCCAGAACTCCTGGAGGCCGCGGCCCGAATCCTCGCGGCCCGTCACCCGGCGGGGGCCGCCGCTGCATTGCTCGCTTACCTCCCCTACTCCAAAGACGAGCAGCAGGAACACGAGCTGCTCCAGGCCCTTGTCGTCGCCGGCTACCGCAACGGCAAGCCTGACCCCGATGTGATCGCCGCGCTTGCAGATAAAGAACCGGTCCGGCGGGCGGCCGCCGCGTTTGTTCCCGCCCGAAAACTTCCGGCGGAGCAGCGCGAGACGGTCGTGCGGTTGCTCGACGACTCCGACGCACGCGTGCGTCTGTCCGCGGCGCACGTCCTTGTTCGGGCAGGGGACAAGGCCGGTATTCCCGTCTTGGTCGCGCTTCTTGGGGAAGCCCGACTGTCCATCGCCTGGCAGGCCGAAGCGCTGCTGAGTCAGGTCGCCGGTCCCAAACGGCCGGCGGCGATCCTTATGGGAGGCGCGGCGTCGCGCAAGGCGTGTTGCCTCGCCTGGAAGGCGTGGTGGAAGGCGGAGTCCGAACGCCTTGACCTGTCCCGCGTCCACTGGACGGAGGACGACCGAGGCTCGCTCCTGGTCGCCGACCTCGACGACGGTCAACTCCTGAATTACGGCCCGGACTACAAACTGCGCTGGAAGGTGGAAGGCCCCGAAGGACCGGTGGACGTGCAGTTCCTTCCCAGCGGCCGCCTTCTCGTAGCCGAAAACCACGCCGGCCTGGTGAGCGAACGCGACCGCAGCGGAGAGGTGGTCTGGCAGAAGAACCTGGCTCGCAAGGGAAGCCCGGACGCCTCCCTGGTGGGGAGCTGCCAGCGCTTGCCCGACGGCCATACGCTGATCGCCACGCGCCGACAACTCCAGGAAATCGATGCCGAGGGCAATACCGCCTGGTCGGTCAAGTGGGGCAGCTACCTCTGGAGCGCGCGCAAGTTGCGTGACGGCCGCATCGTCGCTCTGTCGGTGGACGAGAAGGTGGGCGCGGCAGACGACGGTCAGGGGTCGAAAACCGAGGTGGTTCTCCTCAGCGACCGGGGGAAGGTCCTCAGCCGCTTCGCGTTGGAAGGGAGGGTCCATCCCTGGGTGAGGTTGACGGTCCTGCGCAACGGCCACTTGCTTGTGCCTGTCTGTCTTTTTCCTGTCTGTGACGGCGCGAAGGTCGTTGAACTCACCTTCAAAGGAGAGCAGGTCTGGGAGTGCGCCGTGCCCAAGAAGTTCGTGAAATTCCTGAATTGTGAGGGGACAATAAAGACGTGCGCCATGGACCAATCGGTGTTTTGTGCCGCCCGATTGCCGAATGGTCATACGCTGCTGGCCATGCCCGACGAATCCAAGGTGGTCGAAGTGGACCGTGACGGCAAGGTGGTCCACGAGCTGAAGATCGAGGGCCGTCCCTGGCACATCCAGGTTGTCCGTTGATCGAAGCGGACGAGGAGAACCGCCGAAAAGAGAAAAGGGAGAAGAAAAGAGGCGCGGAGGGAGCCATGCGCCAGTCCTATTTATTCCTGTTTGGATGGCTGATATCGTTCGCAGCCTTTTTCGCCGCCAACGGTCTCTGCCACGCGCCGTTTGAGGGCGCGAGTAGACAGGACCCCGTTGAGACGAGCCAAACGGTTCACTCCGACTACCATGGCGATCCGCTCCCCGAGGGAGCCATTGCCCGCCTCGGCACCATCCGCTTCCGTCACGGGGTGTGCTTCAACTCGGTCGCCTATTCCCCGGACGGCAAGCTCCTCCTCTCCACCGGCACCGACTCGACGCTTCGCCTCTGGGACGCGGCAACTGGGAAGGAGGTCCGTCTCTTCGAGGGTCACACGGGGCACGTCGAGACAGCCGCACTTTCCCCAGACGGCAAACGGATCGCCTCGGGCGGTGAGGACCACACGGTCCGCCTCTGGGATACCCTCACCGGCAAGCAGTTGCACCGGCTTTGCGGTCATGAGCACACTTGCGGGTGTGTCGCCTTCGCGCGCGACGGCAAGACCGTAGCTTCCGGGGACGACTCGGGCGAAATTCGCCTGTGGGACGTGGCCAGCGGCAAGGGAGTCCGCCGCTGGCGTGCTGGTAATCAGGCCGTCCGCGGGTTAGCCTTCGCATGCGGGGGCCGATTGCTGCGCACGGACGGCGCTGGCGGGAAGGTCCAAGTCTGGGAGGTAGACGAGGACCGGCAGGTCCGGCCATTAGCGGACCTCATGGATGAGGTAGACTCCTGTTCGCTCACTCCAGACGGCCGTACCGTGGCCATTATACCGAAGGGCGTCGCGCAACTGAAATTATGCGATGTGCTTACGGGCAAGGAACGGCTCGTGATCGATGCGGGCGCCCGGCGCCAGATGGACCTGGCCTTCTCACCCGACGGCAAGCTCCTCGCCTTCCTCGACGAGGAAGGAATGCACTTGCGGAACGCGGCCAACGGTAACGAGGTCCGGTCGTTCCGCGGGGCGGTCTGGGCTCCTCTCGCTTTCGCCCCGGATGGCAAGACGCTCGCGACCGGCGACGGCGAAGGCGGACTGCAACTCTGGGACACTCGGACCGGCAAGCCATTGGTCCCGCGCCGAGGGCACCCCGCGCGAATCGCCCGTGTGACGGTATCCCCGGACAGCCGGTTCGTTGTGACGGTGGCTTACGACGGTGCCATCCGTCTGTGGGAGGCCGCCACCGGCAAGGAACTGCGCCAGCTGATTGTGCCAACCACTCAAGAAGAGGATGACGAAGTCACGGTCAAAGGACCTGCGGGCCTTGCCTTTTCCGGCGACAGCAAGATCCTGATCGTCGCGGACAAGGGGCGGTGGTACTTCTGGGACACGGCCACGGGGAAAGAACTGCCGGCGCCGCCAAGGGCGCCGGCGGACATCGCGACCTTCGCTTCGGCTCCGGACTCGGACATCTTGCTGTGCATTTGTCGAGAAGACCGGCTGGTCTGTTACGACCGCCGCGGTGACAAGATCCTCTACGAGCGCTCGCGGCGCCCGGGGGAAGGGGGACCGCTCATCATCTCGCCCGATGGCGGACTGTTTACACTCTATCGCTATACCGAGAATGCGAAGCAGATGGTAACTGTAAGCCGCGGGGCGACGG
Source organism: Gemmataceae bacterium (assembly GCA_035266225.1). Classification (GTDB taxonomy): domain Bacteria; phylum Planctomycetota; class Planctomycetia; order Gemmatales; family Gemmataceae; genus DATFNV01. The sequence continues at coordinate 8,143 of DATFNV010000305.1, forward strand.
GGCGAGAGTTGTGCCAACTGGATGTATCTGACACGGTTCCATCGTTCCCGGTCTTCTCAACGGACGAGAAAAGCCTCGCGGGACTCAAATTCCGTTTCATGGAGGCGAGACCAATAGTAGTTGGTGTTAGGGATAGGTGCTGGGCTTCGTTCCGCATGACTGGCGATATCGTCGTGTGGGAAGTAGCAACGGGGCATGTTCGGCGTCGATGCAAGGAGGTCAAAGATTGCCGGGCCGTCGCTTACCTCGATGACGTGCGGACCCTGGCCCGCGCGGAGGGCCTGACGATCCGGCTATGGGACACCGTGACTGGGAAGGATCGTGGTATCCTGCACGGGCACCGGGGGCACATCACGGCCTTGGCCCTCGCCCCCGATGGCTCGTTCCTCGCCTCTGCGAGTGAAGATGGCACAGTGGTTCTTTGGGGGCGCTCGGCTTTGACGGGGCCGGAGCCCGGCCCGCGGAAGCGGTTGCCGCCTGAGCGCTTGCAAGCCCTTTGGGCGGAACTTGGTAGCGACGATGCGGAGCGAGCCTTTGATGCTGTTGGGGCGCTCGCCGCCTCCCCTGAAGAAGTGCTGCCGCTGCTGAAGACACGCCTGAAGCCGGCAAGCATCGATGCCAGGAAAATCGAGCGGCTGATCGCTGCGCTCGACGATAACTCCTTCGACACACGCGAGGAGGCTTCCGCCGAACTTGAGAAGATCGGTGAGTTGGCCGAACCGGCACTGCGCGGTGCTTTACGGGGGAAGCCATCGGCGGAACTGCGTCAGCGAGTCGAGGCGCTGCTTGCCAAGCTCGTGGGGCGGCGCATGGCACCCGATGAGCTGCGCGAATCCCGAGCACTCGAAGTCCTAGAACTCATTGGCACCCCAGCAGCACGGGAGGTGTTGACTGTCCTGGCGAAGGGGGAACAGGAAGCACGCCTGACGCGAGAGGCAAAGGCGGCGCTAATGCGGTTGACAAGGCGAGAGGACGCCCGGAAGAAGTAAAGGGGACAGCGGGGATCTGGGGAAGGAAAAGGGGGGGAGTAAGGTGACAGGGAGTAAGGGGAGTAAGGTGACAGTTTACGGTTCCCATTGTCGCGAAAGAAGTTACGTCGAAATGGCCCTCGGGAACGCTGGCGGGGACATTTCGACGTAAGTGATGCTGTACTATGGAGTAACATAAACTGTCACCTTGGCCCATAAACTGTCACCTTGGCCCCCCCATGACCAACCCCGGCGACCAGACCAGCAACGAGGCCGCCAGCCTCTCCCTCTCGATCAGCGCCAGCGACTCCAGCGGCACCCTCCGCTACGTCGCCTTCAATCTGCCGCCCGGGCTCGAGATCAGCACCAGCACGGGCGCCATCAGCGGCACCGTGATGAAATGGTGACACTCTTCGCAACTACTGAGCGAACTTGGACTTGCGGCATAATTATCCCTTTCGCAAGTCGATGCGGGCGATTTATCCGCAACTCCAACGTCGGCAAGAGGTTGCAACGCTGTCCCCTTTTATTTCCTCCGGCCCGGCTAGCACCAAACGGTGGCGGGCCAAGATCGCGTTAACTTCGGCGTGCGACACAAGCCCGACGTGCAAAGCGAGGGGTGCCGTCGAACCCTCGCTTGCGCGTCGGGCTTGTGTCGCACGCCGAAGTTCACACGAAACCCCCGTTTTACCGTTTGGTGCTTGCAGGTCACACGGCCACCGGCTCGCGGCCGAGGCGGCGCAGCAGGACCTTCAGGTTGTGCCGCGTCTCCGCGTGGCCCGGGTCAAGGGTCAGCACCTCGCGCAGCGCCCGCTCCGTACCCGCCCAGTCGCGCCCCTCCTGCAAGAGCACGTGCGTCAGCAGCACGCGCGGCCCCAGCGCCTGACCGTCCGCGGCGATCACCCCTTGGAGCGTCCGCCGCGCTGCCGCAAACTCCTGCCGCTGCAACTGCCCCCGGGCGCGCAGCCAACCCACCTTCGGCGGCACCGCCCCCTGAACCTCCCGTTTGTCCAGCAAATCTTCCAGGTCCGACCAGCGCTTCTGCCGCAGGTACAATTCGGCCAACCCCTCCCACGCCGGCTCGAAGTCGGCACGCTCGGCCAGCGCCGCGCGCCACTGCACCTCCGCCTCGGCCCAGCGCTGCCGCACCCGGTACACCTCGGCCAGCAGCTGCCGCGTCTTGAAGCCGCGCAGGCCGACCTCCTCGCTGGCGAAGTAGCGGCCGCGCCGGGCCTCCAGCAGCCGCAGCCAGCTCTCCTCCGCCCCGCCCAGGTCACCCGTGTCGCGCCGCAGCAGCCCCTCCTCGCACAGCAACTCCGCGTCGTCGGGGAACTGCCGCAGCGCCTCGCGGCAGGCGGCCAGCGCTTCGTCGGGGTGGCCGAGGTGCCGCTGGGCGAGCGCCAGCAGGTGGTGCAGCTTGCGCAGCGTCGAGGAGGACGGCTTGGTCTGCTTGAGGGCGTGGCCCAGGTGCGGCACGGCGTCCGCCGCTCGCCCCAGGTCGAGTAGCGTCCAGCCCAGGTTGAACAGGGTGAAGGCGTCGTCGGGCCGGTCGGCGTGGTCCAACTCCAGCAGGCGCAGGTTGCGCTCCAGCTTGCCGCGGCGGAACTTGGGGTCCTGGTAGCCGACGTGGTCGATGATGACCTCGGCCCAGCGCACGGCGCCGCCGGCCCGGTTGACCGCCGGCAGGATCTGCTCGTGGACGCGGTAATCCCAGCGCACCTCCGGCAGGTTGCGGAACAGCCGTACCTGGTCGAGCAGGCGAAAGGTGGTGCGGTTGGCGTCGAGGACCGAGCGCACCTTCATCGCGTAGGCGTCGCGCTCCTCGCCCAGGCCAGCCAGCACCTCCCGGAGGCGCTTGCGGTTGTCCTCGTCGAGGCGGTCGTCGGCGTCCAGCCACAGGATCCACTGGCCGGAGGCGTGCCGCAAGCTCTCATTGCGGGCGGCGCCGAAGCTGTCGGGCCAGGGGAGATCGAAGACGCGGGCGCCGAAGCCGCGGGCCACGTCGCGGGTCGCGTCAGCCGAGCCGGTGTCCACCACGATGACCTCGTCGAACAGGCCGGCCACGGAGCGCAGGCAGTCGGGCAGGTGGTGCTCCTCGTTCTTGACGATCATGCACAGCGACACGCGCGGCCGGCCGTTGGTAGAGACGGCCGGCCCCGCGGCAGCCGGCGCGGGGGCCTGTTCGCCGAGCGCCTCCTCGCCCGCGGGCAGCGAGGACGACACGTCCGCAAACGGCGGCGGCCCCTCCTCCTCCGCCGTCGCCGCGGCCGGTGCGGGTTCGGCCTCCGCCGGTACGGCGGGGGGAGGCGGCGGCAGGTGATAGCCGGCGGCGTGCTCCGCGCCCCACTTGTCGCGAAAGCGCTCGAAATTCTCCTGCAACTGCCGCCGGGTGTCGATGCCCAGCCCCTCGAAGGTGCGGCTGCCGAAGTGGTGGACGTACGTGTCCAGGGCCACCAGCAGACGGAAGCCGGCCTCCCGCGCCCGCACGCACAGGTCGTCGTCGTCGAAGAAGCCCGCCCCGAAGCGCTCGTCGAAACCGCCGACGCGCTCCAGCACCTCGCGCCGGGCCAGCAGGCAGAACCCAGTCAGCCGGCGCACCGCCAGCGTCTTGCCGGCGAACGCCTGACGGCGGCCGACGGCGAACGCTCCCAAATCGTCCAGCGACGAGTAGCCGGGCCGCACCCCCTGGGCGTCGGGGGCGCAGTTGGTCACCGGTCCGACCAGGCCGACGCGCGGCCAGTCGTGCCGCGCCCACCCGACCAGGCCGTCCAGCCAGCCGGGCGTCAGCACCGTGTCGTTGTTGAGGAAGACGACGTACTCGCCGCCGGCCCGGGCCAACGCCTGGTTGCAGCCGGCCGGGAAGCCGCGGTTGCTCTCGTTGCGGATGACCTCGACGCGGGCCGGGCCGGGGCGGCGGGCCAGCGCTGCCAGGTATTCCGGAGTGCCGTCGGTCGAGCCGTTATCGACGACGATCAATTCGTAGGGAGATCGGCTGTGGCGCAGCACGCTCTCCAGGCACAGCCGGGTGCAATCCAGCTCGTCGCAGCAGAGGATGATGATCGAGGCCAGGGCGTCGGCCGCGGGGCGCGGTCCGGCGAACCATGCCTCCTCGGGGACGACTTGCGGCGCGGCCCGCGACAGCAGGCGCCGCTCCTCGACGAGGCGGCGCTGGCCGGCGGCGTCGCCCAGCGCCCCCAGGGCCTGGAAGGACAGCCGCGCCGCCTCGCGGTCGAAGGGGTTGCCGGCCGCGGCCAGTCGCAGGTGGGCCAGGGCCTCGCCGCCCCGGCCGGCGCGGAGCAGGGCGGCGCCCAGGCCGGCCCGCGCCGGCGACAGGTCGGGCCGCAGCAGGGCCGCCTCGTACCAGCAGACCAGGTCGCCGGTCCAGCGGCCCAGCAGGGTACACAGGTGCCACCGCAGAAGGGTACACCTGGCCTCGACCTCGGCCCCGGGCTGACCCGCGTTGGCCCAGGCGGCTCGCTCCCACTCGATGCGGAAGGTGTCGAAGCTGCGGCCGAAGATGGGTGCGTCCAGGCAGGCCGGGTCGAGGTCGGCCTGGCGCTGGAGGAGTTCCAGGGTGCGGCGGGCGGCGTCGATGGCGGCGAGGTCCTGGCCGGCCGCGTCCAGGGCCTCGGCGAGGTTGAGCCCCGCGAGCAAGTGGTCGGGCTGGCAGGCCAGCGCCCGCCGGAAGTGCTCGGCGGCGACCGCGGCGGCGAACGGGGCGCTGCTGCGGCCCTGGGCTTGCCGGCCAAGGGCGACGCCCAGGGCGTTATGCAGGTCGGCCGACTCCGGCCGCGCCTCGGCCGCCTTCTCCAGGTCGGCGACCAGGGCGGTGTCCTCGAAGCGACTGCCGCCCAGCGCCTGCCAGCAGCGTGTCAGCAGCTCGTCCGCGCCCCCCGGCGCCGCCGGCCGGCGCGCCGCCCGTCCCAGCTCCTCGGCCATCTCTTGTGTCAATCGCTCCCAGAATTCCGCAAAGGAGCCGTCCCGGGCGCGGGCGCGGGCGGCCTCGGCGAGGGCGCGGCGCTCGTCCTCGTGTTCCAGGTAGTGTTCGAGGAGCGGTTCCAGGTCGTCGGCGCGGTAGTAGACGCACTCCTGGCGGTCGCGGAGGAGGGCGGGCAGTTCGCGGTTGTCGGCCTCCTGGAAGACCAGGGCGCCGGCGGCGGCCGCCTCCCAGGCGCGGCGGCCGCACTTGTGGCGGGCGCTGTGGTGCAAGACGATCCGCGCCCGGGCCAGCAGGCGGCGGTAGCTCTCGCCGGCAACGCCGGAGCGCAGGACCACGCGCCAGCGCCGCCCCAGCCGGGCCAACCGCGCCAGCCACGGCATGCGCTCGCGTTGCACGGCCGGGTTGAGGTTGCCGACGAAGAGGACGTCGATGTCGCGTGGCTGTTCGGGCCAGGTCCCTTCGAGGAAGCCGCGTTCGGCGCCGCAGAGGTTGGCGGGGCGGGCCTGGGCGAGGCCGTGCCGGTTGAGGAATTCGGATCCCAACGTGTCGGTGAAGACGAGGTCGCACGACGGCAGGCGGCGGCGGTAGTAAGTCCAAAGCAGGTGCCAGTCCGGGGCGAGGCCGACGCGCGGCAGCGGCGCCGACCAGAGGCCGGCGGGGACGGTGGTGTAGGGGAGCCAGAGGACCAGGGCGTCGGGCTCCCAGCCGTGCGGCAGCGATTGGCGGACCTTGTCCCAGGGGTCGTCGGGGCGGACGGTGAGGTCGGCGTCGCCGTCGGCGTTGAAGGCCAGGCAGGCGCCGGCCCGGCGCTGGGGCTGGAGGTTTTGCTCCGCGAAGGCCGCGGGGACCGGTCCAAAGAGGTAGCGCAGCGTCATGGGTGCTTCTCGAGCAAAGGTGTCATGGCCCTGGGGTCGCGCCGGGCCCGCAGCGGCAAGCTGCCAGCTTGCCGGGTCGCCACTGTCTCCAGCAGGCAAGCCGGCATCGGAAAATAAGGCGAGCGGCAGGCATTCGTCTCCGCTGGTCCCCCCCCCCGCGCGCTCGTCAGGGGATCGTGTCAGAGTATTGTGTCAACTCGCGGGGCGGGTGACACAATACTCCGTTGCAGCAAGTCGTTACAACTCAACAGGTTGCGACGCGCGACGCGAGTATTGTGTCACTTCGTGCGGGTGTGACACAATACTGGGACAGCGCGCCCGGCACCCCGCCACCGCCGAGGGATAACCAGCACGTGCCGCTCGCCCAAGGTCGTAGCCGCATTCGCCAGAATGCGGGTCGGGGCAAGCGGCTGGCCCGCATTCTGGCGAAAGATTCTCACTTCATCCGGCCCAGAGATCGCAGGGCTCCCCCATGGGGGCCCTGCTCTGACCGGCGCGCATCAAGGCTAGCCCATTGTGCGCTAGCACGCTCCAACCCGTCTGGCTCTCCGCCA
>DATFNV010000306.1:0-6477 GCA_035266225.1 Gemmataceae bacterium
CCGTAGGCGTAGGGGAGGCGGGCGTACTCGGTAAGAATTCGCTCAACGATTTCGCGATAGGCGTTCAAGGTATCCATTGGAGAATGACCTCCAGCGCTGGGTCGAACACGACGAGTCGCAACCGATTGTTCCTCAGCAGAAGTTGACCCACCGCCTCCTGAAAAAGATCCCGCAGAACATCCGCCGGGACGGCAAGGTACAGGATGCGGCACGGGTCGTTCTCCGCCAGAATGTCATGGTAAAGGACGAACTGCCCCAGCGCCTTCTCCAGATCGTCAATTTCTGAACGGCCGACGAAGCTCTTAATCTCGACAGCGATGCGCTCTTGGCCTTTCTCCGCCGCGAGCAGACGTTCCGCTCCGAGATCAACGTAGAGGTCCTTCGACCCCACACGCAGGATCAGCGGATCATTCGTGATCGTCCATGCGTCCTTGACAAGAGCATTCCGGACCACGTCGTGGTACGTGTCTCGGGCGGGCATCGCGGCACTCCTTCCTGACTCCCCTCAGTGATTGACGCAGAACTCCGTCGAGGCCAGCAGCGCCCACGCCAGGTGTCCACACGCCACGGCCCGGCGATCCTTGTTCTTCTCCAAATACTTCGCCACCATCTGCCTCTCGTCGGCCGTTGGGAGGCGCGTCAGCACGCTGAGGTACAATTCCTCGGCCACCTTCTCCGGGTCGGACAGCTTCGTCAGCCGATCGACCAGGTTGCCCGGTTTCGGCGTCAGCCAGCCCAGCACCGCCTCGTCGTTGAGCACGAACAGGGCGGCCTTCAGCATCGGGTTGATCTCGTCTTCCGGCTCGCGCGGCGGGTTGGCGAACGCCTTCTGAAACTTCGCCGTCAGCGGGTCGGGCTTGCCGTCCGGGGCGCGCTCGCCCATCGCCTCGCGCATGCTCACCAGCAGTTGCTCGGCCGACAGCCGCTTCTCGTTCGCCGTCAGGAAACTCTCCCGCGGCAGCGACTTCACGCCCGCAGGCAGGGCGCCGGAGCGCTGATACGTCTGCGACAGGGCCAGCTCGCGCAGCAGCCACTTGACGTCGTACTTGTGGGCGACGAATTCCTTCGCCAGCAGGTCGAGCAACTCCGGGTGCGACGGGGGGTTGCCGCTGTGGTGCTGGTCGAGCGGGTGGACGAGGCCGCGCCCCATCATCAGCCACCACAGCCGGTTGACGATGTTCCTGGCGAACAACGGATCCTCCGGCGCCGGCAGCGTCTCGGCGAGCTTCGTCAGCGTGCTGAAGCGGAGCACGCCCGGGGCGCCCGTCTTCGGGTCGGGCGGCACCTCGTACTCCTTTCCCTTCTCGAGCGCGGGCACCTCGATCTCCTGGCCGAACGGCAGACGCGGGCCGGTCTGTCGCGGCACCTTGCGGAAGACCGACATGAACTCGACCTTCTGGACCGTCGGCTTCTCGACGACGGCCGGTTTCTTCGAGTCCTCGAGGGAGACGTTTTTCACGAAGGCGAACAGCCCCTGGAAGTCCTGTTGCTTGTAGTCCTTGATGTACAAGTGGTCGTGGCACTGGGCGCACTGCAGATCGACGCCGAGGAACAACCGCCCCACGTCGCGCGTCAGGGCGGGGTAATCGACGGCGTTCTGGCCGTAGTTCTCCAGCCGCTTGGCATAGAAGAAGGCCGCGCCGCGCGTCCCCTCGTCCTTCGGCCGGCCGGACAGGATGTCGCGGGCCATCTGGTCCCACGGCTTGTTCTTCTCGAACGACGCCCGCAGGTAGGCGCCCCAGGCGGGGTGGTCGCCCAACCGCTCCATCAGCACGACGTGGAACAGGTCCTGCATCCGTCGGGGGTAGTCCGGACCTTGCAAGAATTGGTCGATCAGCTTTGCGCGTTTGTCGGCCGCCTTGTCGGCGAGGAAGGCGCGGGCCTCCGCCGTCGCGGGAATGCGGCCCGCGAGGTCGAGGCAGGCGCGGCGGAGGAACTCGGCGTCGTCGGCGCTCGCCCCGGCGGGCCTGCCGCCGGCCTTCGCCATGATGAGTGCGTCGATGCGCGCGTGCAAGGGGTCGTCGGCAGCCGCGCCGGCCGTCAGCAGGGGGACCAGCAAGAGCGCGGCTTTCCAGGCGGCGTGGGGCATGCGGGGCCTCTCCAGAAGGCGCGCCCAAGGTGGGGGTAGGCGGGGGCGCGCACCATTCTCTCCCGAGGTTACGCGACCGCCGCGCCGGAGGGAAGCGCCTTTTTCGTGAAAATCTCCTTGCGAGCCCTTCTCCGGAGAGGTAGATTACTCCGTATTCTCTCGAAGTCATTCCGGAACAGTCGAAGCTCGGTGCGCAACGGTGTGGGTGTCTTGTCTCCAAGGCCTGCTGCCGGAGGTTGCTTGCACATGGGTTTCTCGCGTTCGTTCCACCTGCCCGAACGTCGTCAACGTGTCCCCCGATCCCGCCGCGGCCAGCCGGTCCCGCCATCCGCGGAGGAGCTGGAACAGCGGACCCTCCCCGCGCTCATGCGGCCGGTGGGCCTGATCGTCCACCCGGTCCACGAGATCATCTCGCCCAATTATTCCGGCACCCAGAACCCGGCCGGCTTCTGGCCCGCGCAGGTCCGTCACGCTTACGGCTTCGACCAGCTGAAGCTCGATGGCACCGGCGAGACCATCGCCATCGTCGATGCCTACGGCGACCCCAACCTGGCGAGCGACCTGGCGACCTTCGACGCCCAGTTCAACCTGTCGGCCCCGCCCAGTTTCACCCAGGTCACCCAGACCGGCGGCAGCGCCGCGAACCTGGCGACGGACCCCACGGGCGGCTGGGAGGTGGAAGAGGCCCTGGACGTCGAGTGGGCGCACGCCATCGCGCCGGGGGCGAACATCCTGGTGGTGGAAGCGAATTCCGCCGACACCGCCGACCTGCTCGCCGCCGTCGATCAGGCGCGGAACACCGCGGGCGTGGTGGCCGTGTCGATGAGCTGGGGCGGCTCCGAGTTCCAGGGCGAGACCGGTGACGACTCCCACTTCACCACCCCGTCCGGCCACGCCGGCATCACCTTCGTGGGCGCCTCCGGCGACAGCGGTACGCCGGCGACCTGGCCGGGCGTCTCGCCGAACGTCCTGGCCGTCGGCGGCACTACGCTGACCCTCGACGGGTCCGACAACATCACCTCCGAAATCGGCTGGAGCGGCAGCGGCGGCGGCTACAGCCAGGGCTACAGCGTGCCGAGCTACCAGAGCACCTACGCGAACAGTTCCTACGTGCAGAACACCCTGGGCAACAAGGTGCTGCTCGACGGCGCCCGCGGCAACCCCGACGTGGCCTACGCCGCCGACGCCTCCCCCGGCTTCGCCGTCTACGACACGTTTCCCTTCAACTACGGCACTGAGGTGCTCGACTGGGCTGCGGTCGGCGGCACCAGCGACGCCGCCCCGCAGTGGGCCGCCCTCGTCGCCCTCGCCGACCAGGGCCGCGGCGCCTCCGGGTCGCTGGACGGCTTCAGCCAGACCCTGCCCGCCCTCTACCAGCTGGCGGCCAGCCCTACCTCGTACGCCAACGACTTCAACGACATCCAATACGGCAGCAACGGCGAGCAGGCCCGGCCGGGCTACGACCTGGTCACCGGCCTGGGCACTCCCAAGGCCAACAACCTGATCCCCGACCTCGAGAAGGCCGGGATCTCCACGACCTTCAGCGTCACCGTCTCGTCCAGCACCCCCACCGCCGGCACGCCGTTCAGCGTCACCGTCACGGCCCAGAACTCCTCCGGCCAGACGCTCACCGGCTACACCGGCACCGTCCACTTCACCACGACGGACGCCGGCAAGGGCGTGCTGCTGCCGGGCGATTACACCTTCACCGCGGCCGACAACGGCTCGCACACCTTCAGCAACGGCGTCACCCTGGTGACGGCCGGCAGTCAGACGATTACGGCCAGCGACGCCTCCAACACCGCCATCACCGGGAGCGCTGCCGTCACGGTCTCCCCGGCGTCGGCCGCCTCGCTGAGCGTGAGCGCCCCGACCAGCAGCAGCCAGGGCGCCCCCTTCAACGTGACCGTCTCGGCCAAGGACGCCTACGGCAACACGGCGACCGGCTACAGTGGCACCGTCCACTTCACGACCTCGGACACCGGCTCGGGTGTGGCGCTGCCTTCGGACTACACCTTTACCGGCTCCGACAAGGGCAGCCACACCTTCAGCAACGGCGTCACCCTGGTGACGGTGGGCAGCCAGACGGTGAAGGCCACCGACACGGTCAGTTCCTCGCTGACCGCCAGCGCCAGTGTCACTGTGACGGCCCCGTCGCCGGCCACCCAGCTGAGCGTCAGCGCCCCGGCCAGCGCCACCGCCGGCAGCGCCTTCAGCGTCACCGTCACCGCCCTGGACGCCAACAACAACACGGCGACCGGCTACCTGGGCACGGTCCACTTCACGACGTCGGACACCGGGTCGGGGGTGGCGCTGCCCACAGACTACACCTTCACGGCCGCCGACCACGGCGTGCATACCTTTACCAGCGCGGTCACCCTGGTCACCGCGGGCAGCCAGACGGTGACGGCCACCGACAAGGGCAGCAGCGGCGTCAAGGGCAGCGCCACGGTCACGGTCAACCCGGCCGCGGCCGCCAGCCTGAGCGTCGCCGGCTTCCCTTCGCCCATCAACGCCGGCACCTCCGGCAACTTCACGGTGACCGCCAAGGACGCCTACGGCAACACCGCGACCGGCTACAGCGGCACGGTCACGTTCACCAGCAGCGACGCCCACGCCGTGCTCCCGGCCAATTCGACCTTGACCAAGGGGACGGGGACCTTCAGCGCCACTTTCCAGACGGTCGGCACCCAATCGCTGACGGCGACCGACACGGCAACAAAGTCGATCACGGGGACCCAGAGCGGCATCACCGTCAACAAGGCGTCGGTGCCGGCCCCCACCGTCCTGGGCCTCAGTGCCACGTCCGGTTCGATCGCGGGCGGCTACACCCTGCTCATCAACGGAACCAACCTCGGCGGGGCAACCCAGGTTTTCTTCGGCAGCACGCCCGCCGTGATCCTTGGCGACTCGGGGACAACGATCGGCGTGACGGTGCCGGCGCACGCGGCGGGGACCGTGGACGTGACCGTGGTCACCCCGGGGGGCACCTCCGCCACCTCGGCGGCCGACCGGTTCACCTTCGTGGGCAACCCGGGTTCCTCGGCCCCGACCGTTCAGAGCGTGAGCCCCAACCTCGGTTCGACCGCGGGCGGCTACACGGTGGCCGTCTACGGGACCAACCTCAGCGCCGCCACGGCGGTCTACTTCGGCACCACGCCCGCCACGATCTTCGGCATCAGCGCCAACGCCCTGGGAGTGGTGGTGCCGGCGCACGCGGCGGGGGCCGTGGACGTCACGGTTGTCACGCCGGTGGGCACCTCGGCTACTTCGCCGGCCGACCGCTTTACCTACGTCAGCTTCCCGGCCGGCCCCGCCCCGACCGTGCAGAGCGTTACTCCCAACGCCGGTCCCTCCGCGGGCGGGCAGCAGGTGGTCATCTACGGGACCAACCTCAGCGCCGCCACGGCGGTGTACTTCGGCAGCACGCGCGCCGTCATCCTCGGCGTCACCCCGACGGCCATCGGCGTGACGGTGCCGGCGCACGCGGCGGGGGTCGTGGACGTGACCGTGGTGACGGCGGCGGGCACCTCGGCCACCTCGACGGCCGACCATTACACCTACCAGAACGGCCCCTTGGCGAAGCGGGGGAACCTCGCCGTCGTCGATGCCGCCCTGGCGGGCTGGTCGCCGAAGACCGCGACCCAGCAGCAGATCGAGTACCTGATCGCCGAGATCCTCACCGGCGGCGGTGGGACGCAAGGGATTGCGCCCCTGACCAAGAAAGGCCATTGACGATCGCCGGCGCTAGTGAGCGGTTTGACGACCGGTCGAGTGGCCGGGTTGATCCCGGCGACTCGACCGGTGTATTCGTAACACGGCTGGTGGTGGCGTGGTTCAGGCGCGCGGGCACCTGGTGAACCGTTCCGTGGCACGAGCCCGGACTTCGCCGCCCCGTGGGGTACGCTGGCGCGGGATCTGGCGCCGCCCCGGCCGCGCCGGCCGTTCCTTCGCGTCGCCGGGTGTGCCAATCGCCGTTTCGTTTCACCGGGCGGTGAAACGAATCGCGTTTCCCGAAGTCCTTGTCCTTCCCCGCCTTGCGCCGCCGACAACCCATTCGTTTCACGACTTTGGTAGACACCCCTTCGGGGGGGCAATGAAACGATTCGTCAGGGAGGAAATTCGGCCGAAGCGACGCGCGGGGTCAACCTCCAGCTCAACCGGGGACCGGGCCCACTGACTGTCACTCCGCTTTGAACCAGGCCCCGCGCCGGCTGCTACCCGTCGTTGAACCAGGCGGGGGTGTTCAAGTTGCGGGACTATTTGTTCCGCAAACGGCTTCCCTGATTGACACCGCTCTTCGGCGGGTTGTCATCGGCTATCGCTTGACCAGCAAGGAAGCCGTTCGCCAAGAGGGGCCGCGTTGCGAATGTCATAAAGATGGCAGA
>DATFNV010000307.1:0-13766 GCA_035266225.1 Gemmataceae bacterium
CGCATCGAGCGGGAAGTGGAGCGCCTCTATCCTCACCGTGACCTCGTCGCCGGTGAGGCCTTCTTCGCCTTGGCACCGTAGCGGACGGGCGGTTACGCCCAAGACTGTTTGTGCCTGTTGCGGTGCGGTCGCCCTCAGAAAACAGGCCGCGGCCGAGAGCCAGTCCTCCGCGGCTCCCGCCCATTCGTCGGCCTTGTAATTGAGTTCCCCCATACGGGCGCGGGACCGGCCCGCTTGCAGCGCATGGAAGGCGGCCTCCTCGTAGCGACTGAGAACCAGCCGTGAATCGGCTTCAAGCAGCAGATTCGAGGACTGGAGTTCGAGTTCCCGATATTCGGCGGCCTGAGTGCCGGTCATGGGTGGCGTCTTTCAGTGCGGTTCCGAGGACTTTGCAGAACGATCGTCACGCTCACCCAGCGTTTGCGGAGCTGTCGGTTGAGGTTGCTCTGGTCGCGCTTTTCCTCGAACAGCCCGGGAAGTCCCGCCTCCCAGCGCCCCGCGATCTCGATCATCTCGTCGCGCGTTTCGTTCAGGTAATAATCGTGGCGGGTGCCCGTACTCGATCTCCGTGTGAAGAGGGTCTGCGGCTCGATGTGCGCCATCACCGCCACGGCGACGACCACCGCCGCCAACTCGGTACGTGTGGCCCGATCCTCATCACGTTGGAGGAGAATCGCGATCTCCTCCTCGACGTCCGTACACCACGACTTCAGGGTCGCGACATCCCAGGACAACAGCAGTTCGTCCTGGTTCTCGACGTCCTGCGCGCCCTTGCGCCGTTGTACTTGGATGCGGCACTGCCCGACAGGCCGACCGCCGAACGTCACGATTGCTGACGGGATGCGCGCCCGAAACTTCAGTGGGTGCTGGAAGAGGCTGGCCATATCGTAGGTGAGCATACGCAATCCTGGATACGCTCCATCCGGGAATCAGCCCACGCTAGACCCGAAAACCATCTCACCTGCGCCGGCTTGCTGTCCCCCACGCGCGGCGGACACGTTGTTTTCCCGAAATCCCCGTCCGCGGTCAATCCGAACCGTCACCGCGACGTCTCCAGTCGTCCCCCTTTACTTCAGCCCGCCCCTCCCGCTGCAGCTTCTGCAACCCCGCCAGCACCTGTAACTCCGCAAAGCGCACCAGCGGCTGGGGCAGTCCCTTGTACAACTCCGCTGCCAATTCGGGGATCGCCCGCGGGGTCGCGCCCAGCGCCGCCAGCAGCATCTCCTCGCGCCTGGCCCGGTGGGCCAGCGCCTCTTCCAGCGTCTGCCGCGGGCGCGAACTGGGGCCGCCATGCGCCGGCAGCAGCAGCCGGCAGTCCAACGCCAGCAGTCGCCGCAGCGATGCCAGGTACCCCGTCAGGTCCCCCTCCGGCGGGGCGATCACGATGGACGTCTGCGTGGACACCATGTCCGAGGCGTACAGGAACCGATAGTGCGGATCGTAAAACGCCAGGTGTCCCGGCGCGTGGCCCGGCGTGTATAGCGCTTGCAGGTGCCACCCGGGGGTGCCGTCGGCGGCCGTCCCCAGTTCGACCCGGTCGCCCTCGCCGAGCAGGCGCGAAACGGCCAACCTCTCGCGGAGGGAGTGTGCCGTCCACGGGTGCGCCCAGACGGGGGCGCGGTAGCGCCCGGCACAGGCGGCGGCGCCGCCGACGTGGTCAGGATGGTGGTGCGTCAGGACGATCGCCGTGAGACGGCGGCCGCCGGCCTGCTCGGCGTCGAGAATCGTGAAGAGGCGAGCCTGCTCGTCCGGGTCGCTCGGGCCCGGGTCGAGGAGGTAGGTGTTCTCCGCGCCGACGAGGAAGGCGTTGGTATGCGAGGCCGGCGCCAGGGCCAACGTCCGCAGGGGGATCATGCGCACGCCGGGGGCGAAGAAGATCGGGTGGATCGCACCCGCCGCGATCGAGGCGAGCAACGGCGCGATTCGCTCCGGCAGCAGGTGAAGCGGCAGCGCCTCCACCGCTTGCAGGAGAGACACCGTCGGCGGCGACACCAGTTCGCCCCCCTTCCAGCGGGCCAGCAGGGTCTGCGCCGTCTCCCACCAGCCGCCGTCCAACTCCCCGGGCCAGATCGCTGGCTCCTGCCCCGGCGGCAGATACGCCACGAAAAAGGTCGTATCGAAGCGCGTCGCCGTGAAGGGCGGCGTGACCAGGTCGCCGACCCGCACGAAATCCTCGGGGTGGAGCCGCGCCCCAAGCATGCGCAGGACCTCGGCGAAGGAGAGACGCTCCGCGATCAGCTCGCGGCGGAGGTGATCCAGGTCGGGGCCGCTTGGGAAGGAACCGTCGGGGCGGCGGGCGATGAGGACGCCGGTTTCCTCGAACAGCTCCCGGGCGGCGGCGACGCGGCGGACGTCGATGTTGGGGTCGAGGGTGGCGTCGGCGGGCGCCACCCGCCCGCCGGGGAAGGCGATGAAGCCGCCGAAGAAGCGCAACTTCTCCGAGCGCCGAACGGCAAAGACCTGGGGCGAGCCGCGGCCGCGGGTCAGGAGCACACTCGCGGCCTCGGCGACGTCACTCAAGGCGGGGCCTCCCGTTCGCACTACTCGCCGTCCTTCGGCGCGGGCGCTTCCGGGTCGGGCTTCGACTGCGACAGGCCCCTGTGGACGGCCTCCAGCAGCCGCTCCATCGCGAACGGCTTGCGGATGTAATCGATGACGCCGAGGTACTCGGCATACGCCTTGTGCCGGCTGCCCTCGTTGGCCGTGATCATGATGATCGGCGGGGCGTCGGTCTTGCCGCGGAAGTGCTCCAGCACCGGGTAGCCGCCCATGCGCGGCATCATCATGTCGAGGATGACGAGGTCGGGTCGGTGGTTGTACACAGCCTGCTTGCCCTGCTGGCCGTCGCGCGCCTGGATGACGCGAAAGCCCTGCTTCTCCAGCACGGCGCGCAGGCCGTCGCTCAACTCCAGATCGTCGTCTACTACCAGGATCGTTCTTTGTTCCGC
Organism: Gemmataceae bacterium; assembly: GCA_035266225.1. Taxonomy (GTDB): domain Bacteria; phylum Planctomycetota; class Planctomycetia; order Gemmatales; family Gemmataceae; genus DATFNV01. The sequence continues at coordinate 2,949 of DATFNV010000307.1, forward strand.
CATCGGCGCGGTCCTCATGGGATAGGGCGTGTCTGGCCACGGGGTGGGTGGGATGCTTGAGAGTCTGTTGCGCCAGCCGCTTGCGGCTTAGCGGAAGCCTGGAATCCGCTAAGCCGCAAGCGGCTGGCGCAACAGATTTTTCATTCTAGCAATCCTGTCCCGCCCTCACAAGCACTCCGCGTGCCGAACTCGGGCCAGGTACAGCGACGTCACGTAACGCACGACCACCCTTCCCTCCTGCTGGTGGCGCCCGAACACGTCCCGCAGGGCCGTCGCGAAGGCCTCGACCGCGGCCGGCTCGCGCGGGGCGTAGGAGGCCGAGAACGACCGCCCCAGCAGCCCATCCTCGTCCAGCGCCTGCTCGTTCGCGAAGTCGAGCCGGGCCGCATCCTGAAACAACTCGTGCGTGAGCAGCGGCTCCCCCGCCCTGGCGCGCGGCCCCTCCACCGCCGCCGCCTCGGGCGTGCTGCGGACGACGGCACCGTATGCTGCCGTGAATAGGTCGGACTCGTCGCGCTCGTTCCACAGCAGCAGGACCCATCCGCTGGGCTTCAAGATGCGGTGGAACTCGCGCAGCGCGGCGTCGGCATCGAACCAGTGAAACGCCTGGGCGCAGAGCACGCCGTCGGCGATTCCGCCAGCCAGCCCGGTCGCTTCGGCACGCCCTTCGCTGTAAGTCGGCGGGGGTGCGCCCGGCGGCAGAGGCTGCGCTTCGGCCGTGCGCCGCATGTCGGCGTTCGGCTCGAGGCCGATGACCGGCACGCCGCGCTCCGCGAAGAGGCGTGATGAGATGCCGGTGCCGCAGCCGACGTCGATGAGCAGCGATTGCGGCCCGAGTCCGCAGCGCGACACGATCAGGTCGATGGCCGCGGCGGGGTAGGTCGGGCGGCAGCGGGCGTAGACGTCCGCCAGGCCGGTGAAGCGGCCGGTGGGGTTGCTGTGCGAGAGGTCGGCCATGTCGGTTTCGGCCCTCGGCCTTCATTCACGAGAGAGGTTGACCATGTTCGACACCATCGTCAAGAATACTGCCGTGCCCCTCCTGCTGCGACTGGCACTGGCGGCCATTTTCCTCTTCCACGGGCTCCACCTGGTGGGGGACGAGGGCCACGAGTGGGGGGCCGCCTGGATGAACGCGGAGGCGTCAAAGCAGGGCGTCGAGCCACCCCCTCCCCCGGTCCAGCTCGCGGTGGCCTGGGGCGAACTGATCGGCGGCGTCGCCCTGGCGCTCGGCTTCCTGACGAGGCTGGCGGCCCTGGGGATCATTGCCCTCATGGCGGGGGCCATCGCGACCGTCCACTGGCCGAACGGGTTCGACATCACCAAGGGCGGCTACGAGTACAATATGCTGATCATCGTCGCCTGCGTCGTGCTGGTGCTGACGGGCGGCGGCAATGGGGCCGTGGATCGGTTCTTCCGACTCCGGCGCAGACAATGAGGGGCGGCATGTCGATGCGGTTCACCGTGCTGGCGAGCGGGAGCGGGGGCAACGCGAGTCTGCTGGAGGCCGGCGGCTTCGGTCTGCTCCTCGACGCCGGCCTCGGCCCGCGCCAGCTCGCCGCCCGCCTGGCCGCCGCCGGCACGTCCTGGAACGCCGTCCACGCCCTGCTCCTGACGCACACGCACTCCGACCACTGGCACGACCGCACCTTCGCCCAACTGCGCCGCCGCAACCTGCCCCTCTACTGTCACGCCGGCCATCACGACGTTCTCCAGGCGTATTCCCCCGCCTTCAGCGCCCTACGCACCGCCAACCTCATCCGCCTCTTCGACGCCGGACAGGAGTTTGACCTGGCGCCGGGACTGCGCTGCCGGCCGCTCGCGATCCGCCACGACGGCGGCGCCACGTTCGGCTTCCGCTTCGAGGGAGCGCCCGACCTGTTCGGCGGAACCTGTTCGCTGGCCTACCTCGCCGACCTCGGCTCCTGGGATGCGGACCTGGCATCCTCCCTGGCCGACGTGGACGCGCTGGCGCTGGAATTCAACCATGACGTGGCGCTGGAGTATGGCAGCGGCCGATCGGCACGGCTGATCGCGCGCGTCGTCGGCGACGAGGGGCACCTGTCCAACGAGCAGGCGGCCGGGCTGCTGCGCGAGGTGCTGCGCTCATCGACGCCGGGGCGGTTGAAGCACGTCGTGCAGCTGCACCTGAGCCGGGACTGCAACCGGCCGGACCTGGCGCTCGCGGCGGCGCGGGCGATCCTCGAGGAACACAAACAGCCGGCGGAGGTGCATACGGCCAGCCAGGATGAGGCGGGAGCCACGCTGCACATCGGCGGCGCCCCGGAACCGCGGCGGCGCCGCCGCGCCGCGGCGGCACGCCAGCGCCGGCAGCGCTCCGACAGGGCGTTCGTGCAGCCGTGGCTGCCGGGGTGGGAAGCGGATGAGGCGTCGGGGGTGGCGTAAGCGAAGCCGCCGCCCCGAGGGCGGCGGCTAAACGGGACGAACGAACAGATCCTCGGCGCTCAGGTCGCGCTCCCGCAATTCGCCCGCGCCGGTCTCTTCCCAAACGCGCCGCACACGTAGCCCCTTTCGCGGATATTCCACAGCGGCACGGATGACGTAGCCGTCCCGCGGGTTCGCCGACAACTCCAGTCGCTTGCGCAGCGTCCCGGCCTCATGGACCATGAGTACGACTTCACCGTCCGGGGCAAGACGCCCGAGGATGAGGGCGGGCGTTGGCAGCCATCCGGGAATCCCGAGCAATCCCATCATTTCAAACCGCTTTGCCAGCCCCAGGAAATCGAAGAGCCAGAAGAAATCGCGCGTCGAGGAACCTCCCGTCGTGCGCAGGAAGATGAAGTCCTGAGCGGCCTTGCCGGCATCGGCCAACGAGACCACCCCGGGACGCTGGATGCTGGCCAGGTCGGCGACTGGCACACCCGACACCGGCAGCGCTTGAAGCGCCTCGCGGAGGGCCGGCAGTTCCTTGTCCGGCAAGAGGTCCTTGTCCTTCCCCAGCAGCAGCAGTCGCTGCGCCGCGATGCTGCGACTGAACGCTTCATACGCCAGCATGGGCGTTTGATCCGGCTCCCCTGGGGCCTTCCACACCCCCAGTGGCCGGTCGAGGTAAAGGGCCATCCCCAACTCGCGCAACTCGTTGGGATGCCGCAAGTCGAGGATGCTCTGCCGCAGAATGGCCCGCGCAGTGTCACCGAAGTGGCTGCCGTGAATCTCTTCCAGGAAAAGCGGCTTTGTTCGTCGGTGTGCGTTGAGAATCTGTTCCTCGGGAACTCGGGCATGAGGCGCTGGTAGAACACGGGCGTTTTCGCCGGGCGAGGTCGGCGCGTCGGGGACCAGGTAGCCGCGATAACGCTGGCGGATCAGCCACGCCTGGCGCAATCCGCGGCGGCGCAGGCGCTTCGCGTTCCGGGTGCGCTCGTCGTCCGCTGGGGCACCGAGGAACAGCGCTGGGCGTTGCTCAATCAGGTCGAAGTCAAAACGCAGCACGACGTCGAGCAACAGGGCATCGGGGTAGTTAGCGCCCGCGTGATGGAAGCGGACGAGGTCATAGGCCGTCAGATGGCGGCCGATCTGTCGCAGCAGGTGGCTGAGGAGGTCGGCGTAGTCGGCAACGTCCTCCTCGTAGCCGAAGTGATGGGCCAGCCGCCGCGCCAGTGTGAGTGCCTTCTCCGGCATGTCGGTAAAGGGCGACAGCGCCACGTCGTTGAACAGGACGCGCAGGCAGGTGAATACCAGGTTGGGATACGTGCCGATCCCGCGCGAGAGTTGCTCGAACAGTTTGCAAGCCACAGGCAATTCCTCGGGAGGCATCGCGTGTACCATCGTCTCAAGGAACTTCGCGATCTCCCGCCGCCCCTCCGGTCGGGCTCGTTCGACCAGGTCGCCGTAGGAGCGCATCGGCTCCGTCTCGGCAACCGGCCCGTGGAAATACGCCAACTCACCGAACGTGAACGCCGGCAGCGGCGCTTCTAGCGATGTCAGCGGCAGCCGGTTGGTGCCAACCACCGCCTGAAACAGCCGGCAGACGATCTCGTCCCGCAGGTCGTCGGCGTCGCTGAAATCGGCGAGGTCGATGGTCCCGACCAGCTCGCGCACCCACTTCTTCGTCTCGCGGCTGAGAATGACGTTCCCCCCCGCGTCGTACGCCTCCCAGGCGTAGGAGTGGATGGCCCGAACGACGTGAATCAGACCGGCGGGCGCGTCGAGTTTCACCGCCAGCAGTGGCTCCGACGACCGGCCCCCATCGTCAAGGAGGTAGACGTTCCACGCCTCGAAGGTGCGCCGCTCCCGAGTGTGGGCTGGGTCGAGCAGCCGGCCGCGGAACACCTCCCAGGAAACGTCCTCGGCGGGGACGTGATCCCACTCCAGCCGGAGCGAGCCACCGACAAAGAAGCGAGAGGGACGGACGGCCTCGGCAACGATGCGGCGCACATCGTCAGGGGACGGCGGCATGACGGATCTCCGCGGGTTGGGCGGTCGGACGACGCTATTCGTAGCCCGGGACGCGACAGCTTGAACTGCCTCGGTTGTCATCCTCGTATTATAATGAGGGCGCTGCGAACCGGTCGGGCGACGAGTAACGGATTGCCGAGGAGTTGTTCGTGACGATTGCCATCGCCGTCAAGGTCCACGACGGTGTTGTTCTGGCGGCCGACAGTGCCGCTTCGATCATGCACCCCGCTGGTGCCGCCCACGGGCTGGCGGCCTGGGTGTACAACAACGCGAACAAGGTCTTTCGGCTTGGTAAGGACCTTCGGGTCGGCGGCGTGGTCTGGGGCGCCGGCAGCATCGGTCCCGTCTCCATCTCGACGCTGGCGCGAGACCTGGAGGCGCGGTTTACATTCGGCGGTGATCCGCTGGCGGTGGTCCCAGGCAATTATACCGTCAAGGATGTGACCGAGAAGGTCCGACGGTTCTTCTACGAAGAGAAGTACCTGGCGGCGTACCCGGCCCCACCCCCAGCGCCGGCCGCTCCTCCGGGAGGACCACCACCCGCGGCTGCACCGGAGAGGCCCTCGCTCGGCCTTCTCGTTGCTGGCTTTTCCACCGGTGCCGACCTCGCGGAGGTGTACCGGATTGATATTCACGACGGCGACTGCCCGGAGCCGTTCCTAGCCATGGCGACGGCTGCGACCGGCTACCTGTGGCATGGCCAACCCGAGGCGCTGAACCGCCTCCTTGATGGCTACGATGCCAGGCTGAAATCGGTGTTTGAGCAGCTGTTCAGGCAGGCCGGTCTGCCGGTGGACCAGATCGGTCGTCAGGTGGAGGCATTGATGTCGCAGATCAAGGCGGCTTTCAACATCCCCCTCTACACCGACCCCATGCCGATCCAGGACGCCATCGACCTGGCGGAGTTCCTGGTGCAGACAGCCATCGGTTTCACCCGGTTCCGTGCCGGCTCACCTACGGTCGGCGGGCCGATTGAAATTGCGGCCATCACCAAGCACGACGGCTTCAAGTGGATCAAGCACAAGCAATACTTCCCGAGGCGACTCAATCCCTGGACGTGACAAGGAGACACAGATGAATTTCAAGCTCGATCCGGCCAAGATGCAGTGGCCTCCCCCGGGCAGTTTCCAGGCCGGCATCCTGAAGAGCATCGAAGTGCCTTTTCAGAAGATAGACATCTCCGGAGGTCAGTATCCCCCTCCCCCACCGCCGTACCCGGCGGACCTGCCGCCGTTAACGCTCGACTGGACGCGACTGGGGTCGTTCCGCATTTCGTTCACAGAGGAGGAGAATTAGGCATCGGTCGTCGCGCTGGGCGGCGCGACCGAGGGGGACAGCGGCGCTTGCTGAGGCGGTTGAACTGCTGATCGGCGCAACAACAAGCCAGCAAGCAATCCGGCGACGAGCGCCGCAAAGACGGCAATCGTCATCGCGAACAGGGTCATGAGCGGCCGGACCTGCTGGCCCCACTTCCCGGACTTGATCGTCAACAACCCTCAGACGGCCCCGGGCATTCCCGGTAAGATACCGCAGAGCGACAGCGCCGCGGGCGCTGCGTCCGAAGTGTCACGAGTCGCGCCGCCATGCCAACCCTCCCCCTCCGAGGCGATCACATCACCCTGGCCCAGGCGGTCAAGGCGGCCGGCTTCGCCGACAGCGGCGGGCAGGCCAAGCACCTCGTCCGCGACGGCGGCGTCACCGTCAACGGCGAGCCCGCCACCCAGCCGGGGCGCAAGCTCGTCGCCGGCGACCGCTTCCGCGTCGGCGACGAGCCGGAGTGGACCGTCGGGCCGCCCGAGGAGTCCGCGGACGAGGGGCGCTAGCGGACCATGGGCGACCGCGACGAACAGTCGGCCTCTACCGCCGTCATCGACCGGCCCGGCTCGACGGTGCGCCTCGTCCTGCTGCTGGCGTGGCCCGTCCTCCTCCAGCAATTCCTCATCATCGCCGTCGATTTGTCCGACTTCTTCCTGGCGGGCTGGTTTCGGCCGCCCGACCCGTCGCAGCACGTCGCCTACCAGGCGGCCCAAACGACCGCCGGCTACCTCGCCTGGCTCATCACCTGCTTCACCGTCTTCGTCACCGTCGGCAGTACCGCCCTCGTGGCCCGCCTTGTCGGCGGCCGCGATCGCGCCGGCGCCGTCCACGCCACCAACCAGTCGATCACCCTCGCCGCGGTCTTCGGCCTGCTCGGCACGGTCGCCGGGCTCGCCGGGGTCGAGCGCATCGTCGGCCTGCTCGGCCTGAAGGGCGAGGCGGCGGAGTTCGGCGCCTCGTACCTGCGACCGATCTTCGCCCTGTTGGCCTTCCAGGTGATCGAGCAGGCCGGCATCGCCTGCCTGGTCGGGGCGGGCGACACCCGCACCGGGTTGTTCATCCGCGGCGGCGTGGCCCTGGTGAATCTGCCGCTCGCCTGGGGGCTGTTTCACGTCACCGGCTTCCAGGGGATCGCCCTGGGCACGGCGATCAGCCACACCCTCGGTGCGGTTGCGGTGCTCCTGGTCCTGGCCCGCGGTCAGGCGGGGCTGCGCCTGCGCCTGGGGCAACTCCGGCCGGACTGGGGCTTGCAGTGGCGGCTGCTGCGCGTCAGCCTGCCGGCGGGGGCGGACAGCATGTCGGTCGCGGTCTGCCAGCTGTGGTTCCTGACGCTGATCAACGCCCTGGGCAACGAGGCGGCGACGGCCCACGGGATCGCCCTGCGCTGGGAGGCCCTGGGCTACCAGTCCGGGGCGGCGTTCGGCACGGCGGCGATGGCCCTGGTCGGACAGAACCTCGGCGCCGGCCGGCCGGACCGGGCGGCGCGCAGCGGTTGGGTCGCGTTCACGCTGGGGTTGGCCGTGATGACCTTCATGGGGGCAGTCTTCTTCTCGTTCGCGCCGCAAATGTTTCGCCTGTTCGCCCCCAACCCGGAGCAGGAGCACGTCATCGTGATCGGCGTGCCGGTGCTGCGGCTGGTGGCGTTCGCCATGCCGGCGGTGGCCTGCACGATCGTCTTCACCTACGCCCTGCGCGGCGCCGGCGACACGCGGGTGCCGGTGCTGTTCACCTGGGTCGGCTTCCTCGGGGTGCGCATCCCGCTGGCGTACTTCTTGACGCAACCGCTGGTCCACCTGGGGCCGTGGACGTGGGAGGGGGGCCTCTTCGGGGCGTGGCTGGCGATGTTCGCCGACCTGTTCGTGCGCGGGGCGCTGCTGCTGGCGCGCTTCGCGAGCGGCCGGTGGCAGGGGGTGCAGGTGTAGGGAACGCCCTCGGTGAGGAGCCGGCCCTCAGCCCCAACCCCGATCACGGAGCGCCACGACAAAGCGACGTCAGGCGGCCGACTGGCCGGTGCGCTCCGGAGGCTTCGCGGCATCGATCAAGCGGTCGCGATACTGCTCCTGGAACTTCGCGCGGTCGGCCACCAACCGCTCGGGATCGTGAGCGCAGCGCTCCGAAATACGATGTCGCATCTCGATACTGTAGCAACATCGGTAACGGATTCCCGGGGACCGGTCGAGGCGCGCTGGAGCCTTCTCCCTTATCTGCCTTCCCGCTCTCCCCTTATCCGCCTTCCGATTCCTCACACCTTTGTTTTCTTCGCCAGGGTCAGCGTTGTCGGCTCGCCGTAGACTGTCTGGCCGGCGTCGTTCCGGAAGGACACCTGAACGAGGACCTTGACTTCGCCCTGCGCGGGCGGGGCCAGCGCCAGGACGGCCACGCCCTGCGTCCCCTCGATCGTCAGTTCGCTCGAGCGGGCGCCGGCCAGGCCGTCCCAACCGTTCACCCCCTTGCGGGGCATTTTCACCTCGTCCGCCAGGCCGTACAGCACGGCGGGCGAGCGCACCTTCCCCAGGGGGTCGGTGACACGGACGACGGCGCGGACCTCGGTGCCCCCCGCGACCGGCACCGAGCGGAGCGCTTCCGGCGCGTCGATGCGGCCTTGCAGCAGTCGGTGCAGCTTGTGGACCGGCACGGCAAAGCTGATGCCCGTGTTCTTGATCTTGGCGACGGCCACGCCGACGAGGGCCCCCTGTTCATCCACCACCGGGCCGCCGCTGTTGCCGGGGTTCAGGTCGAGGGCCATCTGCACGTCCTTTAACTCGTTGCGGTCGCGGCGCAGGGCCGACACGTTTCCCTTGGTGACGGTGATGGCCGGGTGGCCGTTTTTCGGGTCGAGTTCCTCGCCGAAGGGGAAGCCGAAGGCGTACACCTGCATCGTTTCCACCAATTCCGGGCTGTGCTCGCAGTCGATCGGCCGCGGCGTGTTCTTGACGCCGCTTACCTTGAGCACCGTGAGGTCGGCGTCGGCGTCGTCCACAATGAGGACGGCCTTGGCGGCCTGTTCCTGGTCGTTGCCGCTGCGGAAGATAACCGTCAGTTCGGCGACGGGCTGGCCGCCGGCCCCTTCCAGGGCCATCCCCAGTCGCGGGATGTGCGGGACGTGGGGGACGTGCGGGGGGGGCACGATGCGGGGGGGGCGCGGCATGAGCGGCGGGCGCGGGAGGAACCGCCCTCCCGGCGGGGCACCGGCCGGCCCTCCCGGCGGGGCACCGGCCGGCCCTCCCGGCGGCGCGCCGGCCGCCTCTTCCTTGGGTGGGGTGACGACGTGGTGGTTGGTGACGACGTAGACCGTGTCACCCTGCGAGCGGACCACGAAGCCGCTGCCGGTCGCCCACAGGGTCGGCGTCGTCGCCTTGATGAAGACGCTGGCCTCTTTCAACTCCTTCAAGGGCAGAGTGCCAACCTTGTCCGGCCGGCGGTCTTCCCCCCGCGGACCCGGCTGGATCGGCTCCTTCGCGGGCGGGGCCGGCGCGGCCGGTCCCTTGTCGGGCTGTGCGGCCGGCGGCTCCCCGACGGACGCGGCGGGCGCACTCGGCGGGCCCCCGACCGGCGCGGCAGCGGGCGCGCTCAGCGGGCCCTTGGCCGGCGCGGCGGCGGGCCCGCCCGGCCCGGCCTGGGCGACCGCTGCGGCATCCGGGCCCTTCGAGGCGCAGACGACGGCGGCAATGATCCCGCCGACGACGAGAAGGGCGAAGAGACCGACGCCGACACCCAGCACGTCCAGCAGGCCCAGCGAGGAGCCCTTTGTGGAGGGAACAGGGGCTTTGTTCTCGTCGTGATAGCGCCGCGAAGGTCGCCCGCCGCGGGCCACCGGGGGGACGGAACCGGACCCCGACCGGATGCCGTCGTCCGAATCGTCGTCGCGCCGCGAGGAGATGCGTGCGCCGCATTCCGGGCAACGGACTTTGCCGTTCCGCTCAGCGCGGCTCGAATCCAGTTTGGCGCGACACTCGGGGCAGGTGTGGGGTAGCGACGCCATGATGAGATTCTCCGGCAAGCGGGAGGGCGATCTGGCACAGAACGGGGCTGGCCGTGTCGTCCGCCGAGCCGGACCGCCTCCTCATCAAGAGAAGAGGCCCCATCGACGAGCGGGGGAACCCGTTTGAAGTCGCCCGGCGACATGTTCGCCCCATGACAGCGATTTTATCCCGACGGGGCAAGGTGGCAACACCCTCAGCCGAGCCGGAGCGAAAAAACCTACGACGGCCAACCCGGCAGGGGATGTGACCCCGGGTCCTTGTCTGTCAGGGTCCTTTTCTTGCTCGTCAATGGCCCTTCCGCCCTCGAGAGGCGGCGATGTCATCTTCCACGGCAATAAGGAGCCAAGCGGAGAAACTGTCCGCTATTTTACGAGGCTCCTTCTCTGCTTCGGTGAACATGAAAACGGGCGGATCGTCAGGATCATCGTGGCAATCGAAAAAGAGAACCGTGTAGCCCTGGTGAAACATGAAAACGAAGGCGGTGGGCGGTAACTTGAAGTTCGATTGGCTAGTTTGTAGCAGCCCTTCGGCATCCTTGCGGAACCCAAGCATCTTGGGAAAGGAGTAGTCGGTGCCGAGAAGAAACTCTCCGGCTGCACGTCCCATGACGGAGAGGAAGTCTCGGTAACACTGCGGTAGGCGAAGAGAGAACTGGCCCTCCAGGGACTTGACCTCTTCCCCCATGCACCCCTGGAACGAGTCTGGCCCCGCCAGCCCTGTCTGCACGAGTTTGCTCGTGGCCGTGTTCACTGCGGTACAAATCATGGGCCACCCGACCTTCCCCCATTCGTGACGTTCACGGTGATGTCGGGGAACATCTCCCTGGGACATAGAAAATGGGACAGCGTGAATTATACCACAACGGTATGTGAAAAAGTACGCTACCCCCTGTTGTTCCCCCAAAGGCATGTGAAAAAGTACGTTTTCAACTTTTGTTCCTCCTTTTTATTCCTAATTTGTTCCTCTGTCCCCTTTTGTTCCCCCTTTTGTTCCTTCGCAAGGGGTTGCCGCCGAATTCGCGGCCGCTGTGGTTCGCGCCGGACGGCAAGACGTTGGCCCTGCGGGTGCCGACGGGGTGGTGACGCTCTGGGACGTGCTAGGTCCC
>DATFNV010000308.1:0-8433 GCA_035266225.1 Gemmataceae bacterium
CCACCGAGAAGGGTAGGCGTCAGGCCGGCCGATCCGGGCGCGAGATGCCGAGCACGCGGGGTGATACTGTTTTCCCTCCGGGCGTTGGTGCTCGTAAGGATGAAGGGGAAGCATCACTTCACCGTTGTTGAGATAGTGTAAACCCGGTCGCTGGGGAATGCAATGGTCGCAAGAGATGGGGGAAAACGGCGGGCGGTAATTTCCCCCCGAAATGTCGTTGCATTAGCCCCGTCGGGGGTGAGTGTGCGCGCGGTGAAATGAGGCGTCTCGGGCGGCGCAAGTGCCTGTCCGGCCAACGACTTCGGGAACGTCGGGTCGTTTCACGCCCGGTGAAACGACCTACCGCGCTACGCGGGCACCCCATCCCCCTCGCGCGGCAGCCAGACGTCGAAGCGCGCCCCAGCCCCCGGCCGGCTCGACACCTCGACGTGTCCGCATGACAGACCTGCCCCGTCGTTTGAACATCTCGGCCCGGCGCGGAAAACCCTGCCGGGCATGCCGGGTGTTACGCAACCTGTTACACTGGAAGCCGGTTTCTACCCCGATTCGACCAGGGCGAAATCAGCCTTGCACCTGCGAACCGCGTGGAAACCGGCCGGTTTCTACCTCCTTTGAACGTCGGTTGAAGCTCCGGAATTTTCCGGGAAATCGCTGGCGGAGCGATGGCCGGCGCCGGTATGTTGACACCAGCGATGATCCGACCCGATGCGAGAGAGGAACACCGACGATGACCGTTTCCCCCCGGACCTGGCTGGCCGCGGGCCTGTGTGCCGTGACCCTGACCTGGGCCGCGCCGGCCCGGGCCGACCTCGTGGAGTACGTCAAGAAGGCCGACGACGCCTTCTCGTGGAAGCTCAAGGCAAAGAACGAAGTCAACGGCGTCCTCGCCTACGAGATCGCCCTGGTGTCGCAGAAGTGGCACGACGTCGTCTGGGACCATCAGCTCGTCGTCTACCTCCCCAACGACGTGAAGCCGGGCAAGACGATGGTGCTGCTGAACACCGGCGGCCGCAACGTCGGCTGGGAACTCATCGGCCTGGAACTGGCCCGCAAGTCGCAGGCCCCCGTCGCCGTCCTCTTCGACGTTCCCAAGCAACCGCTGTTCGGCGGCAAGAAGGAGGACGCCCTCATCGCCGAAACCTTCGTCCGCTGCCTCGAAACCAAGGACGAAAGTTGGCCGCTCCTCTTCCCGATGGTCAAGAGCGTGGTCAAGGCGATGGACGCCCTGCAGGCGTTCAGCAAGGAGGAATGGAAGGAGCCGGTCAAGGACTTCATCGTCGGCGGCGGCTCGAAACGCGGTTGGACCTCGTGGCTGACCGCGGCGACCGGCGACCCGCGCGTCAAGGCGATCACCCCGATGGTGATCGATACCCTCAACATGGTCGAGCAGATGAAGCACCAGAAGGAGGTCTTCGGCAAGCCGAGCCTAATGGTCCACGACTACGTCGAGCGCGGCTTGATCCCCCTGCCGGACACCGACGAGGCGCGGAAGCTGTGGCGCATGGTCGATCCGTACAGCTACCGCGACAAGCTGACGCTGCCGAAGCTCCTCCTCCTGGGCAACAACGATCCCTACTGGACGACGGACGCCCTCAACCTGTACTGGGACGGGCTCAAGGGCGGCAAGTGGGTGACGTACGTGCCCAACGCCGGCCACAATTTGCGGCAGGACAACAAGCCGGACGCGACGCGCACACTGGGGGCGCTGGCGGCGTTCACCCGGCACATGATTGCGGATAACCCGATGCCGAAACTCTCGTGGAAGCACGACGATGCCGGCGGCAAGCTCCGCCTGACGGTCGAGGCGTCGCCGAGGCCCAAGGCGGCGCGGTTGTGGGTCGCCACGGCGCCGACGCGCGACTTCCGCGAAGCACGCTGGGAAGAGTGCAAGGCCACGCTGGGCAAGGACAGTGTGGTCGGAGAGGTCGAGCCGCCGAAGGAAGGGTGTTTGGCGTTCTACGGCGACCTGGAGTATGAGATGGGCGGGCTGAAGTACAACCTGTGTACGCAGATCCGCATCGTAGGGGAACCGGTCAAGAAGAAGGAGTAAAGCCGCTTGCGGCTTAGCGTTCGCTTCACCCCGGTGAAGCGAACGCTAAGCCGCAAGCGGCTGAAGTGTGTCACTTGCCCTGCTTGGACGACGGCTCCTTCTCCAGCATCTTCTGCATGGCGGACATGGCGTCGCGGCCGCTGGCGCTCTCGAGCGCCTTGCCGCTGATCTCCTTGACGTCGGCGCGGGCCTGCTCCAGCTGCGACTTGAGGCTGTTGACCTCGGTGTTGGTCTTCTCCAGCGCCTGCTTGAGCGATGCCGTCTCCTGCGCCGCCAGCTTCTGGAACATTTCCAGGTCCTTCTGGGCCAGCGTCGCCTTGGTCTCGTACTCCTTCTTGACGCTGTTGGTCGCCACGGCCACGGCCGCGTTGACCTCCTTCTTGACCACCTCGGGGAAGCCCTCGACCTTGGCCTTCAGGTCGGCGTGCTCCGTCTCGCGCTTCTTCAGCTCAGCCTCGCGCTCACACCAGGTCTTGTCGAGCTGTTCCTGCTTGTTGCGGTTGGCCTTCTCCTGCTCCTCCATCTTCTGCTTGAAGACGTCCTCCCCCTTGCGCTGCTGTTGGTTGCGGTCGTACTTGTACTCTTCCTCCTCGCGGCGCCAGTTCTTGGCACGCTCCAGGCGCTGCTCCTCGAACTCACGCATCTTGCGGGCCTGCTCTTCCTCCCACGTCTCGCGCTGCTTCTCGATCTCGGCCTTGAGATCGTCCAGCTCGATCTCCTTGGCCTCGAGGTTGTAGAGTTGCTTCAGCTCCTCCTGCTTGAGCTGGATGGCCTCTTCGACGTTCTTGAGCAGCTGCAGGCGCTCGACCAACTTGGCGGACAGGTCGGCGAGCGACTTCTGGATCTCGACCTGCGTGGACGCGAGGGTGGTGGACACCGAGTCGAGGCTGAGGCCGACGACGGACTCGAGGACCTCGGTCTCGCGGATGGCCCTCGCCGCCTGGTTTTTGGCGCCGGCGGGCCGCGGCGCGACCTCTTCCAGCTCGAGGGTGCTGGTGTCCATGTCCGGCTCGGCCGCCCTGCTGACGGTTGGGGGGCGACGGTTCTTGGTCGCTGAGGACTTCGCCATGATTCAATTCTCTCCGCTACGCGCACAAAGATGTTTAACGACCGCGCCACCCGCGGCGCGATCGGGTTCCGACGAGTTGAAGTGCGCGAAAGAGTAACATGGCCGCCTGGCGATTACAAGCATCGCAGGCGATTTTCCTGGATTTCTCGTAGTATTCGCGCAAGCTCTCTTGCGGCTTCGCAGGCCGTGCGAAGCCGCAAGAGGCGTTACGCCAGCGCCGCGCGGGCGCGCTTGACGAGGTCGTTGTCCCTGGCGCCGCTGCCCTTCAGCCAGAAGACGCTCGACGCCAGGAAGCGCGAGCGCCAGGCCGGCGTGGCGTGGTAGTAATCCTCCAGTGCCGCCGAGCTGAACTTGTAGTCGTGCGAGTCGTCCCCCTTCAGGAAGATCAGCCGCCGCGCCGCCGTCATCAGTCCCTCGGGGGCGCCGTCCTTGCGCTCGAGCAGCGCCAGCACCTTGCCGGCGGCGGCGGGCTTGTCCTTGCTGACGTCGGCCATGATCTCCTCGATGGCCTCCGTCCCGGTCGCCTTCAGTTCGGCCTTTTCCAGGGCATCGATCTTCCGCGATTCGTCCAGCTTGCCGCGCTCCCCCATGAACTTCCGGAACATCGGCAGGAACGAGGCGCCTTGCAGCATCATCATCCGCCGCGTCTCGTCGTTGCCGCTGGCGGTGTAGGCGAAGTGCAGGGCGTTGATCGAGGTGACGCAGTGCAGGCCGCCGATGCCGGGCTGCTGCATCAGCAATTCGCCCGCCCGCAGGAACAGGCCGTCCCACACCGACGCCGGGGCGACCCCCTTGTTGAGCAACTCGACCACTTTCTCGGCCCCGTCGGAGGCCGAGGCGGTGCGCAGGGCGGCCACCAGGTCGGCGGCGGCGGACGGCGTCTCCTTCCCCTGGAACCAGTCGTCGCGGACCTTGGCGGCGCGCTTGACGTTCTCGCGGCCGGGGCGATCCTGGTCGGCGTCACGCTCCGCCGGGTTGCCCCCTTCGTGCTCCAGCAGGGCGAAGGTGAGCGAGCGCATCACCGGCTCGGCGTGGCGCCAGCCGATGGTCTGCAGCGCCCGCCAGGAGTTGGCGGCGAAAATGGCCTTGTGGCCGATGTCGCGGAAGTCGCGCGCCCCGTAGCGCCAGAACAGCTCGATGACCTCGGCGGCACCGGCGTTGCGGACGAGCGCGGCGATGGCGGCGTTGGCCCCTTCCTCGTCCCAGCGATCCATCGCCTCGATGAAGCGCCGCTTCGCCTGCGTGGCGGACGGCAGTTTGCCCTCGGCGACCGGCGGCATCATCCAGCCGTCGTTCTTGGCCTTGTTGGTGGCCTGCGACGCCTTGAAGTTGTCCAGCGCCCAGAAGAGCGGCAGCCAGCGGTCGGAGTCGGGGGCGGCGAGGCTGGCGAGGTGAGCCGAGTTGACGACGAGGACGGCGTGGAACTGGAAGCCGACCGGCCTCGGCTTGATGCCGCGCACGCCGGCCAGCAGCAGCGCCCCGAGCAGTCGCCCGTAGCTGGTCCCTTCGCGGACCCTGGTGCCGACCGCTTCGAGGAGCTTGTCGCGCGGCGTCTCCTCGATGAGGCGGACGAGCGGCTCGGTGTCGGGGCTGAGTGGGACGACGGCGGGGGTCGCCTTGACGTCGGCGGCGCTGACGGGCGGGAGTTGACCGAGAAAGGCGAGGTCGCCGAGGCCGGCGGCGAGGCCGGCCGTCAGGGTTGTAGAGACGAACTCACGGCGGTTGACGGGAGAGGACATGGGAAACCCTCCATCCCGGGGCCGCCGGCGGCCGCACGGGCCGCCCGGTTCTTTTTCAGGCCCCGGTAGACATAGAAACCGAAGGCGCCGAGCAGAAGGTACGGCGTGCCGACCATCAGGTAGATGCTGCTGTTGTAGGCGCTGGCCTCGCGCATCGGGTCCGTGTCCTCGTACTCCTCCGAACCGGAGGAGGGGGCCGCCACCGCCTCGCTTCAGGAGGGGCAGGCGCGGGCGCCGCGCGGCGTGGCCGCCACGGCGAAAAGGGCCAGCAATCCAAAGAGGAAGAAGAGTCGTTGCATGTTTTCTCGTTTAGCGGCCGCCCGTAGGTCAGGCTTTCCAGCCTGACATGGAGTCAGGCTGGAAAGCCTGACCTACGGGCCGCGTGTTGGTCATCATACCCCGCCGTCACGCCGGCGGGTAGAGCCGATACAGCATCCAGTAGACCACGACGCCGGTCACCGACACGTACAGCCAGATCGGCAGCGTCCAACGGGCGATTCGGACGTGCCCCTTGAGCCGGTCGCGCAACCCCAGGTAGGCCGTCACCAGGGCAAGCGGGACAGTCGCGACGGCTAGCACGGTATGAGTTGTCAGCAGCGCGTAGTACAGGGGCGTGACGAGGTCAGGAGCGCTCGGGTTTTGCTTAGCAAACTCCGTGGCGACCCCCTTCTTGATGACAAAGTGGTAGTACAGGTACGAGGCGAGAAACAAGGCGGATACGCAGAGAGCGGTCAGCATACTTGCCTTGTGGAGCCTCACCAGCCGGCGCTTGATGGCGACGAAACCCACGATGAGCAGCACACCGCTCACCCCGTTGAGGGTGGCGTTGAGTCCCGGCGAAACGATCTGGCCGAGCCACTCGGTCATGGTGTTTCCCGCAGCAGGGCGGCGACGGCCTGGCGCAGCTTCGGCAGCTCATCGACCGGCTGACCCCCGTCATCCACCTGCCGCCCCTCGAAGTAACCGCGGTGATGGCCGCGCTTGTCCACCAGCACCAACCTGAAGCCGTGCATCACCTCCTGGCCGGGTTTCACGTCTTCGCCGCCGTTGCGCCGCACGGGAACCTTGAAGCCTTTCTCGATGAGGCGATACAGTTGCTCCTCCGAGCCGGTGAGGAAGAGCCAGCGCTCCGGGTCGGCGCCGAAATGATCGGCGTATTTCTTCAACTCGTCGGGGTCGTCCCGCTCCGGATCGACGGTGAATGTGACGAGGCGGACGTCGGGTTCGTTACGGAAAGCGTCCTGGATGCGAGCGACATTGCCGGTGACCTGGGGACAGCCGCCGGTGCAGCGCGTGAAGACGAACGAGGCGATCCACACCTTGCCTGCGAGGTCGGCGTTGGTGATGGTGCGGCCGCTGCGCTCGGTCAGGGAGAAGTCGTCGATGGGGCCGAGGTCCATCGGGGGCGGGGCGTTGTGTCGCAGGGCGGAGAAGCCGGCGAAGCCCAGGGCCGCGAGGGCGGCGAGGAGCAGCCCGGCCATCACGGCGCGTTGCATGGGGGGGCCCTCACTTGGCCGCTTGCGGCTTCGCAAGACCTGCGAAGCCGCAAGCGGCAATTAATGCCACGCCAGGACGATGTCGGGCAGCAGCACGATCATCATCATCGTCCCGAGGATGAACCCGGGGATGAGCAGGAAGTACACCCGCCGCCAATCAACGACCAGGTGCATGAAGTAGGTGCCGACCAGCGCCGCCTTCACGATGGCCACGCCAAGGATGATGACGAAACTCTGGGCATGGGTGATGGTTCCGTGCCGCGCGTAGTAGTTGGCGACGAACGACACCAGCGTGAACAGCGACAGGGCGGCGAAGATCAGCAGGTAAGCCTTGACGCCCGGCCCGTGGTGGGGCTCGTCCCCGGCGAAGGTGTCCGAATCCTGAGTCGTCATGGGTAGGTCCTTACGCGCTAAGCCGCAAGCGGCCCGGTTACACCAGGTACAGCAGCGGGAACAGGAAGATCCACACGATATCGACGAAGTGCCAGTACAGGCCGACGTTCTCCAGCATTAGCCCGTGCTGCACGCCGAGTTTGCCGAACAGGGCCATGAGCAGGATGAGTACGAAGATCACCAACCCACCCACGACGTGCAGGGCGTGGAAGCCGGTCAGGGCGAAGTAGCACGACGCCCACAGGTTGCCGTAGGGGATGTTCGGGTACAGGTGCAACTCGACGTGATTCTCCTCGGCCCACTCGTTCAGCTCGTTGATCTTCTTGCCGATCTCCTTGTGGTCGGCGACCGGCTTGTACACCTTAACCGGCGGCGTCGCGCTCGGGTCGGTGACGAACTCCTTGCCGGCCATGAGGTCGAGGATGTGCTGGCACTTGGCGACCGCCGGCGCCTCTTCGGTCGCCTTCTCCAGACCCTTCTTGACGTCCTCCGGAGTGCCGAGCGACAGACCCAACTTGTACTTGTCGTTCAGCTCCCTGGCCTGCTTCGAGACTTCAGACGGATGCAGGGCCATCTTGCCATCTTGCGTGAACTCCATATCGTCGAGCAGTTCCTGGCATGCGACAGCTGCTGCTTCCTTCTCAGCATGGCCCTTATTCTTGAGGTACTCACGCAGCTGGGCGGCGACCTTCTCCAGGTAGATTTGCCCCGCCGGGCTGTCGAGCTTCTCGCCGACCTGGCCGGGCAAGATGTGGTGGTCCCACTTCGCCTTGTACTCCACCGCCTTGATGCCGAGGAAGACGCCGCCCAGCGCCAGGGTGACGGCCACGAAGAGCGTCGCCTGCCCGACGTTGCCGCGCATCAGTGCCCAGTGGGCCAGCACCACCGTCAGGCTGGAGCAGATCAGCACGAAGGTGTTGATGGCGCCGTAGAACTCGACGAGATGCACTTCGTGCGGCGTGGGCCATTTCGGATAGAAATCGTCGCCGCCGATCTTCTGAGCGGGCGTGCTGTTGCGCAGGATCATGTACGTGCCGATCAGGGCGGTGAAGAACATGATCTCGGTGACGAGGAACAACCACATGGCCAACTTGCCGTTGGGCAGCGGCAACCCCATGTGTGCCTGCGGAGGCTCAGCGACTGCGTGTGCCATGAGTGTGTCGGACCTTCCGTATCGATGAAGCCAGGCCGCTTGCGGCTTAGCGCTCGCGCGAACGCTAAGCCGCAAGCGGCTCAAAACCGTTGCACCAGCCCGTCGATCAGCAGCAGCGCCAGCACGGCGGGCAGGTAGAGCAGCGAGCCGCGCAGCACCCGCCGGGCGTTGGCGGTCGAGGCAGTGCGCAGGAAGCCCAGCGTACTCGCGAAGAAGACCAGGCCCATCACCAGCGCGCCGGCGACGTAGAGCGGGCCGGCGTCTCCGCCAGCGGCCGGCAGCAAGCTCGCGGGGATCAGGGCGAGGCAATAGAGGACCATGTTGCGTCCGGTCAGGCTGCCGTCGCGATCGACCACCGGCAGCATGAGAAAGCCGCCGCGGGCGTAGTCTTCGCGGTGGATCCAGGCGATGGCCAGGAAGTGCGGCACCTGCCAGAAGAAGACGATCAGGAACAGCCCAGCGCCTCGACGTCGAGCGAGCCGCGCGCGGCGGTCCAGCCGATCAGCGGCGGCAGCGCCCCCGGCACCGCCCCT
>DATFNV010000309.1:0-12768 GCA_035266225.1 Gemmataceae bacterium
GGGGTCACGCCGCGCAGCAGCGGCAGGTAGACGCCGCGGTGCGTACACCGGTCGGCCTGCTCGCGGACGGTGCGGGCCTCGGGGCCATCGTCCCGGATCTCGATCATCTTCAGCTTCATGGCGGGGGACCCGGCGGGCCGCCCGCGGTCGAGCGTGCCGGCCGACGCCAACATCGCGTCGCGGATCTCCTCGGCCTCCAGCCGTCGCGGGCTGTGCCGCCAGACCAGGCGGTTCGCGGGATCGATGACCCGCCGCGCCGCCGGGGCCTCGGCACTGAGCTGATAGGCCCGCGTCAGCACCAGCGCCCGCACCAGCTTCTTCAGCGACCAGCCGTCGTGGAGAAAGCGGTTGGCCAAGTGGTCGAGCAGCTCCGGGTGCGACGGCACGTCGCCGCTGACGCCGAAGTTATCGACCGTGCTGACGATCCCCTGGCCGAACAGGTGCTGCCAGGCGCGGTTGACGATCACGCGCGGGGTCAGCGGGTTCTTGGGGCTGGTGAGCCAGCGCGCCAGCTCGAGCCGGCCGCTCTGGTTCGGGGCCACCTTCGGCGCCCCGGCCACGTCGAACGCGGTCAGGAAGCCACGCGGCACGACCGGCCCGAGCTTCTCCGCCTCGCCGCGGATACGCACTTCGGTGTCGCCGACCTTCTTCGCCTCTCGCAGGGCGTGGATGGCGTGGCCGCGGGCCGCCGGGTCGGTCAGGGCGAACAGTTCGGCCTGCGCCTGTTCGTACTTCAGCCGGTACGGCCGCTGCCGGGGGAGCCCGTCCGGCCCCTTCGCCAGCCCTTCCGGCGTATCGCGGATCGCGTCCCACTCCTTTTTCGCGGCGGCGACCTCCGCCTTGAGCCTGGCGACCTGCTCTTCCGGCACCGGCCGCAGCCCGGCACTCAGCGTCACGAGCATCGACGGGTCGTAGTAGTCCAGCCCGCCGCCGCCCATTTTGTTCCGCACCCCGGCGCAGTTGTCGGTGCTGCTGAAGATCCCGGCCAGTGCGTAGTAGTCGGTGGTCGGGATCGGGTCGAACTTGTGGTCGTGGCAGCGGGCGCAGCTGACCGTGAGGGCCAGCACCGAACGGCTGACGACGTCGATCTGCTCGTCCACGTTGTCCATGACGAAGCGAACCTTGAACCGCTGGTTCACGTCCTTCACCCCGAGGGCGAGGAAGCCGGTTGCGGTGAGCAGACGGTCCCGCTCCGCGGCCGAGTCGGCCGCGAGCAGGTCGCCGGCGACCTGCTCCTGGAGGAAGCGGTCGAACGGGACGTCGGCGTTGACCGCGTCGATGACGTAGTCGCGGTACTTCCAGGCGTGCGGGTACGGGATGTTGCGCGACGGGCCGGTCGATTCGCCGTAGCGGGCGACGTCGAGCCAGTGCCGGCCCCAGCGTTCGCCGAACTGCGGCGAGGCGAGCAACCGATCGACCACCCGGGCGAAGGCGTCCGGGGAGGTGTCGTCGAGGAAGGCGTCGATCGCGGCGGGGGTGGGCGGCAGGCCGGTGAGATCGAACGTCAGCCGGCGGATCAGGGCCACCCGGTCGGCGTCGCCGACGGGCGCGAGCCGATTCGCCTCGAGCCGGGCCAGGAGAAAGCGATCGATATCATCCTTCGGCCAGGCGCTGTCGTGGACCGCCGGCACCTTCGGTTGGGCCAGCGGCTGCCAGGCCCAGTGTTCCCGCTTAAGCTCCTCGTACTGGGGCTTCGGCTTGCCGAGCGAGGCCGGCACCCGCACCGGCGGCCAGGCGACGCCGTCCTGGATCCACGTCGTCAGGTCGGCGATTTGCCCCTCGCTGAGGGGCTGGCCCTCCTGCGGCATCCGCCGCTTCGCGTCCTTGTGGCTGACGCGCTGGAGCAGCAGGCTCTTGGCCGGCTCGCCCGGCACGACCGCCGGCCCGCTGTTGCCGCCGGCGAGCAAGCCGTTCCGGTCATCGACCCGCAGACCGCCCTTGGAGTTGGTGTCGGCCGAATGGCAGGCGTAGCAGTGATCGATCAGGGTCGGCCGCACTCGCTTCTCGAAGAACTCGATCACCGGCGCGCGGGGGCCGGTTTCCCCGCGGGCCGGCCGGTCCGAGGCGGCGATCGGGACGACTGCCAGGAAAGCGACGACGAATCGGCGGGATGGCATGATCAGTCCCCGTTCACTCCGTGGCATTGCCGGAGGCGGTGTCTGGGTGATACTCGGGCGGACGGCGAGACGGAACGGGAGGGACGGTCGTTGTGTCGATCATTTTGATGAACACGGACAGGATTGTCAATGAGGGAGTCGGACTCCGTCAGGTCCGCGCGGCCTGTAGATACCGAAGCTGGTGGGGTTCTTCCCGTAGGTCAGGCTTTCGAGCCTGACGGGTCAGGCTCGAAAGCCTGACCTACAGGAACTTCTCCAGCGGCAGCGGTATAATGCGGGACAAGTCGAGTTTCGGCAACTGCGAAGCCGCAAGCGGCAAGGGATCCCCATGACGAAGCGCATCCTCAGCGGCGTGCAGCCGTCGGGCAAGCTGCACCTGGGCAACTACTTCGGCGCTCTCCGCCAGCACATCGACCTGCAGCACGAGGGCGAGTCCTTCTACTTCGTCGCCGACTACCACGCCCTGACCACCGTCCGCGAGGCCGTCGAGCGCCTGTCCGTCGAGGCGGGGAAGCCGGTCCGCCCCGCCGACCTGCTGCGGCAATACAGCCACGACGTGGCGCTGGACTACCTGGCGCTGGGCCTCGACCCGGAGAAGGCGATCTTCTTCCGCCAGTCCGACGTGCCCGAGGTCTGCGAGCTGGCATGGATTTTGTCCACGGTGACGAACGTGGGCCTGCTGGAGCGCGCCCACTCGTACAAGGACAAGATCGACAAGGGCATCGAGGCGAGCGTCGGCCTGTTCACTTACCCGGTGCTAATGGCCGCCGACATCCTCATCTACCGCTCGCACGTCGTGCCGGTCGGCCACGACCAGGTGCAGCACCTGGAGATGACCGCCGACATCGCCGGCAAGTTCAATCGCGCCTTTGCCGAGGTCTTCCCCATCCCGACGCACCGGCTGACCAAGGAGTCGAAGGTACCCGGCACCGACGGGCAGAAGATGAGCAAGTCGTACGGCAACACCATCGACATCTTCGCGGAGGGCAATGCACTCAAGAAGACGGTGATGGGCATCAAGACCGACAGCACGCCGCTGGGCCAGCCGCTCAACCCCGAGGGGTGCAACGTCTTCGCGCTGTACAGCCTGTTCGCGACCGAGGACGAGAAGGCGGCCCTGGCGGAGCAGTACCGCAGCGGGGCGATCGGCTACGGCGGGGCGAAGAAGCTGCTCCTGGAGAAGATCGGCGCCTACTTCGGCCCGGCGCGCGAGAAGCGCAAGCAACTGGCGGCCCACCCGGAGCAGGTCGAGGAGGTATTGCGGAAGGGGGCGGAGCGGGCGCGGGCGGAGGCGCGGCGGACGATGGCGCTGGTGCGCGAGGCGGTGGGGATGAGGCCGGCGAGCGTGGGGTGAGCCGGGGGGAGTGCGAATCGTCATGGGCTTCTGACTCGGGGGATGTCATGCCTCTGCTCGACCACTTCAGGCAACCGCTGGCGACCGACCGGCCCTGGGACGGCTTCCACAGCACCTGGGCGGGGACGATGGCCACGCTGTTGAACCAGCGCCTTCTGCCGGCTGACTACTTCGCCATCCCGCAGACCAAGCTCGGCGGCGGCATCGAGGTCGATGTCGGCACCTTCCACAAGAACGGCGGGTCAGGCGGTTCCGGCCCGGCCGTCGCCGCGGCCGTTTGGGCGCCCCCCGCCCCGCCTCTGCGCGCGACCGTGGACTATCTCGATCAGGACGTCTTCGAGGTGCAAATCCATCAGCAACTGGGCGGGCCGCAGCTCCGCGCCGCCGTCGAACTGGTCAGCCCCGCCAACAAGGACCGCCCGGGACATCGGCACGCCTTTGCCGTCAAGTGTGCCGCCTACCTCCAGCGCGGCGTCTCCGTCCTCGTCATCGACGTGGTGACGGAACGGCTGGCGAACCTACATATGGAGATCCTGGAAGTCCTCGAACTCACCGCGGAGCTGCCGTGGAGCTCGCCGACCCACCTCTACTCCGTGGCGTATCGGACGGCCCTCTCCCCGGGGCACCAGCAGCTGGAGGCGTGGCCCGAGCCGCTGCGCCTTGGCGCCGAACTCCCGACTGTTCCCCTCTGGCTCGAAGCGGACCTACCCTTGCCGCTCCGTCTGGAGGAGAGCTACGCCGCCACCTGCGCCGGCCTGAAGATTCCCGTTTGAAAGGCACTGGGGCAAGGACCATGGACACCGGGCATCGCGTCGTGATCGTCGGCGGCGGCTTCGGCGGCCTGTACACGGCGCTGCACCTGGGGCGGGCGCCGCTGGACGTGACGCTGATCGACCGCCGTAATTTCCACCTCTTTCAGCCGCTGCTCTACCAGGTGGCGACCGGCGGACTGTCGCCCGCCAACATCGCCTCGCCGTTGCGGGCCCTGCTGCGCCGTCAGAAGAACACCCGCGTCCTGCTCGGCGAGGCGGTCGATATCGACGTCGCCAACCGCCGCCTCATCCTCAGCGACGGCGCCGTGCCCTACGACACGCTCATCCTCGCCGCCGGCGCGAAGGATCAATACTGCGGCCACGACGACTGGGAGCGGCTGGCGCCGGGGCTCAAGACGATCGAGGACGCCACGGAAATGCGGCGGCGCATCCTGCTGGCGTTCGAGGCGGCGGAGCGCGCGACCGACCCGGCCCGGGTCCGCGAATGGCTGACGTTCATCATCGTCGGCGCCGGCCCGACCGGCGTGGAGCTGGCCGGCGCCGTGGCCGAGATCGCCCACCACACGCTGCGCAACAACTTCCGCTCGATCGACCCGCGCGCCGCGCAAATCATCGTACTCGAAGGGGCCGACCGCGTGCTGACGGCGTACCCGCCGGTCCTGTCGGCCCGGGCGGAGAAGTCGCTGCGCCGGCTGGGCGTCACGGTGCGCCTGAAGACGCTGGTCACGGACATCAAGCACGACCTGGTAACGGTGAAGACCGCCGCGGGGACCGAGACCCTGTCGGCGCGGACGGTGCTGTGGGGTGCGGGGGTGCAAGCGTCGCCGCTGGGGCGGGCGTTGGCGAAGGCCGCGGGGGCCGAGGTGGACCGCATGGGGCGCGTGGTCGTTGCGGGGGATTGCAGCGTACCCGGCCACCCGGAGATTTTCGTCATCGGCGACCTGGCTTGTTTCAAGGACGCGGCCGGCAAGCCGTTGCCGGGCGTGGCGCCGGTGGCGATGCAGCAGGGTCGCTACGTCGCCCGGTTGCTCGAGGCGCGGCGGCGCGGCCAGGCTGTGCCGCCGTTCGCGTACCGGGACCGGGGCAGCCTGGCGACGATCGGCCGCAACGCCGCCGTGGCCGACCTGGGTTGGGTGCGCTTCGGCGGCTACCTGGCGTGGCTGGCGTGGCTGTTCATCCATCTGCTCTTCCTGGTGGAGTTCGAGAATCGGCTGCTGGTGCTGCTGCAGTGGGGGTGGAACTACTTCACGCGCAACCGGGCGGCGCGGCTCATCACCGGCCCGAGCCCGCTGCCGCTGCCGAAATAATCGCGCGGCCGTCACCGGGCCGGGGTTGACGCAAGGGTCTTACCCCGGCACGAAAGAGCCGCACACAAGCCCGAAGCGCCAGCGAGAGGACCCGCTCGCTGGCGCTTCGGGCTTGTGATCCTCCTGCTTGGCGGGGGACTATTACTTCTTGCCGACGCAGTAGAGGCACTTGTCGGAGCGCAGGAACAGTTGCCCCTGGCTGACGGCCGGGCTGGCGTTGAACGTGCTGTCGTCCGACAAGGTGTTCCTGGCCAGCTTCTCGAATTTCGGCCCGGCGGCCAGGACGAAGGTGCCGCCCTTCTTGGTCACCGCGTAGATTTTGTCGTCGGCAACGGTGACCGAGGCGTAAGCCGCGCTGCCGAGGCGCTCCGCGTAGACCTGTTCGCCGTCCTTGGCCTTGAGGCAGTACGCCGTGCCGCCGTCATCCACCCAGTAGAGGTGCTCACCGTAGACGGCCGGCGAGGTGACGTTGGTGCCCAGGTTCTTCGTCCAGAGGAGATTGGTCTTCGTGACGTCGCCGGTCCCGCCCGCCCTGACGGCCAGGGAATTCTTGGCCCTTGCCCCGATCGTGTAAACGATCCCATCCCGCGAAACCACGGTCGGGCACAGGTACGATTCGCGGATCCCATCGCACTTCCAGATCTCCTTGCCCGTGGCGGGGTCGAAGCCGCGCATCGTGTTGGGGCAGCTCATCACGACCTCGGGTTTGCCGTCCGGCACCTCGACCAGCGCCGGCGAGCCCCAGCAGCTTCTCATGCCGGGAGTCTTCCATTCCTCCTTGCCCGTGTTCTTGTTAAGGGCGACCAGGGCGCCACTCTCCACGCCGGCGTTGACGATGACGAAATCCTTGTACAACAGGGGGCTGGTGCCCGTGCCCCATTCGTGGGTCCCGCTGCCGACGTCGGCTTGCCAGAGTTCCTTCCCGTCGAAATCGTAGGCAAACACCCCCGTCTTGCCGTGAAAGACGTAGACGCGCTCGCCGTCGGTGGCCGGCGTGCTCGACGCGTAGCCGTGGTTGAGCAGGAATCCCGCGTAGCGCGCCTCGGGCAGCTTGGCCTTGACCTCCTTGTCCCACAGCACTTTCCCTTCCTTGCGGTCCACGCAGATGAGGTGCCGGCGCAGGTCCTCCTGCTTGCCGGGGTCTCGTTGGTTCAGGCCGTAGCCGGTGTAACAGGTCACGAACACCTTGTCGCCCCAGACGACGGGGCTGGAGGCACCCGGCCCGGGAAGGTCGGTCTTCCAGGCGAGGTTCTCGGTGTCGCCCCACTTGACGGGCAGGCCCTTCTCCTCACTGATGCCGGAGTTGTGCGGTCCGCGGAAGTTCGGCCAATCGGCGGCGCCGGCCGGCACGGCGATCAGGGCGAAGCAAAGAGCGACCAGCGGCAGCGTTTTCGGTCTCATGGCTTATCTCCAGTTAGGGAATGTCCCGGCCGTCTATTCGACCCGGCGGGGCGCCGTTTGACAATCGGAGTTTTCAGAAAGAAGGATTCGAGCTTGCCGAATCGTCGGCGGCCTGTCACCGCGAGTTCAAAGAGTGTTCGCCAGAAGGCGGGCCGTGTCACCCGCCCGGAACAAGTCGAGAAACCACTTGACTTGCCCAAGACATCCTGTCTATACTCCGTTGGTAGACAGGACGCCACGGAGCGCTTCCAGAAGGGGCCCAACGACCCGGCCGCGCCTTCAACTAAGGTTCCGGAGGCCGCCCCGCCCCCGGCGTGGGGTGTCCTCGATGAGCTGAAGCGCCTGGACCAGGTGATCGCGGACAAGCGCGCGGAACTGCAGGACCTGGAGGCGAAGGCGGCCGCCCTCCGGGCCAAGTTGAAAGAGGGCGGCGCGGCGAATCCCTACGGCCGGGGCCCCGCGGTGGCGCCCCCGAGAGGCACCGAGGACGTGGAGAAGAAGCTGGATCGGCTCCAGAAGGAGTTGGAGGAACTGCGCCGCGAGCTGCGGAAGGGTCAGCCGGCCACCCTGACGGTGCCCGCCCCCGCGACCAAGCCGCCACCGGACGCCCCCCTCGTCCCGCTCACGCCGCTCCCCGCTTCCGGCCCGGCCCCGACCGGTTCGGCTCCCGTGCCTAAGAGACCTTAGAAAGCGCCCATCCGAGGGCATCGCCTTGGGGCCCGGTCGCGCGACCGGGCCTTTCCGTTTCCGGCTCAGCTCACCAGGCCGACCGTGTCGATCAGCATTTGATTCGCGGCCACGATCGCCTGGGAGTTGGCGGCGAAGGTTTGCTGGGCAATGAGGAGGTTGACGAGTTCCGTGGTCGGATTGACGTTGGAGCCTTCGAGGAAGCCCTGGACGAGAGTCCCCGTTCCGCCCTGGCCGGGGACGGCAGTCGTCGGATTCCCCGAGGCGGCGGAGGCGGCGTAGAGGTTTCCCCCCAGGCTGGTGAGGCCCGGCGGGTTGGGGAAGCGGATCAGGGTGAGTTGGCCGACGGTCCGGGGCGAGCCGGCGATGGTGGCCGTCACGGTGCCGTCCGTCGCGATGCTGATCGAGGTCGCCCCGGGAGGGACGACGATGGCGGGTTGGACCGGTAGCCCGGCGGCGGTGACCAACCTCCCGCCGGCGTCCACCTGGAAGGAACCGTCGCGGGTGTAGGCGGCGGCGCCGTCCGCCTGGGTGACCTGGAAGAAGCCGTTCCCCTCGATGGCCACGTCGAGGGGGCCCCCGGTGTTTTGCAGCGGCCCCTGGGCGAACGTCTTGTTCGTGGCCGAGACGAGGACCCCCCGCCCGAGTTGGAGACTCCCGGCAGCCGACGGCCCCGCGATGGCGGCGGAGAACAGGTCCTGAAAGCTGACCTGGTTGGCCGCGAAGGCGGTCGTGTTGATGTTGGCCAGGTTGTTACCGGTCACGTCGAGCAGCGCCTGGCTGGCGTTGAGCCCGGTGGCGCTCGTGGAGATGGCCTCGATCATGGGGAAACCCACCTTCGGTCCGCGGGATGTGTGCGTCTCGATCTAATTTCATCCTACCTTGTTTGCCGGGCGGCATCAACTGCCGGGATGATCTATCCTTGTGAGCCGCTTGCGGCTTCGCACGTCGAACCTGCGAAGCCGCAAGCGGCTCCCGGGAACCCGCCGAGGGGAGCCGCATGCCACTCACCGTCGCGAAGGCCCCGAGCGCGCGCCGCCTCGCCGCGTGGGGGGTGCGCGCAGCGGTCGTTGCCGTGCTGCTCTGGCAGTGTACGCGTCTGACCGACCCGGCGCTGCTGCGGCCGAGCGACTTCGTGGAGTATTGGTCCGCCGGCCGGCTGAACCTGGCCGGGAGAAATCCCTACGGGGCGGAGGAATTGTTCGCGCTGCAGCGCGACTACGGCTGCCCGGACGACCGGCCGGTGATGATGTACTGCCCGCCGTGGGCGCTGCCGTTCGTCATGCCGTTCGGCGCCCTCGACTACGGCAGCGGCCGGCTGGCCTGGCTGCTGCTGCACTTCGGCCTGGTCCTTGTCTGCGCCGCGGCGGCCTGGCAGATGTTCGGGGGGTCGCCCGGGCGGCGCTGGGTCGCGTTCGGCCTGGCCCTGACGTTCTTCCCGACGCTCATCACCCTGCGCATGGGACAGCTCGCGCCGCTCCTGTTCGCCGGCCTGCTCGGCTTCCTCTATTTCCTTCGACAGGGGAGGGGATTACTCGCGGGATTGGCGCTGCTGCCGGCGACGCTCAAGCCGCAGCTCTTCCACCTGGTCTGGCTGGCGCTGCTGCTGTGGGCGGTCCGGGCGCGGCGCTGGTCGGTGCTGTGCGGCGCCGCCCTGGGTCTTGTCGTGGCAACGGGGCTGGCCCTGGCGCCCAACCCGAATGTGCTCGGGGAGTACGCCGACGTCATGACGCACCACCCGCCGGCCGAGTGCCTGTCGCCGACGCTCGGGTCGGTGCTGCGGCTGTTCTTCGGCCGGGAGCGCTTCTGGCTGCAGTTCCTGCCGCCCATGCTGGGGGTGGCCTGGCTGGTGCCGCACTGGCTGCGCCACCGCTGCGCCTGGGACTGGCAAGAGCAGCTGCCGCTGCTCCTGCTGGTTTCGCTGCTGACGACTTCTTACGGCGCCTGGCCGTTCGACCTCGTCGTGCTGTTGCTTCCCGTGCTCGGAACGGCCGCAGCCCTCTCCGGTGCGGTGCGACGGTCCCGGGCACTGGGCGTGCTGGCGGGGTATCTCGCCGTCAACGCCCTGGCCCTGGCCCTGAACCTGTGCGGCGTGGACGGCTTCTGGTTCCTGTGGATGGCGCCGGCCGCCCTCGTCGCCTACCTCGCCCTGGGCCGAGCGCCTGCCGCCTCGCCATCCGTCAAGCCGGCGTGACACCGGGGCCGGCGGCGTTGACAGCGCTGCGGCGGGATGGCAGCATGAGTCTCATGAAGCGCATGTCGTTACGCCGGTTCGGCGAGATCGTGGCCCGCGTCCTGGAGACGCTGCCCGACGAGTTGAAACAGTACCTCGACAACGTCGTCGTGGACGTCGAGGACGAGCCCGACGTCGAGACGCTACGTCGGATGGACTTCACCGAGGAGGAGATCGCCGCCGGCGAGACGCTGTACGGCCTGTTCGACCCGCTGCCGCTGCCGGACACCAGCGGCATGGACTTCGACGAGCCCCCGCACCGCATCATCGTCTACAAGCGACCGCTGGAGGAGGACTTCCCCGACCGCCGCGAGTTGATGATGGAAATCCGCAAGACGGTCATCCACGAATTGGCGCACCATTTCGGCTACACCGACCGCGACCTGGAGGAGTGGACTGACGTGTATTGAAAAGCGGCCACGGCCCGCAGGTAGATCAGCCCCCCGGCGAACTCTCGGATCGCGGGGTAACCACCAGCACCTCCTCACGCCTCCTCAAAACCGTAGGTGTCGAACCGTAGCGTGCGGCAGTTCTCCGTTACGTCCCGCAGCAGCTTCTCGGAAGCAGCGTCGGGCAGTTCGGCCTGAATTTCCAGGGTGATCTCCACCCGCGCCCCCACTAGCCGCGTCAGGTGCTGCACGACCTCCTCCGCGATCTGCGAGGCGTCGCGCCCCAACCGCAGCGGGTCGATGGTCACCGAGGCGTGGAAGCGGCGCAACTGGGGGACAGGCGGGGTCACAACACCTCCGCCGCCGGCTGGCTGGCCGGCCGCCGGCCCATCGCCCCCCGAGGCCACCGGGTGCGGGTGGCCGCCGGGCGCGGGTGCCTTTCCGCCCGGCGCCGGGGCAGGCGTCTGCTGCGCTTCGGCTTGCTTCTGGGCGAGAGCCGCCTCGGACTTCACCAGCAGGCTCTCCCCATCGAGCAGCACGCGGACTGTCTCCCCAGCACGCAGTCCCTTGTACCGCTGGCGAGCCTCGTCGAACCCTTCCGCATAGGCGAACGTCTCCGTCTGCCAGGTCAACCGCTGCAACCCCTCCTGCACCGCCGCGAGAAGGACGTTCTCGTCGCGCAGCCGTGGGAGGTAGAGATACCGGGCCACGTCCTCGGCTAGTTGCTTGATGCTCACATGGTTGCCGCGCCATAACGGCACACGGTCCAACTCGTGCCGCAGGCGGATGCCGCCGAGCTGGATCATGAGCAGCTCTTCGTTCCGCAACTTTTTCACCGCTCGCGCTGCCAGAGGGTCCTGGCCTTGCAGACGGATCTCCGTCCACTCGATCCCTCCTTTGGGATCGGGCTGCCCCGGCACGAGCAGCCACTGGTACGTCTCCGGGATGCGGGCCTCGACCGTCTCGTCGGCCGCCTTGCGCTTCGTGTCGGCCTGCCGGGTCTGGAAGTGGTCGAGGTTCTGCGTGTCGCGCTCGTCCCAGATCGACTTCCAGGCCAGAAACTGGCGGACCGCCTGCCGCAGTTCCTTGAGACGGGTGACGTCCGAAGCCAGGAAGACCAGGGTGTTCTTGTAGTTGCGCGGGCTGGTCCCGCGTGCCTCCAGGATGACCGCCGCCTCCAGCCGGGCGGCGCTGCCGTTGTTCTTCGCCGTGTGCGGGTGTTCCGGCCCGAGGATTACCAGGCGCACGTCCCGCTCGTCCGGCACGTCGCCGCTCGGGACGCAGGCGTGGACCTTCGAGAAGTCCGACCTGGTGCGGGCTTCCTCACGCAAGCGCTTCTGAAGCTCGTCGTCCACGTCGTCGTCGCTCAGCCGGCTGGCCCGGTCCTCGGCTAACCGGGTCACGGTCGGCACCGTCGAATACCAGTACCGCTTGCCATCGACGTATAGGTAGGTCGCCGAGTCGGTCAGCCGCCGCAGTGCGTCGCCGAAGGTGGCGACCGTCTCGCCGGGCTGGACGCACCCCAGCTTTACTCGCCGGTCGTCGATGCCCCGGTTGGCGGCGCGCTGCAGCGGCGCCGACCCCATGTAGATCGTCCGCGCCACGCGGCGGCAGGCCGAGTAGCGGCCCAGGTTGGGGTTGTCGCGGTCCAGCGCCAAGGGCAACGAATTGGGCCCATCGACGTCCTTCTCGATGACCGGCATCCACTGGTCTTCCATGTAGCGGGTCAACTCGCCATGCACGCGCGCGTCGTCCACGGGGACGGTGGCCGGCAGGATGAGCAGGTTCCTGTCGTCGCGGTCCCACAGGGAATGAATCACCGCCGCCATCAGCCGCAGCACGCCGCGTGTGCGCTGGAACTTGTCGAGCGTGGACCAGTCGTTGTACAGCCGGTCGAACAGCTCGGGGTGGATCGGGTAGGCCATCTTGATGCGGCGCTCGTAGTCGGCCTCGCGGCACTCCGGCGGGAACTCCTGCTGCTGAGAGGCGTACAGGTCCGAGAAGGCCCGCGCCACAGCGTCGCGCTGTTTGGCCGTCTCGTTGCTCAAGGGCTGGAACAGCCGGCGGCGCACGATCTCGAAGCCCTCGTCGGGGCTGGCCGGCCGCCAGGACGACTCCACGCGGCCGATGGCATTCTTGAGCCGGTCCAGCGCCTTCTGCCCCCACTCGCCGCCGATCTCGTTGTCGGAGGAAGGGACGCTCACCACGAGGAGCGTCTTCTTCGCGGCCTTCGCCGATTCGGTGATGGTCTGAGCGAACGTGAACTGCGTGTCGAAGGTGCCGGCGGGCAGATTGCTGCCGTCGTGCAATTGGCGCGCGTAGGCCACCCACTCGTCGATCAGGATCAAGCAGGGGGCGTACTTGTTGAAGAGGTCCTTGAGCGCATCGCCGGGGTTGGTGGCGGTTTCGTCGGCCTGCTGGATGAGCCTGTATGCGTCCTTGCCGCCGAGCTGCCAGGCGATTTCGCCCCAGAGGGTGCGGACGACAGTCCCATCGGGCTTCTTGTG
>DATFNV010000310.1:0-36279 GCA_035266225.1 Gemmataceae bacterium
ATCGTCCACCTCGTCGGCATGTTCGAGCAGCAGGTCGTACACGGCCGACTTTCCGGTGGCTTCGTCGCCGGGTAATCGGCGGCGGCGCTCGCGCGCCAGGTTGGTCACTTCCCGGTGCGTGATGGTCTTCAGCCAACCGCGGAAGCTGCCCTTGTGCGGGTCGTAGTCAAAGCGAGGAATCGCCTCCACGAGCTTCGTGAGCAGCCGGCTGGTCAGCTCTTCCACGTCATCGTTCTGCAAGCCGAGGCGCCGGCCCCACGCCTGGATCATGGGCAGGTACAGGCTCAGGAACTGCGACCAGGCCCGGCGGTCCTCGAACACGCGCAGCTTTTCCAGCAGAGTCTTGCTGGTACCTACGTCAAAGGCGGCGTTCATGGGGAGACACTCCTGGGTGAGGTGAGGCGCAACCGCCAGACGCATCAAACTCCGGCGGCGGCGGTCGCGTTTCCCCGGCCCGGGTGCTCGGCTCCGAGATAGCAGCCGATCGCCACGTTGCGGTTCGGGGCCTCAACATAAGTGAGCGGAAAACGTTGACTGAGCCGGACAGTTTTTTCGCGTGAAGACCGGATATTTCTCTTGTCGTTCAACGGAGAAACGCTCGGCGCCCCCCGCGGCAGCGCCGGCGCGAAGCTATGATGGGGACGGTGCCGTCGCGCCGGGAGTGGGGCCTGCTTGCTCGCGCCCGCCCCGCCCGCTATTGTCACCGTGCCGGCCGTGCCGGCGCCACGACCCCCGGGAGAACTGGCACATGGTTTCCGTACTGGTCACAGGCGGTTGCGGCTTCATCGGCAGCAACTTCATCCATTACTTCCTCGAGGCCGAGCCCGAGGTCCGCGTCGTCAACTTCGACGCCCTGACCTACGCCGGCAACCTCGCCAACCTCGCCGCCGTCGCCGGCCACCCCCGCTACTGCTTCGTCCACGGCAACATCACCGACCGCGAGGCCGTCCGCAAAGCCGTCGCCGGCGCCCAGGGGATCATCAATTTCGCCGCCGAGTCGCACGTCGATCGCAGCATCCTCGATTCCGGGCCGTTCGTCCGCACGAACATCCTGGGCACGCAGGTGCTGCTCGACGCCGCCCGCGAAGCCGGCGTGGAGAGATATGTTCAAGTCTCAACGGATGAGTGCTACGGCAGTCTCGGCCCGACGGGCGCCTTCACCGAACAGACGCCACTGGCCCCGAACAGCCCCTACGCCGCGAGCAAGGCGGCGGCCGACCTGCTCGTGCGCAGTTACGTCCACACTTTCGGCCTGCCCGCGGTCGTCACGCGCTGCTCCAACAACTACGGGCCGTACCAGTTTCCCGAGAAGCTAATCCCGCTGTTCATCAGCAACCTGATGCGCGACGAGCCGGTGCCGGTCTACGGCGACGGCTTGCAGGTGCGCGACTGGATCCACGTGCGCGACCACGCCGCGGCCATCCACCGCGCCTGGCGCGACGGCCGGCCCGGCGAGGTCTACAACTTCGGCGGCCGCTGCGAGCGCACCAACCTCGCCCTGACGCACACCCTGCTCGACGTCCTCGGCAAGCCGCCTTCGCTCATCAAGTACGTCAAGGACCGCCCCGGCCACGACCGTCGTTACGCCATCGACTGTGCCAAGGCGGAGCGCGAGTTGGGCTGGCAGCCGCTGGTGCCGTTCGAGCAGGGGCTGCGCGACACCGTGCGCTGGTATCAGGACAATGCCGCCTGGGTCGCCGGCGTCCGCAGCGGCGAGTACCTGAAGTATTACGAGAAGCAGTACGGCTCGCGCTGACCCGTCACGATCCGTGCGCGGCCGGCCCGACCTGGATGCCCGTGTGCGGCGCAGCCGGCGGCGTCCCCCCGGGCGGCACCGGCGCGGGCGGCGATTGGCGGCCGAACCACTGGAGCACGTAGAAGAACACCGGCGTCAGGAAGATGCCGAACAGCGTCACGCCGAGCATGCCGCTGAACACGGCCGTCCCCAGCGAGCGACGCATCTCGGCCCCGGCCCCGGTGGCGACGACTAGCGGCACCACGCCCAGGATGAAGGCGAACGACGTCATCAAGATCGGCCGCAGCCGCCTTGTGTGGTGGTAGGAGACAAGCCCGAAGCGCCAGCAAGGGGGTGGGGCCGGAGCAGGATGGCCGCCAGGGCCGGACTGAGGGTCAACGAGTTGAGCGCCGAGAACACCGTCGAAACCGCGATGGTCACGGCGAACTGGCGGAAGAACTGCCCGGTGATGCCGCCGATGAAGGCGCACGGCACAAACACGGCGCACAGCACCAGGGCCACGGCGATGATCGGACCTGTCACCTCGTCCATCGCCTTCCGCGTCGCCTCCCGCGGCGCCAACCCTTGCTCCAGCCAGCGCTCGACGTTCTCGACAACCACGATGGCGTCGTCCACGACGATGCCAATCGCCAGGACCAGGCCGAACAGCGAGATGTTATTCAGGCTGAAGCCCAGCGCCGCCATGACGGCGAAGGTGCCGAGGATGGCGACCGGCACCGCGACCAGCGGAATCAGCGCCGCCCGCCAGTTCTGCAGGAAGACCAGGCGGTTCTGCACCATGACCAGGGCGGTGTTGAGGTCGGTGCCGACCTCAAATGTCACCGTCAGGGTGTACGAACCGTCGTTGCCCGACTGCGAGGACATGTAGATCATGCCCTCGACGCCGTTGACCTGCTGCTCGATCGGCGCCGCTACCGTGTCGGCCACCACCTGGGCGCTGGCCCCGGGGTAGGTGATGGCCACCTGCACCGAGGGCGGCGTGATCTCGGGGTACTGCGCCATCGGCAGCGACAGCAGCGACAGGGCCCCCTTCAGGGTGATGACAATGTCAACCGGACGATGAATCAGGCGGCGCTCGCGTCGGGGCGGCATTCGAGGAGAGAGGCATGGACCTGGGGCTTCAAGACAAGGTGATCCTGGTAACCGGCGGGGCCAAGGGCATCGGCCTGGGGGTCGTCCAAGTGCTGGCCGCCGAGGGGGCCATCCCCGTCGTCGTCGGCCGCAGCGCCGAGGACAACGACGCGGCCGTGCGGGCCGTCGCCGAGGGGGGCGGGCGGGCCTGGGCCGTGCGCGCGGAGCTGACGCGCACCGAGGAATGCCGCAAGGCCGTCGAGGCCGCCGTGGACCGGTTCGGCCGCGTCGAGGGGCTGGTGAACAACGCGGGCGTCAACGACGGTGCCGGCCTGGAGCACGGCGACCCGGGGCGGTTCGTCGAGTCGCTCCGCAAGAACCTCGTGCATTACTACGAGATGGCCCACTTCGCTCTGCCGGAGCTGAAGAGGTCGCGCGGCGCGATCGTGAACGTCGGCTCCAAGGTGGCCGAGACGGGGCAGGGGGGCACGTCGGGCTACGCGGCGGCCAACGGCGGGCGCAACGCCCTGACGCGCGAATGGGCCGTGGAGTTGGCCCGGTACGGCATCCGCGTCAACGCGGTGATCGTCGCCGAGTGCTGGACGCCGCTGTACGCCAAATGGATTCAGACCTTCCCGGACCCCGAGGCGGCGCGGCGGCGGATCGAGGCGAAGGTGCCGTTCGAGAAGCGCATGACGACCTGCGAGGAGATCGCCCACACCGTCGCCTTCCTGCTGTCGCCCCGCTCCGGCCACACGACCGGCCAGCTCATCCACGTCGATGGCGGCTACGTCCACCTGGACCGCGCCATGACGTGAGGGGCGGGCGCCGGGATGTGTCGGGAGGGCGCCGGGCCGTTGACGACCGGCGAACTCACTCCTGGAACAGCGGCGGCAGTTTCCGGTCGGCGCGCTTCGGCGGCGTGGTGAAGTCGAGGTTCAGCCCCTGCTGCTGGGCGTAGCGGACGAAATCCCAGTGCGTATCGAAGCGCCGGCCGTAGCGGTTGCCGAGCTGGTCGAGGATGACCGGGCGCACCTCGCGGACGCAGGTGGGCATCTTGAGGAGTTCGACGAGGTCCTGCGTGATGAGGCGGCAGGGGAGCGGTTCGCCAGCCATTCGCAGGGAGGCGAGGCTCGCCAGAGGGCCACTCGGCATTGTCCCGACGGCCGCCGCGAGGGCGACCGCCCGCTCCCGGACCTGGGGACGCGGCAAATGGGTCAGGAAATCCACCAAAACTTCAGGCTGGAACACAGGGGGCCGATTTATGCCATCTGGAGAATAAAAGAGGTCCTGGTCGGATACGATCCGCCGCGTGAAGACCCGCCCGGCGTGGCTGGCGCCCTCACTATCCAGCGATTGAATGAGTATTGACACCAGTTCTGTAGCATCGCGCCGAGCGGGTTCGTCGGATCCCTGATCCAGGGCTGGTAGGTACGACCGAGCGGCCTCCGTACAGACGCGGGCAGCCTCGTCAGGATCGAGTCGAAGTGCCAGCGCGGCCAAGCCCCCGGCCAACCGCCGACGGGCAGCGGTATCCTTCTCCTGGGCCAGCGCTTGGGCCAGCAATCGGGCGGCTTCCACACACGCGCGGGCGGCCTCGGCGGGCTCCAACCGCCCCGCCACCGCCGCCAGGCCCGCGGCCAACTGCCAGCGGTCCCTGGCATCCTTCTCCTGGGCCAACGCCTGCGTCAGCAGCCGGGCGGCGTCGTCCGGTGCGACTCGCTCAGCCCTGGCCAGCAATACCTTGCGCCAGGTGTCCCGCAGGTTGGGATTCTCCTCGGCGGCCCATCCTTGGCTGATGACCTCCGCACTCGCCCGGTGCGTTGACGAGCCCCAATCAGAGAGTTCCAGAGCGACCCAGGCGATCTCCGTCCGGTGGCGCAAACTCTTATCCCGATCCGTCATGCCCTCCGCAAGCAGTTGCTCCGCCCGAACCCGCCGCTGCGGATCCAGCCCGACCGCACCGTGGACAAACCATGCCGCCCGGTGTCGCACCTGGCTCGCCGCGGTTTCCGTGCGCAATGCTTCTTCGAGAAAGCGTAGGCGCACCCGTTCGTTGCTCGTGCCGGCCAGTCGCCAGAGCGCCTCGACTTCCGGCTGGCTTAGTTTTTCGGCGCCATTGGCGTCGATCGGCCCGATCAGGCTCACGGCCGTCTCCTTTTCCAGATCGTCCCTGGCGGCCAGTTCGGCGTTGGCTCGGTCATTGGCCTGGACAGCGACGTAAATCGCCATCGCGGTCACGGCCAGCAGCGCCGCGGCCACGGCGCCGGCCGACCCGGCCACCGCTGGGTTGCGACGGCACCAGCGCGCGAACCGGCCCAGCGAACCCACCGGACGCGCCTGGATCGGCTCGCCGCGCAGCCAGCGCTCCAGGTCGATCAGGATGTTGGCCGGCTTCAGATCGCGGTGCAAGATGCCGCGCTGGTGCGCGTAATGCACTGCCCGGGCCACCACGGCCAGCAGTCCCGCGCCGGCGCGCAGGTCGCCCCGCGGCTGACGGGCCAGCGACGTGCCTTCTACAAAGCGCATGGCGTAGTACTGCTGGCCCTCGTACTCGCCGACCTCGTAGATGGGCACGATGTGCGGGTGGTCCAGCCCGGCGGCGGCCTGGGCCTCCAGCTGGAAGCGGGCCACGTCGAGCGGCGTGGCCAACTCTCCTTGCAGGATCATCTTCAAGCCGGCAGGGGTCGGTTTCCCTCACCGCTGTTGCTACCGTCTCCGCTTTCGGGATATTTCAGAAAGGTGGCGTGATCCGTATCGATGAGGATCATTCCGGAGACTCCTCGCACCGGGCCGCCTCACGCTCGGCTTCGCGCAGGCGCTGGCATTCTTCATCGACCTCGCGCATGAATTCGCTGTCGCGGAACATGCCGACCACTTTGCGCCAGTCTTTCGGCGAACGGTGGCGTTCTTGTCTTGCCAGCGCGATTTCCAACGCCTCAACGCGCTTCGCCAGGGATTCCAGGGTGACTTCGGTCATCGCACTCTCCCGCCGTTGGTATAATCCCACCTGTCAGTTTATCATCGCGGGGAACTTCGGTGCCAGTTCGATCATCGCCGACCTTTTTTTCCCTTGTGAATCGTGGCGGGTCGGGGATAATAGACGCGACTCGCAGCCTCGTAACCGCCGCCGCTCCGCCGTTCATCGGGAGGTCACCATGCCGGCCGTCACGTTCGCCTGCCCTGAATGCGGGAAGGTCTTGAAAAGCGCCCAGCCCCTACCCGCCGGAAAAAAGATCAAGTGTCCCACCTGTGAGGCCGTCTTCCCCATGCCGGCGCAGGAGGACGAGGAACTGGCCGCGGGGGTCAGCGCCAAGCGCCGCCGCCCCGCCGCCGTTGCCCCCGCAGACGACGAGGACGCCCCACCGCGCCGCAAGGGTCGCCGCCCTCGCGACGACGAGGACGACGATGAGGAGCCGCGCTCGCGCCGCCGCTCCCGGGAAGACGACGACGACGACGACGACGAGGACGAGCGCCCGCGCCGTCGCTCCCGGGAAGACGACGAGGAGGACGAAGAGCCCCGCCCGCGCCGCAAGAAGAAGAAGGCAGCGAAGCGGCGCTCCGGCGGCAGCGTTCTGGTGCTCGTCGGCGTCGCCGTCGTGCTGCTCCTCTTTGTGGTCGGCGGCGGGATCGGCGCTTACTTCATCTGGTTTGCCGGCGTCAACCGCGGCAGCGGCGACGAGGATCCGCTGGCCTTCGCCCCGGCGGGCACCGAGGTCCTCATCGGCCTCGATGTCGCCACCATGATGAGCGAACCCGCCCTCGGCTCACAGATCGAGAAGTCGATGCGCGAGCAGGCGAGGACTGGCGATTTCTTTGAATCGTGCAAGAAGGAAACCGGCCTCGAGGCCAAGGAGTTGTTCGCCCGGACCGTCATCTTCAGCGACTTCGAGAGCCTGAACAACAACGGCGGCATGCCGGGGGGCATGCCGGCCGCCGGCATGCCGGCGGCCGGGGCGCCGGGCATGCCGGGCGCGGGGCCCGGCATGATGCCGCCCGGATTCCAGATGGGCCGGCCTCAGGCCAAAAAGATCACGGTGGTCCTCCGGCCGAGCAAGCCGTTCGACCAGAAGAAGGTCGCCAAGTCGTTCAAGAACCCCGTCCAGAAGAAGGCCCACGGCAAGGTCTACTACGAGGTCAACGAGGGCGACTTCCGCACGGCCTTCATGCCGTCCAACCGCACTCTGATCCTCTCGTCGCTGTCGGCGACGGACCTGGACTCCCTGTTCACCTCGGACGGCACCACCCCGAGCACGTCGGCCGACACCGCGGCGCTGGCCCACTCCGTGGACAAGACGCTCGTCTGGATGGTCATCCCCATCGAGGGGCAGACGCGGATCAAGCTCGACGAAGCCGTCCGCAAGGAGAAGTTGGCCGAGAAGCCGGACCCGGTGACGCCCGTGATGGAGCAGGTCGCCAAGGGGAAGGGCGTGGCGATCTGGTCCACACTCGAAGCCAATAAGCTGAACTTCGGCGTCAACGTCGCCTGCGCCGACCCGGCCGGGGCCACGGCGACGAGGGAGTCGGCCGAGAAAGTCTGGAACGGGAAGAAACTGGAAGTGGGTCTGGGAGCGTTGGCACTGGCGGGGTTAGGGCTTCCCAAGACCGGGAAGATGATGAGCGAAGCGATCGGGAATGTGGCGTTCTCCGTGGACGGCACCACGGCCAAGGCGACGTCGAGTGTCAGCCGGGCCACACTCGGCGAGTGCATCGAGGAGGTCCAAAAGAAGCAGCAGCAGGGCGCAGTCGGCGGCGGGGTCAACCTCCCCGGCCGTCCCAACCCGGGGCCCCCCGGTCGCGGCAAGAAGTGAGGGCTCGTCCCCGCCGCTTGCGGCTTTGCAGGACTGCGAAGCCGCAAGCGGCGGTGTTACGAGAACAGGGCCTCCAGCCGCTTGTTGCCGTTGTTGGCGGCCAGGGCGGCCTTGTTCAGCGCCGCCACGGCCTTCTCCGAGATGCCGTTTTGCTGCGTCAGCCGCTTCCATTCGCTTTCGGCTTGATGCAGGCCGCGGGCGATGGGTTCGAGGACCTCGCGGCGCTCCTCCGGGGACAGGGACAAGTCCTCGGCCGTCTTGACGACCTCCTCATCCACCACGCGGCCGTAGAGTTGCGCCAGGGCGATGAGTTCCTCATCGCCGATGGCTCGGCCTGCGGCGCGGTCGCGAAGTTGCTCGGCGGCGGCGGCCATCACCTTGACGCGCTCGGTGGGCGACTTCGGCTCGGTCTCGGGCAGCCGAACTCCCTTGCGCCGCAACTCGGCGAGGAGCGGATTGACGGGAACCCTCTCCGTGGCGTTCACGGCCACTTGCGCTGAGGTGTGTCCGGCATACCAGACGAGCCAGCTGGTGACGAACAGCAGCAGTGCCGCGGCGACGCCGGCCACCAGCCCCGCGGCGACGCGCCGCCGCCGCGAGGCGTGCGGGTCCATGATCCACGAGCCCAGCACCAGCGCGAAGCTCGGGCGCCGCGCCGGCTGGCCGTTCGCCGCCGGCACTGGAGCCGACTGCGGGCGCTGCGGGCTGTCGCCGGCGAGGACACGGCGGACGAGGGCCGAGCGGGCGGTATCGGCGGGCGGAATCGGCATGTGAGCCACGGCGCTTTCCATCTGGAGCAGTCGCTGAAGCCACTCGCGGCAGGGGGCACAGTCGGCCAGGTGCGCGGAGCCGTCGGCCGACGGGCGGTCGGGACTCTCCCATCTGAGCAGCTGCCGCTGAAGGGCTTCGCAGTTCATGGCTTCTCTCGATCCAGTTGCGGCGCCAGCACGCTCATGAGCTTTTGCCGGGCCTTGAAGACGCGCCAGCGGGCCGTCTCCTCGGTGACGCCGAGCACCTCGCCGATGTCGCGGAACGAGAGTCCTTCCTCCGCCCTCAACAGGAAGGCCGCACGGAACTCCGCCGGCAGCCGGGCCACCGCCTTGCCCAGCAGTTGCAGCGCCTCGCGGCTCAGCGCCTGCTCGACCGGCCCCTCGTCGCGGCTCGCCAGATCCTCGGGGTACGGCTGCCGGGGGCGGGCCGCACGGCGGTGGTTGGCGAAGGTGTTGTGGGCGATGCGGAACAGCCACGCCCGGAAGTTCGTCCCCGGGCGGAAGGTGTGCAGTCCGTTGAGCGCCTTGAGGAACGCTTCCTGCGCCAGGTCCTCGGCTGTGTGGCGGTCGTGGGCCAGGTGATACAGCCAGCGATACAGGCCGTCCCAGTAGCGCTCCACCAGGCGCGCGAACGCCTGCCGGTCGCCCTCCTGGGCGCCACGAATCAGCAGGTGCTCCTCGTCGTGGAGCTGGTTGGCTTCGTTCCGCTGGTCCAAGCGCTCACCCACTTCGACCGGGGGAGAGGTTCGTTCCCAGCGCTCAGGATACCGCACGGAGGCGGCGCACGCCACGACCTCACAGGGTAGAACACGCCGGGCGGCCAGGGCGTTGGCGCGGCCCGCTGCCGCTTGCGGCTTCGCAGGTCAAACGTGCGAAGCCGCAAGCGGCTGCCCATCTTTCCCGGTCAACCGTCATCCGCGCCGGTATCGGCATACCGCTTCCCTTCCCCCTTTCCCGTCTGCGCGGAATCTTTAACACCCCGAGGCCAGCCGAGCCGAAGTCCTGTAGGGGAGACGAGCGTGTCTCTTGCGATGCCGGGTGGGCATGGATTGCCGTCTGGGGCGGATGGGAGGGGATCGATCATGCTGCGAGGGCTGTACGCCGCCGCCAGTGGACTCGAGGCGAACATCGTCAACCAGGACGCCCTGACCGAAAACGTGGCGCACGCCAACGTCTCCGGCTACCGGCGGCAGGGGGCGGTCTTCGAGCCGTTCGAGCCGGTCCTGGCGCGGGCCACGGCGGCCACCCCCGGCGTCGCCCTGGTGGCCCAGGGGCCGCGGAATACCCCGCCGCCGCCACCGCCGGTGCCGGGCGGCGGCGGCGAATTGTGGGGGACGAGGCCGTCGTTCATCTTCACCGACTTCACGCCGGGGGGGCTGCTGCCGACCGGCAACCCGCTGGACCTGGCGGCGACCGA
This sequence comes from Gemmataceae bacterium, assembly GCA_035266225.1. GTDB lineage: Bacteria > Planctomycetota > Planctomycetia > Gemmatales > Gemmataceae > DATFNV01. Next base: position 9,826 of record DATFNV010000310.1, read on the forward strand.
CAACTCGACCTGGTTCGTCGTGGACGGCCCCAACGGCCCGCTGCTGACGCGCAACGGGCAGTTCACCCTGGACGACCGCAACCGCATTATCACCCGCAGCGGCCTGCTGGTGCGCGGCTCGGCCGGGCAGATCCTTGTCCCGCCGTCGGCGACTAACATCAACATCGGCCCCGAGGGGCTGGTGGCGGCCACCATCGATGGCCAGCCTGTGGTCATCGACACGCTGCTGCTGGCCAACGTCGGCAACCCGACGTCGATGATCCGCGTCGGCGACACGCTCTTCCAGGGGCCGGTGCCTAACGGTCCGCCCCTGCCCGGCACCGTCCACATTCAGCAGGGCTACCTCGAGCAGCCCAACCAGCAGGTCGTCACCGACATGGTGGGCATGCTTAACGGGCTGCGCCATTACGAGGCGGCGCAGCGCGCCCTGCGCTCGCTGTCCGAGGCCCTCGCCCTGAGCACCCGGCCGCAGGCCAACGGTTAGTGGGGGTGCCCCGCCCCCGACCTCACTGGAGACCCTGGAATGATCCGCGCCTTCAACACCGCCGCGACCGGCATGACCGCCCAGCAGTTTCAGCTGGACAACACGGCCAACAACCTGGCGAACCTGAACACCACCGGCTTCAAGCGCAACGAGGTGGCGTTTCAGGATCTGCTTTACCTGAACCTGCTGCAGCCGGGCACCGAGCAGTTCCAGGGGGTGCCGCTGCCGACCGGACTTCAGGTCGGCAGCGGCGTGCGCGTCGCCAACAACTCGAAGGTCTTCTCCGAGGGCACGCTGAACAACACCGCTAACCCGCTCGACCTGGCCATCCAGGGGGACGGCTTCTTTCAGGTGACGGTGACCGACGGCACGACGCGCTACACGCGCGACGGCTCGTTCCGCCTTAACGCCAACAACCAGCTCGTGAGCAGTGACGGCTACGTGCTGACGCCGAACATCACCATCCCTCCCGACGCGCAGTCGATCGCCGTCGGCCCCGACGGCACCGTGACGGTCGTCACCGCCACGAGCCCGACGACAAGCACGAGCGTCGGGCAGATCACGCTGGCGCGCTTCCCCAACCCGGCGGGCCTAAGCGCCGAGGGGCACAACCTGTACAACCAGACGGCCGCCTCGGGACAGCCTATCGTCGCGACGCCCGGCCAGAACGGCGCCGGCACCATCCAGGAAGGCTTCCTCGAAGGGTCCAACGTCAACGTGGTCCAGGAACTGGTCAACCTGATCCTGGCCCAGCGCGGCTATGAGTTCAACACCCGGGCCGTTCGCGTGGCCGACGAGATGTTGCAGGCCACCACCGACCTCGTCCGCTAAGCGAGCGGCAAGAAGGCAAGTTTCGCGAATTGGCTTCGATAACCGGCATGAGTCACGTTTTTAGAGTAGGTATTGCAGGAGGTGGCAAGGAATGCGCTTCCCCATCCGACCGTGTGTGCTGGCGCTGGCCGTCGCCCTTGGCGCTTGTTGGACGGTCCGCGCCGACGCGGACACCGATGCGGTCGTGGTGACGCTGCGGCCCAGCGCCAGCGCCACCAGCTCGCCGGTCTGTGTCGGCCAGGTCGCTTCCCTCAGCGGCGGCAGCCGAGAATTGCGCTCCCGGATTGAATCCCTCGACCTCGCCGAGCGGCCGGCCCGCGGCAAGTCGCTGCTGGTCCTCGCCGAACTGGTCTCCTACCGTCTTCAGCTCGCCGGGATCGAGCGCGGCAGCTTCCGTGTCGAGGGGGCGCCGGTCGTCCAGGTGAGTGCCGCCGGCTCGGTGACGGAGGACGACTTCCTCCAGGCGGCCCGCGACGCGCTCCGGGACCGGTTCCCAGGGCGTCCGGAGGACCTGGTTGTTTCCCCGGCTCAGGCGCCGGCGGTGCCGCAGCTGACGCTGGCCGCCAAGGCCGAGGTGCGCTTCGAGGCCGAGGTGCGCGAGCCGATGAGCGTGCCGGGCCGTTGCCGCATCGACGTGGCCCTGGTGGTCAACAGAGAGCGCCTTGGCGTCGTGCCGGTGCTGCTGGACGTGAAGGTGTACCAGTCGGTGGCCGTGGCGGTGCGCCGCATCGAGGCCGGCGAGGTGCTGAGCGAGGAGAACGTCCGCATCGAGCGGCGAGCGCTCGACGCGATGGATAGCTGCGTCACGCCGAAGGAACTCGAAGGGGGTCGGAAGGCGCGGCGGGTGCTGCCGGCGGGACAGATGATCCCGCCCAGCGCCATCGAGCCGTCGAACGCCGACAACCCCATCCTGATCAAGCAGCACGACCCGGTGAAGGTGGTGGCCCGCGTCGGCAAGCTGTGCATCACAGTCCTCGCCGAGGCGCAGCAGGACGGCCGGGCCGGCGAGAGCATCCGGGTGCGCAACGTCGATTCCAGGAAGGACGTCGTCGGCCGTGTCGTCAGTCGTGGCCTCGTCGAGGTGGAGTATTAGAGTCATGAGTCATGAGTCATTAGTCATTAGCCCCGCGATGACTCGCTAATGACTAATGACTAATGACTAATGACCAGTGACCAATCAAGGAGGACGCCGGCCGTGAAACGCCTCGCCATGCTGATCGCCGTCGTGGGCGTGTTCGTGGGTCTGAACCACGTCGGCGCCGACTCCCTGTGGGAGCGCCGCAACCCGTATTACTCGAACATGTTTTGGGACACCAAGGCCCGACGGGTCGGCGACGTGGTCACGATCGTGCTCAACGAGACCACGAACTTCGCGGGCCAGGAGACGCGGACGTTGAAGAAAAACACCAACACCCTGAGCAACAATGCGCTGAGCATGAACTACGCGGCTGGCGCCCTGAAGCACAGCTTCACGGGGGCGCTGACCGGCAGCGGGAACTCGGACCGGGAGCTGAACGGGACGTCGAACTTGCAAAGCAACCGCAACCTGGTCGATAACATGGCGGTGCAGGTCATCCAGGTAATGCCGAACGGCAACTTGGTGGTGGAGGGCTTCCGCACCCGCGTGGTGCTCGGCGAGGAGCGCACCATCCGCGTCAGCGGCATCATCCGGCCCGACAACATCAGCATCAACGACACGATCCAGTCGCAGTTTGTCGCCAACTTCACGTTGGAGTATTTCGGCAAGGGCATCGAGACGAGTTACATCAACCACGGCTGGTGGGGCCGTATCATGAACAAGTTGTGGCCGTACTGAGGCCGCCGGCCGCTTGCGGCTTAGCGTTCGCGCAACCCCGGTTGCGCGAACGCTAAGCCGCAAGCGGCCGAGCAGGGGAGACCAAACCCATGCCACGCACAGGGACGAAGCTGGCGATCACTCTGGCGCTGCTGGCGGCGACGATGCCGGCGGCGCGCGCCGCGGGGACGCGCATCAAGGACATCACCGAGTTCGAGGGGGCGCGCTCCAACCAGCTGACCGGCGTCGGACTCGTCGTCGGCCTGGAGAACACCGGCGGCCGCAGCCTGCTGACCCAGCAGATGGCCGTGGACATGCTGTCGCGCTTCCGCGTCAACACGCTGATCAACTCCAACAGCAACCTCGCCCCGGTCTACCGCGCCTTCAGCGTGTCGGTGGTCGCCGTGACGGCGGAGTTGGGCCCGTTCGCCCGCCGCGGCAGCAAGATGGACGTGCTGGTGTCGGTGATGGACGACGCCCTGAGCCTGCAGGGCGGCACGCTGATCTTCACGCCGCTGCGCGGGGCCGACGACGTGGTCTACGCCGTGGCCCAGGGGCCGCTGTCGATCGGCGGCTTCCAGTTCACGGTGCCGCAGGGCAGCAGCACGCCGCTGGCCAGCGCCCAGAAGAACCACCCGACGGTCGGCCGCATCCCCAGCGGCGCCATCATCGAGCGCGAGGCACGCGGCGACGTCGTCTGCAACGGCACGGTGCGGCTGCTGCTGCGCGACCCGGACTACACCACCGCCTGCGCCATCGGCCGGGCCATCAACGCTCGCTTCCCGCACAGCGCCATCCCCCTCGACGCCGGCACCGTGCAGGTGTTCGTGCCGCGCGACCGGCTGCTCGACGTGGTCTGCTGGGCCGGCGAAGTCGGCCAGCTGGAGGTGACGCCGGACATCGTGGCCAAGGTCGTCATCAACGAGCGCACCGGCACCATCGTCGCCGGCAAGGACGTGCAGATCGACACGATCGCCGTGGCCCACGGCAACCTGGCCATCCTGACCAGCGACGAGCCGTTCGCCTCGCAGCCGCCGCCGTTCAGCGGCGGCACCACGGCCATCCTGCCGCGGCCGCGCATCGGCGTCACCGAACAGGGCGGGGCGCTGCGCGTCCTGGATCACACGACGACGGTGGCCGATCTGGCACGGGCGCTCAACCTGCTGGGCGTCACGCCGCGCGACATGATCTCGATTTTCCAGGCGATCGCCAAGGCCGGCGCCCTGCACGCGGAGTTGGTCATCATGTAACGCCGCTTGCGGCTTAGCGATCGCGCTAAGCCGCAAGCGGCCGATCGGAAGGAGCCGAAACATGGACGTTCTCGCTCCCATTCAGGGTCAGCCCCTGACGCGCGACGCCGGCCAGCGGCGCGTGGAACAGGTCGCCAAGGGCTTCGAGAGTATGTTCTTCTCGTTGCTCTGCAAGGAGATGCGCGGGACGCTCGAGCCGGGCACGATGTTCGGCAACGACGAGGGCGACGTCCTCGGCGGGATGTTCGACCAGTTCCTCGGCGAGCACCTGGCCCAGAGCGGGGCGCTCGGCATCGCCGCGATGGTCCGCAAACAATTGACGAAGCAAGGCACCCATGAGCAGCACCCCCAGCAACCCGCTCCCGCCGCCGGCCTGCGACCGGCTGGCCCAACTCAGTCTTGAGCACGTCGTGCGCGAGCAGGCTCAGCTCGACGCGACCCGGGTCGCCCTCGGCGACGTGCGCGCCGCCCTGCTCGACAGGGACCACGCCGCACTCGGCGCCGCCCTGACCCGGCACCAGGCGACGGTCCGCGCCGCCGAGGCGGTGTGCCGCGACCGCGCCGCCTTCCGTCAGGAGGCCGCCGACCTCCTTGGCGTCCCGCCCGCGTCGGTGACCCTCGACCTGCTCGTCGCCCGCCTCCCGGCCGACGCCGCCGGGCCCGTCGCCGAGGCGCGCACCCGTCTGCGACAACAGGCCGCCGAAGTCCAGCGCCTCAACGACAGCAACGCCTCCCTCGTCTACTACTGCCTCGACTTCCTCCAGCGCTTCTTCGACCGGCTGACCGGCCGGCCGCGCGACGGCCGTTACGGCCCCGCGGGCACGCTGGCGGCGGCTTGTGGCGGCTCCCTCATCAACGCCCGAGGATAACACCGATGTCTGCTCTCTCGATTGGCGTCTCCGCCTTGCAGGTTAGCCAACAGCTGATTGACCTGACCGGCCAGAACATCGCCAACGCCAACACCCCCGGCTACCACCGCCAGGTCGCGAGCCTCGCCGGCATCGAGACCGGCAACAACACCGGCTCCGGCGTCACCATCCTGAGCATCGACCGCCAGCGCAACGACCTGCTCGACACCGCCGTCCTCAACAATACCTACGAGGCGCAGAACGTCAGTACCCAGCTCAATGCCCTGCAGCAGGTCGAGGCGTACATCGCCCCCGGCGCCGGCGGCATCGACAGCCTGCTGAGCAACTTCTTCAACCAGGTGCAGACGTTGGCCGCCTCGCCGGCCGACCAGGCCCAGCGCAGCGTCGTCGTCAACACGGCGTCCAACCTGGCCGACACGCTCAACTCGACCAGCAATCAGTTGCTGACCATGAACGAGAACCTCAACCAGACCGGCGCCGACCTCGTCGATAACATCAACAACGACGCGCAGCAGATCGCTTCCCTCAACAGTCAGATCGAGACGGCCACCGCCAGTGGCCAGAAGCCCAACGACCTGCTCGATCAGCGCGACCAGGTCATCTCGAACCTGTCGCAGCTCATCGACGTGCGCGTCATCCCGACGAACCTCAACCAGGTCACGGTGATGTCGGCCGGCGCCCCCATCGTCGCCGGCACGCAGAGCCTCAATCTCCAGTACCAGGTCGGCGCGAACGACCAGGCGGTGCTGGTGCGCGCCGACAAGTCGTCGGAGGGCCTCGTCGTCACCGGGGGCCAGGCGGCCGGCCTCTTGCAGGTGCGCAACGGCGACTTGTCGCAGGTTAGCTCGCAACTCGACACACTGACGGCGGCGCTGGTGCAGGGCGTCGATGAGGCGCAGGCGACCGGCATCGCCCTGACCGGGCCGCTGACCAGCGCCAGCGGCAGCCGCGGCGTCAGCGGCCCGACCGTGCCCCTAAGCCAGGCCGGCCTCGCCTTCCCGCCCACGGCCGGCACCCTGGCCATCTCCGTCACCCAGACGACCGGCGCCAACGCCGGCACCCGCACCCTCTACCAGGTGCCCATCGACCCGACGACGATGAGCCTCAACGACGTGGCCACGGCTATCAGCGCGGTCCCGAACCTGACGGCGTCGGTGAACCCGGCGAGCAACACGCTGCAGGTGACGGCGGCCAACGGCTACGCCTTCGACTTCGCCGGCCAGATACCGTCGGCGCCGACCAACGTCCAGGGGAACCCCGGGAATATCGCCTTCCAGGTCAGCGGCAGCTACACCGGCACCACCAACGACACCTACACCTTCAAGGTGTCCGGCAGCGGCACCGTCGGCGTGACGGCCGGCCTGACGCTGCAGGCGTTCGACGGCAACAACGACCTGCTCGGCTCGTTCAACATCGGCCAGGGCTACCAGGCGGGGACGGTGCTGTCGGCGGTCAACGGCGTGACGGCGAGCGTCGGCGCCGGGACGCTGGCCGGCACCGAGTCGTTCCAGGTGCCGGTCACCGCCAACCCCGACACCGGCAACCTGCTGACCGGGCTCGGCCTCAACACGCTGTTCACCGGCTCCAGTGCCGCCACCCTCGGCATCCGCTCCGACCTGCTAGCCCACCCCGAATTGCTGAGCGGCTCGCGCAACGGCGACACCGGCGACGGCTCGAACTTCACGAAGATCGCCAACCTGCAGAACGCCCAGACGCTGGCCAACGGAACGCAGTCGGTGGGCCAGTATTTCGCCGCCACCGTCGGCGACGTGGGCGTGCGCGTCCAGGATCTGACCAACCAGCAGACCGCGCAGCAGACGCTGGGGCAGCAGCTCTCCTCCCAGCAGCAATCGGTCTCCGGCGTCGATACCAACGAGGAGCTGACGAACCTGCTCCAGTACCAGCGCTCGTTCCAGATGGCTTCGGAGTACATCAACGTCGTCAACCAGACCCTCACCACGCTGATGGGAATTATCCCGGTCAGCAGCACCGGTTGAGCGGCCGCCCGTGAAGCCCCTCGCCCCCGAGTACGGGGGCGAGGGGAGGCTTTGGCGACAATCCTGCACCCCAAGTTACCCCCCGGATCGAATCATGAACCTCCGCATTTCGCTGCAATCGATGGTCAATACGTCGGTTTACTACGAGCAGCAGCAGACCACTGCCCTGACCCACCTCCAGGCGGAGGCGTCCTCGGGCAACCGCATCCTGACGCCCGACGACGACCCGCTCGGCTCCGTCGCCGTCATCAACTACAACAGCCAGGACGCGAATTTCAACACCGACCTGGCCAACATCAACACGGCCACGGACACGCTCAACGTCGGCGTCTCGACCCTGCAAAACGTCAACAACATCCTCACGCAGGCGAAGCAGCTGGCCATCGAAGGGACCAACTCGGGCAACGACGCCAACTCCCTCAGCTCCCTCGGCGACCAGGTCAACGCGCTGCTCCAGCAACTGGTGACCGCCGCCAACACGCAGAACAACGGCCAATACATCTTCGGCGGGACCAAAAGCAGCACTCCCCCGTTCGTCACCGACGCCTCGGGGAACGTCAACTACGTCGGCGGCACCGACAGGGCGAGCGTGCCGGTCGGCTCGTCGCAGGCCGTGGACACGTTCTACACCGGCAGCGAGGTCTTCCAGCCGCCTTCGGCCGGCTCCCAGAACGCCTTCCAGGTGCTGGCGGGGCTGCGAGATGACCTCCTCAACACGCAGAACCTCAGCTCGCCGGACCAGATGCAGGCGCTCTCGAATAGCCTCGGCCCGCTGAGCACGGTGAGCGACAACGTCCTGCGCGTGGCCGGCCAGCAGTCGGCGAGTTTGCAAAACCTCAGCGGATTGCAAAGCCAGCTCCAAAGTGTGCAGCTGCAGACGAAGCAGTTGTCCGGCAACATCCAGAGCGCCGACATGGCCAGCGTGGTGACCGAGCTGCAAGCGCAGCAGAACCTGCTCCAGGCGACGCTCGACACGACGGCGAAGATGTTCAGCCAAAGCCTGCTCGACTTCATCAAATAGCCGCTTGCGGCTTCGCACCTCGAACCGGCGAAGCCGCAAGCGGCTGCAGGGGTCCGCCATGAGGCCGATGGACGGCGTTGCTGTCTTGACGTTGGCCGTCAACCTGCCGGGGCCGTGGGCCGTCGCTCGTCTCCGCGATCTGGGGGCGACGGTGGTGAAAGTCGAGCCTCCCGGCGGCGATGCCCTGGCCCGCGCCCGGCCGGAGTGGTACGAACAACTCCACCGTGGACAGACCGTCCTGACGCTCGATCTCAAGGCGGACGAGGGCCGCCGGCAGCTTGAAGAGCGCCTCGCCTGCTGCGACCTGCTCATCACCTCCACGCGACCGGCGGGGCTGCGGCGCCTGGGGCTGGACTGGCCGGCGCTGCACGCCCGTCATCCTCGCGTTTGCCAGGTCGCGATCGTCGGCTACCCATCTCCGCACCAGGACCTGCCGGGCCACGACTTGACGTACCAGGCCCGGGCCGGCCTGCTCGACCCGCCGCGCCTGCCGCGGACCTGCCTCGCCGACCTGGCCGGGGCCGAACAGGTCGTCTCGGCGGCGCTCGCCCTGCTGCTGGCGCGCGAGCGCGGCCAGGGGGCGCAGTACGCCGAGGTCAGCCTGGCGCAGACCGCGGAAGAATTCGCCGCCCCCTGGCGGCACGGACTGACGACGCCCGACGGCCTCCTGGGGGGGGCCCACCCCGGCTACAACCTCTACCGCGCCCGCGAGGGCTGGGTCGCCGTGGCCGCACTGGAAGTACACTTCTGGGAGAAATTGATCGCGGAAATGGCTCTCACGGCGCCCGACCGCGCCGGCTTGCGGCAGGCGTTTCTGGCGAGGACCGCGGAGGAGTGGGAAGCGTGGGCGGCGGAACGGGGTCTGCCCCTGGTGCGCGTCCGCGAGGTCGCGACTGACGGCGACCCGTCCGACGCTGGCCCGTCGGCCCCGGCGTTGTAGGATAGAGGAAACCGTACCCGCCCCCGCGCTTCCTCGATCTCTCCAGGGACCATGACCATTCCTTCCCTTGTACCGACCATTCGCCGGCTGCCGCACCTGGCCCTGCTCGCCGCCGGCCTGACCCTCGCCCTCCTCGCCGTCCCCGGCCTGTCGCAGAACAAGGGCGACCCCTACGCCGGCCACATCGCCCCCACCGACCCGAAGAGTCCGGCCGAGGAGCTGAAGACGTTCCGCCTGCCGCCCGGCTTCGAGATGCAGCTCGTCGCCGCCGAGCCAGACGTCCACAAGCCGCTCAACATGGCCTTCGACGCCCGCGGCCGACTGTGGGTAAGCGAAACCGTCGAGTACCCCTTCGCCGCCCGAGGCACCCGCGGCCGCGACGCCGTGAAGGTCCTCGAAGACTTCGGCGAGGACGGCCGGGCGCGCAAGATCACCACCTTCGCCGACGGCCTCAATATCCCCATTGGCGTGCTCCCGGTCTCGGTCGGCGGCAAGGGCGACAGCGCCCTCGTCCTCGACATCCCGAACGTCTCCCGTATGACCGATACGGACGGCGACGGCAAGGCTGACCGGCGCGAGGTCTTTTACGCCAGTTACGGCTTCGCCGACACGCACGGCATGACCAACTCGTTCACCTGGGGCTTCGACGGCTGGGTGTATGCCTGCCACGGCTTCAGCAACTCCTCGACCGTCAAGGGGGCCGACGGCCGGCCGATCACCATGCAGTCGGGCAACACCTACCGCATGCGCCCCGACGGCGCGCACCTGGAGCAGTGGACCTGGGGCCAGGTCAACCCGTTCGGCCTCTGTTTCGACGCGCTCGGCAACCTCTATTCCTGCGACTGCCACAGTCAGCCGATCTATCAACTCCTGCGCGGCGCCTACTACCCGAGCTTCGGCAAGCCGGACGACGGCCTCGGCTTCGGTCCGGAGACGATCTCGCGTTACGACGACTCGACGGCCATCGCCGGCATCGCCTACTACGCGGCCGACTACTACCCGCCGGCCTACCGCGACGCGGCCTACATCGGCGACGTGGTCACCAACCGCGTCAACCAGTTCCGCCTGGAGTGGCACGGCTCCAGCCCGCGGGCAACGAAGGCCGACTTCCTGCGCTGCGACGATCCGTGGTTCCGGCCGGTGGCGGTCACGCTCGGGCCGGACGGGGCGCTGTACGTGGCCGACTTCTACAACCGCATCATCGGCCATTACGAGGTGCCGCTGACGCACCCCGGCCGCGACCGCGAGCGCGGCCGCATCTGGCGCATCGTCTGTCGCGGTGCCGACGGCAAGATCAAGCCGCTCGACCCGTCGCCCGACCTGACGAAGTTGGGCGTGAAAACCCTCGTCGCCGACCTGGCACATCCCAATCTGGCCGTGCGGACCCTGGCCACGAACCAGCTCGTGGGGCGCGGCCCGGCGGGGGCCGAGGCGGTCAAGGCAGTGATGTGGCCCGACTCGCCGCCGTTCCAGCGCGTGCATGGGCTGTGGGTGTTGGAGCGCACCGGGGCACTGGACGACAAGACGCTGACCGCCGCCGCCGAGGACATCGATCGCGGCGTCCGCGTCCACGCCCTGCACGTCATCGGGGAGCGCGGCAAGCTGACACCGGCGCTGCACGGGTTGGCGCTTGCGGCGCTGAAGGATCCCGACCCGTTCGTGAAGCGGGCCGCTGCCGACGCGCTCGGCCGGTACCCCGCTCCGGAAAACCTGCTGCCGCTGCTCGACCTGCGGCGCGCGGCGCCGGCGGACGACACGCACCTGGTCCACGTCGTGCGCATGGCCCTGCGCGACAACCTGCGCCCGGCCGGTGCGTGGAAGACGGTCGCCACACTGCCCGTGGACCGCCACGCCGCCGTCGCCGACGTGGCGCTGGGCGTGCCGAGCCCCGAGGCGGCCGCGTTCCTGCTGGTGTCGATGAAGGGCAAGCCGCCGCAGGGAGACGCCGGCCTCACCGTCGTCCGCCACGTCGCCCGCTACGGCACGAAAGCGACCACCGCCGGCCTGCTTGCCCTGCTGCGCCAGGACGTGACGGCGCCGGAGCAGCAGTTTCGCCTTTTCCGCGCCCTCGAGCAGGGGACGCAGGAGCGCGGCGGCGCGCTGAGCGACGAGGCGCGGCTGTGGGCGACCAGCCTGGCACAGCGCCTGCTGGCGTCGTTGAACCCGAACGAGGTGACGGCCGGGATCAGCCTGGCCGGATCGCTGCGCCTGGCCGACGCCCAGGCCCAGCTCATCGCCCTCGCCGGATCGCTGAAATCGCCGGAAAACCAGCGTGTGGCCGCGCTCAACAGCCTCGTCGCCATCGACCCGGTGAAGCACCTCGGGTTGCTCGGTCAGATCCTTGCTGACGCCGGCGAGCCGATTGGCCTGCGGCAGCAGGCGTCGGGCATCCTGGCCCGCCTCAACCGGCCGGAGGCCCTGGCGCAACTCGTCGCGGCGTTGCCGTCGGCGCCGGCGCCGCTGCAGACGGTCATGGCCAACGACATGCTCGGCAGCCGCGAGGGGACCGACGGGCTCCTCGACGCCATCATGGCCGGCAAGGCGTCGCCGCGGCTGCTGCGCGAGCCGGGCATCGAGCCGCGCCTGTCGCGCAGCAGCTTCCCCGGCGTGGTGGAGCGCGCGGCCAAGCTGACGAAGGGACTGCCGCCGGCCGACCAGCGCGTGCAGGAATTGCTCGGCAAGCGCCGCGCCGCCTTCGCCGCCGGCAAGCCGGACGCCGCCCTCGGGGCGAAAGTGTTCGAGAAGCACTGCAGCGCCTGCCACCAACTCGCCGGCAAGGGCGCGAAACTCGGCCCACAACTCGACGGCATCGGTATTCGCGGCCTCGACCGCCTGCTCGAAGACGTGCTCGACCCCAACCGCAACGTCGATCAGGCGTTCCGGCTGACGACCCTCAACCTGAAGAACGGACAGGTCGTCTCCGGGCTACTGCTGAAGGAGGAGGGCGAGGTGTTCGTCCTCGCCGACGCGCAGGGCAAGGAGGTGCGCGTGCCGAAGAAAGGGGTCGAAGAACGAATCGTGTCGCAGCTGTCGCCGATGCCCGCCAACTTCGCCGACCAGGTGGCCGAGGCCGACTTCAACAACCTGATGGCGTTCCTGCTGGCGCAGCGGGCGGGCAAACAATGAACCGCCGTTGGGCAGGGTTGACGGGCTGACTCCCGTACCGATCGTGAAATGCGTGCGGTCCGAGGGTCGGCGCCAAAGCGATTGCTTGAAACGACTGCTTGCCGGTAGGATGGGGAAGCGATGTGATCGCGGGCTGAGGAAGGCCGGACCAGGAATTGCAAGGGAGCATAGCAGTGGCGGGAAGGATTCCGGACGAAGCCCTTGTGGTCCGGGGCGGGCGCAATCAGCCGGAAGACCTACGGCGCGGGACGCACACTCACCCGAGCGGGGTGGCCGGTGCCTCGGTCGAATGCGCGGAAGGGTTATCCGTGGAGGAGTTGGCAGGGGCCATTCCCCACGGCCAGGTAGGCGTGACTACGGTGGGTGCGATCCGTGCGGCTGGGGGGTGATGTGGTGCGAACCTCGGGCCGCAGCCCGCATCACGCGACCGTAGTCGGGTTGAGCCCTGAAGAGGCCAGTCGCTTGCTCACACCGACCATCCCCAATCCCGCCAAGAATCCGTGAGGAAACGAGAGTGAGCATGGTGAAGCCAAGGATCTACGCGGACTTCCACAACGCCGACTCCCAGGGCCGTATTCGGTTGAACTGCATTGGAACTATAGAAGACCTCGCGCAGCAGCAAGTCCCGTTGCGCGAGGGACTGGTCCTCACTCTGTACGCGGATGATCTGGACGACAAGGGCCAGTTGGATGAATTGCTGGCCGATGGCGTCGTCTCCTTTTCGGAAGCAGAACACTGCTGGGTAGCGGCCATCGATTGGGGCGCGATTCGTCATGCCTCGGATGGTCAAGGGCGCCCGCCGACGGCGACGGGTCTACTTGCCCACCGGCGGCCAGATGGGCCGAGCGAATAACAAGATCCATGACCGCATCGCCATCAAGGGGCCGCCATCCGCGCCTGGCGCATGTCTCCTCATGAACAGCGCTGACGATTCTCTGCCCGCTCTGCTCGGCGGTCCCCCGGTGCGGCCGCAGGGCCCGCCCGACTGGCCGCCGCCCGACGACGACGTGCTGCGCTCGCTGCAAGATGCCTACGCGGACGGGTCATGGGGGAAATACGCCGGCGCCTACGTTGCCCGCCTTGAAGAACGGCTCGCCGAGTATCACGGCGTCGGCTACGCCCTGGCGTGCGGCAGCGGCACGTTTGCCGTGGAGCTGGCGCTGCGGGCGCTGAAGGTCGGCCCCGGCGACGAGGTGATCCTGTCGGCCTACGACTACCCCGGCAACTTCCTCGATGTTCACGCCGTCGGCGCCACGCCGGTGCTGGTCGATCTCGACCCGGCGAGTTGGCAGGTGTCGCTCGACCGGTTGCCCGAGGCGGTCGCCCCGGCCACGAAGGTCGTCATCGCCTCGCACTTGCACGGCGGCATGGTGCCGATGGCCCGGCTGATGGCCTTCGCGGAGCAGCGCGGCCTGCGCGTCATCGAGGACGCGGCTCAGTGTCCGGGCGCGTGGGTCGATGGGCGGCGCGCCGGGACGTGGGGCGACGTGAGCATCCTGAGCTTCGGCGGGTCGAAACTGCTCACCGCCGGCCGCGGCGGGGCGATCCTCACACCCCATGCCGAGGTGCATCAGCGCGCCCGCCTCTTCCAGACGCGCGGCAACGTCGTCTGCCCGCTGTCGGAGCTGCAAGCGGCGGCACTGCTGCCGCAGATCGACAAACTCGACAACCGCACGCTCTGGCGCCTGGCGAATGTTGCCCGTCTCAGCGAAGGGCTGCGCGACGTACCCGGCCTGCGTCCCTTTGCCATCGACCGGCCCGACTCCATACGGCCGGCGTATTACAAGGTCGGCTTCCAGTACGACGAGGCCGCGTTCGGCCTCAGCCGGCAGCGCTTCGTCGCGGCGCTGCGGGCGGAGGGGATCGCCTTCGACGAGGGGTTTCGGGCGCTGCACGCGGGTCGTTCGCCGAGTCGCTTCCGCCGCGGCGGAGACCTGAGCGAGGCCGACCTCGCCCACCGCGGGGTTGTCGTCTTGCATCATCCGGTGCTGCTGGGGACCGCGACGGACGTGAGTGAGGTTGCGGCGGCCGTGCGGAAGATTTATGCTAGCAGTGCGCTTCTCGCGGGCGCCTGAACGCCTTTCCCACGGGCCACGTTGCTATGCAAGACGAGCTGCAGTCCACCGAGTGCGCCCGCCGTCTGAAGGCGCTGGCCGACCCCGAGCGCCTGAAGATCATCCAGTGCCTGACGGACGGACCCAAGAACGTCACTACCCTATCCGACCTGCTCGGCTCCGAGATCGCCAACGTCTCGCACCACCTCGGCGTCCTTCGCCACGCCGGGTTGGTGCGGGACGAAAAGCAGGGCAAGTTCGTCGTCTACTCGCTGCACCCCGACGTCTTCCGGCCCCGGGAGAGCGGACAACCGACCGACGTCATCGACCTCGGTTGCTGCCGGCTCGAACTGGGTGGCTGACTTTCCCGACGCTGCAAGCGGGATCCTTGCGGTTACGGGCGGGCTGATCGGGAGCTATGATTCAGACGGGGCGTGAGCGCCGGCGCCGGCCGCGCCTCCCCCGAGTTTGCGACCGTGCGCCGTGGTTTCGGGGGGCGGGTCGTGCCACAGTTGCGCCTCATGACGGGAGGGACGGACACCGGCGGCCACGGCGGCGAGGTCTTCTCGGTGGCGTTCGCGCCGGACGGCGGCTTCGTCCTGTCGGCGGGGTGGGACGGCCACCTGCGGCTGTGGGAGGTCAGCAGCGGCGCCCAGGTGACCGCCCTGCACGCCTCGCCCAAGGCCCTGTCCGCCTGCGCCGTCTCGCCCGACGGCAAGCAGTGGCTCTCCGGGGCCCTGGACGGGATGCTGTCGTCGTGGGACCCGGCGACGCACCGGCAGCTGTCGGCGGTGCTGGCGCACACTCGACCTATCTCGATGATCCTCTTTTCGCCCAACGCCCAGGAGCTGACGACGGCATCGTGGGACCGCTGCATCGGCGTGTGGAACCAGGTGCGCGACCATGACGGCCGGGTGCTGGTCGGCCACGACGACATCGTCGGCGGCTGCCGCTTCACCCCCGACGGCGGCCATCTCTTTTCGTGGTCGCACGACCGCACCGCCCGCGTCTGGGACCTGGCCCGCGGACAGGCGGCGGCGACGCTGAAGGGGCACAGGGACCGCGTGACCGCCGGGGCCATCGCCCCGGACGGCCTGTGGGGGGCGACCGGGGCGCGCGACCGCGTCCTGATGCTTTGGGACCTGCGAACCGAGAGGGCGGCGCGCTCGGCCTGCCTCGGCGGTGAGGTGCGGGGGTGCTTCTTCCTACCCGACGGCGAGTCGCTGGTGACCATCGACAACCACGGCCGAGTCGTGCTGCACTCCCTGCCCGACCTGGGCGAGCGCCAGGAACTGCTGACCCGCCGGGCGGTGCAGTGCGCCGAGCTGGCGCCGGACGGCGGCGCGATCGCCCTGGGCGGTGAGGACGGCCGGGTGAGCTTCCTGGCGGTGGACGGCCTCGAGGCGGCGGCGCTCCTGGTGACGCCGACGCAGACGACGCGGCCGACGGCAAGCCGCTGGCGGCGGCTGTTCGGCGGCCCCCCCCTGACGCACACCTACGCCTGTACCTGTCCGCGCTGCCGCCATGCCTTCGAGCTGCCCAACGGGGCTCTCGGCCAGCCGGCGTCGTGCCCGTCCTGCCGGCGCTCCCTGCGCCTGAGCCAGGTGGCGCGGCCTGCCTAGCCCCTTGTCATTTCCCCGCGTTTCTCCGAAGAAAAAAGGTGCGATCCTGGCGCCACCCTCTTCTGTGGGAACGCGATGCCTTCGACCTGTCTGATCACCGGCGCCACCGGCTTCGTGGGCGGCCACCTCGCCGAGGCGTCCCGGGCGCGCGGCCTGGCCGTGCGCACCCTGGCCCGTCCCGGCGGCGACACCGCCCTGCTCGACCGCCTCGGCGTCGAGGTGTGCCGCGGCGACCTCACGGACGCGGCCGCGGTCCGCAAGGCCGCCGACGGCGTCGATCTCGTCTTTCACTGTGCGGCCAAGGTCGGCGACCGCGGGCCGGTCGAGGAGTACCGCGCCGTCAACGTCGAGGCGCTGCGCACCCTGCTCGACGCGGTAAAGGGCGGGCCTCTGCGGCGCTTCATTCACCTGAGCAGCCTCGGCGTTTACGAGGCCCGCCACCACCACGGCACCGACGAGAGCGAGCCGCTGCCCGAGCGGCACGTCGATGGCTACACGCAAACGAAGGTCGAGTCGGAGAAGCTGGCGCTGCAATACCAGCGCGAGTACGGCGTGCCGGTCGTCGTGCTGCGCCCCGGCTTCGTCTATGGCCCACGCGACCGCACGGTGATGCCGAAGCTCCTCCAGCGTTTGGCCGCGGGGAAGGCGCATTACCTCGGCGGCGACCAGCGGCTGCTGAACACCATCTACGTCGGCAACCTCGTCGAAGCGGTCTTCCTTGCCGCCGAGGCCCCCACCGCGGTCGGCCAGGTGTACAACCTGACCGACGGCGAGACGGTGACGCGGCAGCGCTTCTTTGAAGCGGTTTGCGGCGGCCTCCACCTGCCCCCGCCGCACCAGCGCTTGCCGCGCTGGCTGGCGGGCCTGATCGTTCGCTTGCTGCGCTGGCAGGGGATGCGGGCGGCGCGCAAGGGGCGCGAGGGACTGCTGCCGCCGGCGCAGTACAAGTTCCTCCTGCTGAACCTCGATTTCAGCATCGAGAAGGCGAAGCGCGAGCTGGGATATCGGCCGCGCTTTACGTTCGACCAGGGAATGGCCCAGACGATAGCGTGGTGCAAGCAGAACGGGTAGAATGTCCGCCACCAAGTCGCTTGCGGCTTCGCAGGAGCTGCGAAGCCGCAAGCGGCTTACCCCAAGGAGACTCCCTCATGCGTGAACTGGATGGCAAGCGCGCCGCGGTGCTGGTCGAGCAGCAGTACCAGGAGATGGAGGTCTGGTATCCGGTTTACCGGCTGCGCGAGGCCGGCTGCAAGGTGACGCTGGTCGGCCCCGAGGCGGGCCAGACCTACCCCAGCAAGCTCGGCTACCCCGCCAAGAGCGACAAGGCGGCTCGCGACGTGTCGGCCGACGACTTCGACCTACTGGTGATCCCCGGCGGCTTCGCCCCGGACTTCCTGCGCCGTAGCGAGGCGATCCTGAAACTGGCCGGCACGATGGCCGAGCAGGGCAAGGTCGTGGCGGCGATCTGCCACGGGCCGTGGGTCCTGTGCTCGACGCAGGCGCTGAAGGGGCGGCGGGCGACGTGCTTCTTCGCCATCAAAGACGACGTGAGCAACGCCGGCGCGACCTACGTGGACGCCGAGGTGATGCGCGACGGCAACCTGATCACCAGCCGCAAGCCCGACGACTTGCCGGCCTTCCTGCAGGCGATCCTCCAGGCCGTCAGGGAGGCGAAGCCGGCGCTGGCCGCGACGAGGTAGGCCGCTTGCGGCTTAGCGTTCGCCATGCAACCCCCGGTTCGCATCAAGCTCTACGGGCTGTTCTCGCTGACGAAGCGCGCCTACCTGATCTGGGTCGGCATCGGCCTCGCGGGGTTGCTGGCGCTGCTGGTCGTGTGGTGCGTCACGGTCACCCCCGAGACGCCGCTGGAGAAGAGCGGCAAGCTGCCGCTGAACCCCTATTACCTCTGGCGGGCGTACGCGCCGTGGCTCATCGCCGGCGGTCTGCTGCTCGGAGGGGTCGAGGCTTATGTCGTTCTGCGACGTTTTCGCCGCGCCGAGGCCGAGCGACAGCAGGCCGCGGCGCCCGACACGACACCCAAGGGAAGCTGACACCATGCCATCGCATTTCTACGCCCCGACGCCCGAGGACCGGTTCGCCTTCGGCATCTGGTGCCTCCAGAACCGCGGCCGCGACCCCTTCGGCGACCAGACGCGCCCCGAGTTGAAGGCCATCGACGCCATCAAGGGGCTGGCGCAGCGCAACTGCTACGGCTTCGAGTTCCACGACAACGATATCATCCCCTTCGGCGCCTCGGCGGCGCAGCGCGACGGCATCCTGCGCGACGTCAAGAAGGTGATGGCCGACACCGGCATCAAGGCCACGATGGCGACCACGAACCTCTTCTATCACCCCGTCTTCAAGGACGGCGCCTTCACCAGCACCGACCCCGCCGTCCGCGCCCTGGCCACGCAGAAGGTCATGAATTGCCTCGACATCGCCGCCGACCTCGACACGCACGTGTTCGTCTTCTGGGGCGGCCGCGAAGGTGTCGAGGTGGACGCCAGCAAGGACCCGATCGACACGACGAAGTGGTTCCGCGAATCGATCAACTTCCTGTGCGAGTACGTCCTCAGCCAGGACTACGACGTCAAGTTCGCCCTGGAGCCGAAGCCCAACGAGCCGCGCGGCGACCTGTACCTGCCGACGGTCGGCAGCATGCTGGCCTTCATCGCGACGCTCGACCACCCCGACATGGTCGGCGTCAACCCGGAGACGGCCCACGTCAAGATGGCCGGCCTGAATCCCTATCACGAGTTCGCCCAGGCGCTGGACGCCGGCAAGCTCTTCGACATCCACCTCAACGGCCAGAAGCCGCTGCGCTTCGACCAGGACCTGGCCTTCGGCAGCGACGAGCTGAAGGAGGCGTTCTTCACGGCGAAGCTGCTGTCGGACCACAACTACCAGGGCACGATCGGCTTCGACGCCCACTCGTACCGCACCGAGTCCGACCCGTGGGACTTCGTGGGGCGGAACATGCGCACCTACAAGATCATGCAGGAAAAGGTGCGCCAGTTCAACGACAACAAGGAAATTCAGGATCTGCTGAGGGAGATTCATGGGGCCAGCCCCGAGCTGAAGGGGCTCATGGGGCGCTTCAGCAAGGACCAGGCCGCGAAGCTCAAGGGGATGACGTTCGACCCGGACAAGCTGGCGGCGCGGCGGCTGCCCTACGAGCGCCTCGACCAACTCGTGACCGAGTTGCTGCTGGGGGTGCTGTAATCCTTGGCCGCTTGCGGCTTAGCGTTCGCGTACCCCTTGGGACGCGAACGCTAAGCCGCAAGCGGCTTTCCGGAGTCTCATTCATGGCCAAGCACCATTCCCCGCGCTTCCTGAAGATCGTCGAGGAGGCCAAGTCGCGCGTCCGGGAGTTGACCGTCGCCGACGTGAAGGCGAAGCTGGACCGCGGCGACAGGTTCCTGCTCATCGACGTGCGCGAGGAGAGCGAGTGGAACAAGGATCACCTGCCGGGCGCGGTCCACCTCGGCAAGGGGATCCTCGAGCGCGACGTCGAGGAGCGCGCGCCCGACACCGGCGCCGAGATCGTCCTTTATTGCGGCGGGGGCTTCCGCTCGGCCCTGGCCGCGGATAACCTCCAGAAGATGGGTTACACCAACGTCTGGTCGATGGACGGCGGCCATCGCGGCTGGAAAGAGAAAGGCTATCCGTTGGCGTCGGAATGATCGCCCGTCCTCTTCGACCCGGCGAAGGGCCGCCTGCACAGTGCCGAGATGGGGATGAACCTCGAAGGGGAGTTCACCATCGACATCGCCGGACAGGAGAGCAAGGTTCACCTGAACCAGACGCAGAAGACCACCTACAAGATGAGCGACACCAACCCGCTGCTCAAGTAGCAACGGGTCCGACCGGGGGACGATCATGAGCGCGCAAAGCAGCTGGGCCCAATCGTTCTTCACCGGGATGTTCGTCGATTTGTGGTTGCAGGCGATGGGCGAGCCGCACACGCGCCTGGAGGTCGATTCGTTGGAGAAGGTGCTGCGCTTGCCGGCGGGGGCGAAAGTCCTTGATGTGGCTTGCGGCGGCGGCCGCCATTGCATGGGACTGGCCGAGCGCGGCTATCAACTGACCGGCTTGGACATCTCGACGGAGTTCCTGGCCGTGGCCCGCTCCCGGGCCGCGGAACGACAGCTGCCGATCACCTGGGAACAACGGCCCATGCAGGATCTCCCCTGGCAAGCGGAGTTCGACGGCGCCTACTGCGTCGGCAACAGCCTCGGCGGCCTCGACGACGACGCCACCGCCGCGTTTTTCCAGGCAGTGGCGCGGGCCCTGAAGCCGGGCGGCCGCTTCGCCGTCGATAACGGGGCCATCGCGGAATGCCTCCTGCCGACCCTCAAGGAGCGTTTCTGGGTCCCCGTGGGAGACATTCTGTTCCTGATCCAGAACCGCTACGACCACGTCCAGGGGCGGCTCGAGATGGACTTCACGTTCATCCGAGAGGGCCGCGTCGAGAAGAAATCCGGATTCCAGCAGGTGTACACTTACCGGGCCTTCTGCCGAATGCTGACCGAGGCTGGCTTCGGGAGTGTCGAGGGATACGGCTCGGCGGAGCTGGAGGCGTTCCGGCTGGGGTGCCGGGGATTGTTCGCGGTGGCGACGAGAGGTTGACACCCCAGAGGACGACGGAAACCTGTTCCGGCGGCGGACGGCTCACTCATCGGGGGCAGCTGCCTCTTCGAGTTCCTGGACGAAATCCCGGAGCTCGAGACCACCGGTCTGTCTTATTTCGCGAAGGCCGGCAACGATCTCTTCCTCGCTGAACTGACGCCGTGCCCACTCCATAATATCTGATGGAATACTCATCGTCGAACCGGCTCGCTTTGCTGCCCCAGGAGAAGCAATTGGTGAGCGGCAGCAGAGATCGAACTCACCGATGCTCCCGAACGATTGGATTGTAGCCCCAAGGCCCTCCGTCGCGAAGCACAACCAGCGGCGTTTCACGTTGAAGGGGAATGGGGATCTGGCCCGAACCTCTTCCTGCTGTTCTGCGTCTATCCTGACCGAAGCGGCCCCAATCTGTCCAGGGTTTTTCCGCCCTTGGCCGGGCGCCGCGACCCGCGGTAGAATCTTGACATGACCCTGCTCGTCGCGATCTTCCTGAGTTAACGGATCCGTCCCGCCGTCCGTCGCGGGACCAGCCCCGTTCCTTTGTTTTCCTGTCCCGTTCGATGGTCCGCGCCTGCGCCCGTGGCAGGTGTTCGCAGGAAGATCGTATGAATCTCAAGAAGCAGAAAGAGAAGGAGCGCCGCCGCGCCCGCAAGCTCGCCGAGGAAGCGTGGCAGGCTGTGGCGGATGGCAACCTCGACCTCGCCGAGAAGATCATCCGCCGTGCGGTCCTGGTGCAGCAGGACAACCCCGTCTTCTGGAGCGACCAGGGGGCCATCCTCGTCCTGCGCGGCAAGGAAGACGAGGCCGAAAAGTCGTTCCGCAACGCCCTACGCCTGGTGCCGACCTTCGCCGAGGCGTACGCCCACCTGGCGGCACTGCGGGCGAAGCGCGGCTGGCTCGAACAGGCGGTCCGCCTCCAAGAGAAGGCCGTGACCCACGCCCCGGGCAACGCAGGCTACCTCGAGAAACTGGAAGCGTACCGGGCCCTGGCCGCCGACGAAACCCTGGGCCGACCGCAATCCCCTGCCGAAGCCGAGGTCGCGAGTCCCGCGCCGGCGCCGCCGCTCGATCTTCCCACCGTCGATTGGCCGGCCCGGGCCGATGTGCTCGACTGGGACGCGCTCGGTGAGGCCCTGACCCGCGAAGGCTGCGTATTGATCCGCGAACTGATGGACCGGGAGACCTGTGCTGGCCTGCGCGGCCTGTTCGAGCGCGACGAGTTGTTCGCGAAGACGGTCGAGATGGACCAGCCGACCTTCGGCCGCGGGATGTACCGCTACTTCCGCCCGCCGGTGCCCGAAGTCGTCGAGGGGCTCCGCCGGGCCGTCTACCCGCACCTCGCGCGCGTCGCCAACCGCTGGCAGGAATTGCTGCGCGAGGCGGAGCGTTATCCGGATAACTGGGAGGCATTCCGGGTGGTGTGCCGCGAGGCGGGACAGACGACGCCGACGCCGATCCTGCTGCGCTACGGCCCCGGCGGCTTCAACGCCCTACACCGCGACCTGCGCGGGTCCGTCTTCTTCCCTATTCAGATGGCCGTCGTCCTCAGCCCGCGCCGCGACCAGGCGGCCGACGGCTTCACGGGCGGCGACTTCCTGTTCCGCGACGTGCCGGAGCGGCCGAAGTCGCGCCGCCGCGAGGTCGCCGCCGGGCTCGGCGACGCCATCCTGTTCTGCACGCGCGACCGCCTCGTGCCCATCGGCGGCGTCCACGGGTTGCAGCCAGTCAAGCACGGCGTCGCGGAAATCACGGCGGGGACGCGCGTCGTCCTGGGCGTGCCGTTCCACGAGTATCGGTGATCGCGACCGCACCATCGTTTAGCGGCGGGTCGCAGACCCGCGCGGGTCTGCGACCCGCCGCTAAACGGATCGCGCGCCTCGCCGTTGCCAGAGGAAGTACACCGGCAGCCCGAGAAGCACGATCACCAGTCCCGGCCATGTCGTCGCCGGCCGGAATACGAACAGCATCACCAGGATCAGCCCCGCCCCGGCGACGTACAGCGCCGGCACGACGGGGTAGCCGAACGCCCGGTACGGCCGCTCGGCATCGGGCCGGGTCCGCCGCAGGAGGAAGATGCCGACGATGGTGAGGATGTAGAAGATCAGGGCCGCGGAGATGACGTAATCGAGCAGGTCGCCGTAGAGGTTGCCGTACTTGACCTGCGTGGCGGCCGCGTAGGACGTGACGGCCAGCAGGGGGGCGTTTCCGCCGGGAGAGCCCAGCATTCCGAGGGTGCCGGCGGCGGCCGGGCCCAGGTCGGGTCGCTGGGCGGTGCGCGGCAGCACCAGCAGCGCCGCCCACACGCCTTGCAGCACCAGGCCCCACGCCGGCACCGCAGCGGCGTTCAGCCGGCCCGCGGCGCGGAAGAACAGGCCGTCGCGCGCCATGGCGTAGTAGGCGCGCGCTCCCGCCAGGATCAGGCCGTTGACGCAGCCGAACGTCGAAATCATGATGGCCGCCGCCATCACCTGGCTCCCGAAACGTCCCGACGAGATCGCCTCCAGCGCCGCGGTGCCGACGCGGTCTTCCGGCGCCTGCTGGATGGCGTAGAACGGGAGCGACGCCAGGTAGCCCACGTTCGTCAGCAGGTACAGGGCGATGACCGTCGCCGTGCCCAGCGCCAGCGCCCGCGGGATGGTCCGCCGCGGCTCCTTCACCTCGCCGGCGGCGAAGGTGATGTTGTTCCAGGCGTCCGACGAGAACAGCGATCCGGTTTGCACCACGCACAGCGCCACCAGCAGGCCGAACGCCGTCGTCACGTTGACGCCCGCCTCGACGTCCTCGTAATCGCGCGGCGTCCAGAAGTGATGGAAGTTCACCTCGACGGTGCTCGCCTGCCAGCCGAACAGCAGACAGGCGACGATCAGGACGAACAGGGCCCCGGTCTTCGCCGTGGTGAAGACATTCTGAATCCACTTGCCGTATTGCAAGCCGAAGACGTTCGTCAGCGTGAGCAGGCCGATGAGGATGACCCCGACCAGCTGCGCCGTGGACAGCGACAGGTAGTAATTGCCCCCCACGCGGAACGGCTCGACGAGGTAGGTTTCCTGGGAGATCTCCGGCCAGACGGCGCCGAGGAACTTGGCGAAGGCGACGCCGACCGCCGCGATGGTGCCGGTCTGGATGACCAGGAACAGCGTCCAGCCGTAGAGGAAGCCGCACAGCGGCGAAAACGCCTCGCGAAGGTAGACGTACTGGCCGCCGGCGCGCGGCATCATCGCCGCCAACTCGCCGTAGGAGAGGGCCGCCGTCACGGTGAGGACGCCGGTGACGACCCAGGCGACGAGGAGCCAACCGGGGCTGCCGAGCAGGCGGCCCATATCCGCGGACACGATGAAGATGCCCGAGCCGATCATCGAGCCGATGACGACCATCGTGGCGTCGAAAAGGCCGAGGCCGCGGCGGAATTCGGTGTCGAGGCCGGCGGGGGCGGTCTTGTCGGCGGTCGCGGGCTGCGTCATGGGGACTCCGGGGATCACTGGCCGCTGGCGTCTTCGCGTTCGTTCGTCTCCGGGCTACAACTATACTGTCCGCCGGCCGGCGCGCCCACAGGTCGGCGCAATCTCAGCGGCCGTCTCTCTCGTCTTCAGGGAGGTGGAATTGCCAAACGACCCAGAAACACGAGGGGGAGCCATGCGAAAGATCGTGGTGATTGCGGCCGTCGCCGTCTTGGCGACCGGGCTCGGGCTGCCGGCCGCGGAAAAGGCCGAGCCGAAGAACGGCGACGTCGCTGCCGTCGTCAAAGGCAACAACGAGTTCGCCTTCGATTTGTACGGCCAATTGCGCGAGAAGGAGGGCAACCGCTTCTTCTCGCCCTACAGCATCTCGACCGCCCTGGCCATGACTCACGTCGGCGCCCGCGGCGACACCGCCACGGAAATGGCCAAGGCGTTGCACTTCACGCTGCCGCCGGACAAGCTGAACCCCGCCTTCGCCGAGTTGATCAAGCAAGTGAACGGCGAAGGCAGGAAGCGCGGCTATCAGCTCAGTGTCGCTAACGCTTTGTGGGGTCAGTCGGACCTGGGCTTCAAGGAAGACTTCCTCAAGTTGACCAGGGACAACTACGGGGCCGGGCTCAATGAGGTCAATTTCGCCGGCGCTACCGAGGCGGCCCGCAAGCAGATCAACGCCTGGGTCGAGAAGCAGACCCACGACAAGATCAAGGAGCTGTTCAAGCCAGACATCCTCAACCCCGGCACGCGCCTGGTGCTGACCAACGCCATCTACTTCAAGGGCGACTGGAACAGCCCGTTCAAGAAGGACCTGACGCGCGACGAGTCGTTCGACGTCGGCGACGGCAAGATCAAGGCGCCGATGATGCACCAGACGGCCCAGTTGAAGTATCTTGACGCCGGCACTTTGCAGGTGCTGGAGATGCCCTACGCCGGCAAGGAGCTGTCGATGGTGGTGCTGCTGCCCAAGAAGGTCGCCGGCCTGGGCGACCTGGAGAAGTCGCTGACGGCCGAAAAGCTCGCCGGCTGGCTGGGCAAGGTGCGCGAGGCGGCGATCATCGTCAGTCTGCCGAAGTTCAAGACGACGTCGGAGTTCGAGTTGAAGGACCAGCTGTCGGCGCTGGGCATGAAGAAGGCGTTCGGGCCGGGCGCCGACTTCTCCGGGATCAGCAGCACGGAGCTGCAGATCACGGCCGTGGTCCACAAGGCGTTCATCGACGTCAACGAGGAAGGGACCGAGGCCGCCGCGGCCACCGGCGTCGCGGTCGGCGACAAGGGAGGGCCGCCGTCGCTGCAGGAGTTCCGGGCCGACCACCCGTTCCTGTTCCTCATCCGCGACACGCGCACCGACAACGTCCTGTTCCTGGGGCGCATCGTCAACCCGACGAAGTGACGCACACCGGTTTCCGTTTAGCCGCCGCCTATTTATCGATTCGCGAAACGAGGAATCCGCGCCGCCCCGAGGGCGGCGGCTAAACATCTTGTGGGGGGCACACCATGTTCTCGTCGCGACGATCCCTGATTCCCGCGCTGGCCCTTGTCCTGGCGGCGCCGGCGGCCCGCGCCGGCGAGCCGGAGATGATGCCGCTGCCGCATCGGGGGACGGTCTTGGCTTGTGCCGTTTCGCCCGACGGCAAGCAAGTGGCGACCGGCGGCGCCGACAAGGTCGTGCGCGTCTTCGACCTGGCCACCGGGCGAGAGGCGACGCGAATCGCGGTCGGCAAGAAGGTCAGCGGACTGGCCTTCTCGCCGGACGGCAAGCGCCTGGTCACCGGCGACAGCAACGGCATCGTCCAGACGTGGGACGTGAACACGGGGAAGACCGTGTGGAAGATCGACCTGGGACGGGGTGCGGTGAATGGCGTGGCCGTTTCGGCGGACGGCCGTCGCGTGGTCGCCTCCGACGACCAAACCTTTGGCTGGATCGACGCGCCCACCGGCAAGCTCCTGATGCGCGCCAATTACAGCAACTCGTCGGTTACGGGCCTCGCTCTCGCCCCGGACGGCAAGACGCTAGCCACGGCCACGTCCGACAAGCAGATCGGGCTGTGGGACGTGCAGATCGGCCGGAGTTTGCTGCACATTGCCGCGGATGACAAATCCGTCGCCGGGGTCGCGTTCTCTCCCGACGGCAAGATGCTGGCCTCTTCCGGCTCCGACAAGACCGTTCGCCTGTGGGACACCGCCACCGGCAAGGAGCTAAAAAAGATCGAGGCAGTAGCTGGAGTGCGCCACCTGGCCTTCAACCCGGACGGCAAGACGCTGGCGACGGCGGCCGACAAGACGGTGCGACTGTACGACCCAGGCAGTGGCAAGGAGACGCGCCGCTTCGGCGACGCGGTGGGCAAGATCAACGGACTGGCCTTTAGCCCGGACGGCTCGCG
>DATFNV010000311.1:0-9484 GCA_035266225.1 Gemmataceae bacterium
GAGCGGCGCAGCGAGGCCCTCCGGGCCGAGGCCCAGCGCCTCGCCCGCATCGGCAGCGTCCTCCACTCACGCGGACAGGCGACCTTCGGCGAAAACGGCCAGCCGATCCGCGGAGTCGCGGCGTCCCAGGACGTCACCGAACGCAGCCGCGCCGAGGACGCGCTCGAGGAAAGCCACGCCCTACTGCGCGCGGTCGTCGAGGGTGTCCCCCAGGCGGTCTACGTCAAGGACCGGCAGGGGCGCTACCTGCTGGTCAACTCCGCCGCCGCGCGACTCGCCGATCAGGCCCCCGAGGACATGCTCGGCCGGGATGACACTGTGGTGTTTGCCCCCCCGACGGCCCGGGGCATCAGGGACGTGGACCGCCGCGTCATGGAGAGCGGTGAGGTCCAGACCTTCGAGGAGGCCGCGACGTCGGCGTCCGGCGTCACCCGGACCTTCCTCACGACCAAGGCGCCCTACCGGGGCCCGCACGGCGAATTGCTCGGCGTCCTGGGGACCTCCCTGGACATCACTGAACGGCGGCAGATCGAGGGGTCGCTGTACGAGCAGGCCGCGCGCCTGGAAGGCCTGTCCCGCCGCCTCGTGCGGGTGCAAGAGGAAGAGCGGCGGCACATCGCTCGCGAACTGCACGACGAGGTCGGCCAGACCCTCACCGCCTTGCAACTCGCCCTGGACCGGGGCGCCGCCGCGGCAGGGGGCGCGGCGCGCGTCGCCATCGACGAGGCCCGCGAGATGGCTCAGGAGTTGTTGGGGCGGGTGCGCGAGTTGTCGCTCGACCTGCGCCCGGCGCTGCTGGACGACTTCGGCCTGGTCCCCACCCTGCTTTGGTATTTCGAGCGCTACAAGGCACGGACGGGCATCCGGGTGTCGTTCCGCCGCGCCGGCGCCGAGGCGCGCTTCCCGCCCGAGCTGGAAACGGCCACCTATCGTATCATGCAAGAGGCACTCACCAACGTCGCCCGCCACGCCCGGACCCCCGAGGCGGTGGTCCGCCTGTGGGCGGCCCCGGAAGCCCTCTACGTCCAGGTCGAGGACCAGGGCGTCGGCTTCGACCCCGACGCGGTCCCCAGCATTTCCAACGGACTGAGCGGCATGCGCGAGCGCGCCGGCTTGCTCGGCGGGCACCTGACCATCGACTCGGCGCCGGGGGCGGGGACGCGGGTGACGGCCGAATTGCCACTCGCGGAGTGCGGCGAGCGCCGGACCAGGAACCACGGCCATGACGACCATCCTCCTCGCGGATGACCATAACGTCGTCCGCCAGGGACTGCGCGCCCTGCTCGAAGCCGAGCCCGATTTCTCCGTGGTCGGCGAGGCCGCCGACGGCCTGGAAGCACTCAAACTGGTGGAGCGCTTCAGTCCCAATGTGCTGATCCTCGACCTGAAGATGCCTGGCCTCAACGGGCTGGAGGTGGTGCGGCAGACCCGGCAGCGCCGCCCCGAGACGCGCATCGTCGTCCTGAGCATGTACGGCGACGAGGCTCACGTCCTGGAGGCGCTGCGACACGGTGCCACCGCCTACGTCGTCAAGGGGGCCACCGCCGCCGACCTCATCCGCGGCGTTCGCGAGGCCGTCGCCGGGCGCCACTACCTCAGTCCCCCGCTGTCCGAGCACGCCGTCGAGGCCTACTTCGCCCGCGCCGAGGAGGCAGCGCTGGACGTCTACGACACCCTCACCCCACGCGAGCGCGAGGTGCTCCAGCTCGCCGCCGAGGGACTCACCAACGCCGAGATTGCCGCGCGCCTGTCGATCAGCCCGCGCACCGCGGAAACACATCGGGGCAACCTCATGCGCAAGCTGAACCTCCGCACACAGACCGACCTGATCCGCTTCGCTCTGCGGCGGGGTATCGTGACATTGAATAATTCAGACCCGGAGTGAATTCGCCCCCGCACCTTCTCGCAGGCTTCACAGACTACGGCCCTGTTGTGCCCAAATTCCGTATCCTCCCGACTAGGCGACGCCCTTCCGAAAAGGTAACCTTGCATTCACGTGTGCTGGTACGTCGCGTCACCCGCCGACCCAGCGACCGGAGGCGACGGCCAGGAGTATCTCCAGCTGGTTCGCGACACCGCCGGCAGATTGGCCGGCCCGATCCACCTGCTCATTAGTGACGTGGTCATGCCGCGGATCAGCGGCCCCGAATTGGCTCGCCGCCTGGCGACCCTGCGGTCGGCCACCCGGGTGCTCTACCTGTCCGGCTACAGCGACGACGCCGTCGTCCAGCACTGTATCGAAAACCCTCTTGCCGCTTGCGGCTTCGCAGGAACGATTGCGAAGCCGCAAGCGGCGAAGTCATTCTTGTTACAGTTTCTAACGTCTTGCCCCCCGGACTGGGACGCGGAGGCCGCCATCCGGTGACGCGGATCCCGCGGGACGGCAAGTGGCCGAAGCCGCCGGACTTCGTACAGTGCGGTTAACCCCCCGCGTCGCGCCCCCCGAGGTGATCTCATGCAGCGCATCGTGCGAGAGCAGGCCCGCAAGTTCGCCTTCGACTGGAGGGACGAACCGCTGCTGCGCGTGCGGCCCGGCGAGTCGTTCGAGGTCGAGACCTGGGACGCCAGCAGTGGCTATTTCAAGACGCCGCAGGACCTGGCCATCCCCGCCCGCCGCCCCGGCTTCGACCGCAGCCCGCCGCACGCCAACCCGATCGCCGGCCCGGTTTACCTCGACGGCGCGGAGCGCGGCGACACGCTGGTGGTCAGCGTGGAGCAGATCACGGTGGCCGATTACTCCTGGATCGCCGTCGGCCCGCGCCGCGGCCCGCTGGGCGAATCGACGCGCTGGCCGGAGTTGTCCGGCGAGTACACGACGAAGATCTTCCGGCACACCCCCGGCCCCAGCGGCACGACGCGCGACGGCACTCTGCACTTCAGCGAGCGCCTGAGCTGGCCGATCACGCCGTTCATCGGCACGCTGGGCGTCGCCCCGGACCGCGAGGTGACGACGAGCCTCGACGGCCAGGGCGAGTGGGGCGGCAACCTCGACATCCGCGACGTGGCCCCCGGCAACCGCATTCTGCTGCCCATCTATCATTCGGGGGCGCTCTTCTACCTCGGCGACGTTCACGCCAGCCAGGGCGACACCGAGTTCACCGGCACCGCTGCCGAGACGCAAGCGACGGTGCGCCTCAAGCTGGACGTCATCAAGGGCAAGCGCGTGCCGTGGCTGCGCATCGACAAGCCGCAGTCGATCGTGTCGGCCTACGCCTACCGGCCGCTGGAGGTGGCCGTCGAAACCGCGACGATCAACCTGATGGACTGGCTGGTGACCGACTACCACTTCAGCCCGACCGACGCGTACTGCCTGGTGAGCACCTGCCCGGATTTCCGAATCAACGTGTACCAGATGTGCAAGATTGGCAAGCTGAGCTTCGTGGCCGGAGCGGAACTGCCGAAGCGGTACATCCTTACGTAAATCGCCCCGACCGGCGTTTCAACAGAATCAATGACTGAAAAGGCGCATTGTAATGCGCATCTCGCTTGACGACCCCTCTCGATCAGGGTATACTTTCACAAGAAGCGCATTCAGATGCGCATTTGGCCGAAAACGAGGTGTGTTCAACCCGAACTGCGCTGAAAAGCGCACTGCGATGCGCCTGTGCAGCGATGAAGACCCAGGAAATTGGACACAAGTTGCGGGCGCGGCGAAAATTCCTCCAGCTCCGTCAGCGTGACCTGGCGGAGTTGGCCGGGGTGACTTTGCGTGGATTAACCGAGCTTGAGAATGGCCGGGGGAATCCTACGCTCAACCAACTCGTTAAAATCGCTGATGTTCTGGGACTGGAATTCAACTTGGTCGAGCGATCCCCTCATGCGCCGAGCTAACGTGTATTGTCGAGGTATCCTTGCGGGAGTTCTGGGGAAGGGCCACGGAGGATATCGCTTTCAATACGTCCCCGAGTACTTGCGCAGTTCCCAATGTCCGGCCATTAGTTTGTCATTCCCCAAACAAGAGGCGGCCTTTGAATCGACTGTGCTGTTCCCGTTTTTTTTTGGATTGCTGGCAGAAGGAGACAACAAGGCGATTCAATGCAGGATTCTCAGGATCGACGAGAACGACCATTTCACGCGATTGTTGAGGACCTGCGAAACCGAAACCATCGGAGGGGTTACGATTCAGGAGGTTTCATGAAGAATTGCCCAGGATGCTTGAAAGAGGGACATGACACCTACTGCCCTTCCTGTCGGAAACGATTGTTTGACGGCAAAAAGGTGTCCTCCGTCCTGCCATTTTCTCGACCCATCTACAATCAAACAAAGCTCGCAACCACGGCGGGGCGACTGTCCATCTCGGGCATTCAAAGCAAAATGTCGCTCGTCTTACGGGGGGGGCAACTGGAAATGACCGGGGCGGGCGGTCAGTTCATCCTCAAGCCGATTCCTCATGGGGAATTTCAGCATTTGGACGCCGTCCCGGTCAACGAGCACCTGACCATGCAAATTGCCCGTCAGGTCTTTCGTATCGCCGTTGCTGAGAATGCGCTGGTGGCATTCGATGGCGGGGAAACAGCCTACCTGGTGCGCCGGTTCGACGTCCAAAAAGACGGTTCGCGCTCCCTGCAAGAAGATTTCGCTCAAATTGCCAGCAGGTCCGAAGAAACTCACGGGAAAAACTATAAATACGATTATTCCTACGAAGAAATCGGCGAGCTGATCCGCAGACACGTGGCCGCTCATTTGGTGGGCCGGGAGAGGTTCTTCCAACTGGTCGCGTTCAATTACTTCATCCACAACGGCGATGCCCATCTTAAAAACTTTTCGCTCATTAGAAACGAACAGTATGGGGATTACACTTTAACGCCGGCCTATGACTTGCTGAACACTCGGCTGCACGTGCCCGAGGAATCGCGGACTGCATTAGCGCTGTTCAAGGAGGATTTCGAGACGGACAGCTTCAAGGCCAATGCCTTTTACGCTTACGACGACTTTCGTGAATTGGCCATGCGCCTGGGACTACGCGAAACGCGCTTCAAACGCATTATTCAATCCTTTATCGATGGAGAAAGCGCCGTATTGTTGCTCATCGATCGCTCCGCCCTCTCGGAGGAATGCAAGCACTTGTACAAAAAGCACGTGCAGGAATCGATCGGGGCCCTCTCATACTCCTACGCTGGGTTCCGGTAGAAGACCAGCGGCTGATCGCCTGTCATTTCGCGCTCGCGGGATGCCGCGAGCGCGAAACGACAAGCCTTGTTACTTCTCCAGGTGCCACTTCGCCTGCGTCCGCACCCAGTTGAAGCGCGGCTGCCAGTCGCCCTCGGCCAGCTGGCGGTACAGCTTCTGCGCCTCGGCGTGCTTGCCGGCCTGGCGCAGGTTCTGCGCCCGGTCCCACAGGACCTTCGCGTCGGTCGGCTCGGCCTCGAACGCGGCCGCGTAAGCGCGATCGGCCAGGCCCAACTCGCCGGTCTGGCTGAGGGTAGTGGCCAGCGCCACCCACGGGCCGGACTCGTTGGGCCGTCGCCCCACCGGCGTCGTCAGGTAGTCCCACACCAACTCGCGCTCGCCGACTGTCCGCAGGATGCGGCCGGCCGTCTCACAGGCGCCGTCGCCCTCGGGGTCGAGGGCGCGCCAGCGGTCGGCGGTCCGCACCACCTTGGCCACGAAGTCGGCCGGCGGCCGCATCTTCAGCCGCTCCAGCGCGTCGGCCAGGCTCTGGTAGTGCCCCAGCAGGTTCCCGTAATCGTCGCGCACCGCTTGCAGGTTGATGACCTCGGGCAGGTTGCGGTACTCGGCGTCGAGCGCCCTCTCCAGGCATTCGTACTGCCGCGCTGGCTGGTCGCGCCGCCTCGCCAGCAGCCGCGCCAGTCGCCACAGGCCGGGTCTCTTCGCCAGTTCGCCGTCGTCCAGCAGCGTCTGCAACAGCCGGTCCGCCTCGGCGAGCTGGCCTGTCCGCATCAGGAAGGCGATGGCGACCAATGTCATCCCCTGGCGGTCCTTGTCCTCCTTGATGCGGTCCAGCGACATCGTCAGCAGGGTACAGGCCAGCGACTCGTCGCCGACCTCCCGGCACTGTTGCGCCAGTGTCACCACCGCCGGACGCCGCTCGCGCTCGATCAGTGAGGCTGCGAGCCGGCGCATCAGCTCGCCCCACTCGTCCGCTTCCTTGCCGTCGCCGAGCAGCGCCTCACGGAAGTCGGCGTCGATGGCCGCCAACTCGTCGCCCTTGATTGTCTGCTCGTACAGGTGGCGGAACCGTTTCCTGGCCTCGGCGCTCTGGCCCGACTTCCAGAGGCTGCGGGCGTGCTCGTACTTCGCGGCGTAGGCCAGCGCCGGCATCCCCTCGAACAGCAGCCACAGCTCCGCCAGGGCGCGGTGCGTGCCGCGCACGTCCCGCTTGTTGCCTTCGTCCTCGTCGGCGCGGTCCTTCATGAGACACAGCAGGCCCCAGCCGAAGGCGGTGGCCTTGTTGCGCCGGACGTACTCCAAGGCGCGGTCGCGCTCCTCGCGGCGCTTCTCGTCGGTGGCGCCGAGTGCCTTGCCGTTGCTCCAGCGCTGGAAGAGGGCGTGCGTGACGGCGAGGTGCTGCAAATAGCCGTCGCGCCACTGGCCGCTGCCGACCGCCCACTGGCTGGCGTGCCGCCGCAGCACCGGGCTGCTGTGCAGCGCCAGGTACTGCGCCAACGGCTCGTGCAGGTGCTCTTTCAGAACATCGACATCGCCGCTGTCCAGGTTCACGCCGCAGGCCGCCAGCAGGACGTACAGGCCCAGTTGGTGTTGATCGCGCGCGTAGAGCGACTGGGCGAAGATGTTGGCCGCGTCTTTCTGGTTGCCGTTGGCAAACTGTGCGGCCAACAGCGCCAGGGCGTCGTCGAAGGAGAGTTCTCCGAGTTGCTTCTTCTGCAGATCGCGAGCCCGCTGGACGGTGTAGAATTCGCGGTACGGCAACGGCAGCACGACCAGCCCCTTCGTGTCGGCCTTCAGATCGGCTTCCTTCCCCTCTCGCAGCGTTCCTTTCACCACGGCCGATTCCTTGCCGTCGGGGTCGGTCCCCGTGATAGCACCGTCGGCGCCGAAAGCTTGGCGATAGAGCACCTTCTTCGTGGGCATTTCGACGACCCGGCGCTCGGCCAATCGTCCGTCTTCCGCGAAGACATAGTGAACGGTGGCGTAAGGCAGCGGCTTGCCGTCGGCGTTCTTGTGCCCGTCGATCCCATGCGGGACGACGGCGACGGTGCGCTCGCCGATCAACTTCAGGTCGGCGCCGCGTGCCACGTCTACCGGGTCGGGGACGGCCCACGGCACGGCGCGGGCGAACTCCAGGCGGTGGAAGCGGCTGACGGTTCGCCGGGCCCCGAGGCCGAGGTCGGGGTAGAGGTGCAGCAGCGTCCGGCCGTCGCAGACGACGCGCTCGCGAATGCCCGGGGGCAGCGTGCGCTCCCAGGCGTAGCGGCCGGTCCCGTCGAAGGTGATGCTGAACCCCGGCCGGTCGCCCTCGGCGGGGAGGGTGAGCGTCTTCCAGCCCTGCGGCCGGGCCTTCTCGAAGAGGCGGCGGGCGCCGTCATCGATGGTGCCGGGCTTGCTGGCCCCGGAGGGTGCGGCCTCGGCTTCCAGGACGGCGAGGAGGTCGGCGCGGCTGGTGTCCATGCCCGGGGCGTAGGCGACGAGATCGAAAAAGAGGCGGTCGTCGCCGGAGAAGGCCGGGCGGACGTAGAGCAGCCTGCCGGGTCGCGCCGAATCTTCCAGCATCCTGACGACGAGTTTGTCGATGTCATCCGTCAGTCGGAAGGTCCGCTTCCTGAGCAGGTCGGCGAGTTGCTCCTGAATGTCATCCGCACCGCCTCGGACGCGTGGGCGCCGCACGGGCTGCACGCGCACGGTCGCGGGCAGCGGCACATCGAAATCGACCGCTTCTCTACGGTCGCCAAGCTTCAGCAATCGTGCGGCAAGGGCCTGATCCGGCGTGGCGTCAGCCACCTGGCGTTTCCCTTCCAGCGCTTGTTCGCCCGGGGACAGCCCGTGCCCGATCGGCCGCCGTGCGATGCCGACTGGGCTTGCCTGGATGGCGACGTCCTGCACCGTCGGCACCAGCTGCACGATCGGGAAATCGGCGTCCGCATCATTCGCGGATTCGAGAAATGCATTTCGTTGTATCCGCAACTTGCCGGCGGTCTTCACCGGTAGCGTTGAATCGACTACCGCGTCGTCACTCCTCTCTCTTGCGCCGGTGTGTCCGCGCACCAGCACACTCTTCGCCACCTGCTCCGCCGATGGCTTGCCGGGCTTCTTCGGGTCGGGCGACATCCCCTCCAGCGGTTCGTAGACCACCTCGACCTTCTCCGGGCAGGGGTACAGCGCCCAGTGGTCCTTGCGGCCGCGGTCCACCTTGTACTGCTGGTACATCTCCTCGTTCTCCAGCACCAGCAGCGACGTGTACGGCGTCATCACGTACATCGCCTTGCTCAGCCCGACGATCGCCTCCCGGTTCTTCAGCGCGTCCTCCGCCAGCAGACGCTCGATCTCCAACTTCGCCCACGTCCGCGGCAGGTGGCCGACGTTTCCCTTCGCCCCCTTCACCGGGATGTCGCGCGCGAAGGCCGCCCCGTTCAGCCGGCCGCGCACCGCCACCATCTCGGGCAGCGGCTCGCCGGACCGGACGCGGGCCACGGCGCACACCTCCTCGCCCTGTGCCGCCATGTTGGTGAACGCCAAGAACGTCGCCTGGCCCGCCTTGTCCGCCACCGCGACATCCAGCAGGCGCGGCGTGTTCAGCGTGGCCGACAGGTCGAAGGCGCGCCACGACACCGGCTCGTCGGGGTTGATCTGCGTGAAGTAGCCGCCCGTGCGCTCCGCCGCCTGCTTCATCAGGTTGCGGTTCCAGCGCCGGCCGACGCCCACCCCGACATAGCGCACCCCCTCCGGGAGGCGCTTGGCCAACACGTCGTCGCGCCTCTCGCCCATCGCTGCCACGCCGCTGCCGACATGCACCAGGTGTGCGTTCGCCCCCGCCTTGAGGAACGGTTCGGCCGCGGCCAGCGCCTGGCCCAGGTCGAGCGCCCCGATCAGGTGCGACCCTTCGAGGAAGGCCAGCGCCTCGGCGACGTTCTCCGCCGTCACCGGACGCGGCTTGTCGGCGAAGGCGCGGACGCGCGTGCCGGCCGTCAGCACGGCGAAGGTATCGTCCGGCTCGGCATTGGCCAACAGACCGCGGATGATCTCGATCTGCGTTC
This sequence comes from Gemmataceae bacterium, assembly GCA_035266225.1. GTDB lineage: Bacteria > Planctomycetota > Planctomycetia > Gemmatales > Gemmataceae > DATFNV01. The sequence goes on from DATFNV010000311.1 coordinate 9,174, forward strand.
GGGCCAGCAGCGGGTCGCGGTCGCCGGACGACTCGAACAGGAAGACCCAATTCCGCCCCTCGGCGCGCTGGTCGTTTCGCGCCTCCAGGGCCGGCCGGTAGCGCAGCATGAGGTACTTCGCCCCGTCCTGCTCGAACGACGAGAAGCGGGCCAACTCCTCTTCCGCCGCGGTGGTATCGCTCAGCGTCAGCACCACGTCGCGGTTCGCCTTGACGGTCTTCTCGGATGCGTCGAGGAGCAGATCGGCCCCGTCCTTGCTTCGATGCAGGTCGTGCGACGGACTGACGCAGTTGAAGTCCGCGCCCCCCTTC
>DATFNV010000312.1:0-12866 GCA_035266225.1 Gemmataceae bacterium
CAACCACGGGACAAGCCCGTGGGATTGCTCGGGAGCGCGCCCCCCCCCAGTAGCAGCGATCCTAACCAACCACGGGACAAGCCCGTGGGATTGCTCGTGCCGAACACTATTGCGGAGTACAGGGGCGAGGGGAGTGCTATTGGTGACCGGCGTTCCACGCCAGGCGTCCCCGACGTATCATGGCCTCATGGACCTCGACGCCAAGGTGTGCTACTGCTTCCACGTGACCCGCCGCAAGCTGGTCAACTTCATCCGCATCAATAAGCCCCGGGTGCCGTCGCAATTGTCCGGGTGCGGCGGCGCCGGCACCGGTTGCGGCTGGTGCATCCCGTTCCTCAAGCAGTTGCACGGCCAGGCCGTCGAGGGAGGCGAAACCGAGCTGGAACAACTGAGCCCGCCGGAGTACGAGCGCCGCCGGGCCGCGTACATCCGCTCCGGCCACGGCACGCCGCCGCCCGGGGCCACCCCCCTGCCGCCCGAGTCCGAGAGCCGCGCGTGAGCACCGCCGAAGCCGCCGCCGACCTGCCCGTCGCCCCGGCCGCCTGGCGCGCCGCCCTCGGCAACCGCCTCGTCGCCGCCGGCTTGGCTGTCATCGCCTTCTTCCTGTTCATCGCCGCCTTCGCCGACGGACTGGCGCCGTCCGCCCCCGACCAGCAGCTCGAAGACGGCCTCGACGCCGACGGCATGCCCCGCGCCCCGTGCCGGCAGTTCCCCCTCGGCAGCGACAACCTCGGCCGCGACGTCCTGAGCCGCGTGCTGCACGGCACGCGCATCTCGCTGACGGTCGGCGCCGTCGCCATGCTGACGGCACTGGTCATCGGCGTCCTCGTCGGCCTCTACGCCGGCTACTACGGCGGCTGGGTCGATGGTCTGCTCATGCGCCTCACCGACGTCGTGCTCGCCCTGCCGGCCCTGCTGTTGGCCCTGGCTCTCGCCGGGCTGATGGACGGCAAGGTGCTCCTGAGCCGGCCGGTCGAGATCAGGCTGGAGCGCGGCCTGCTCAGCGTGTGCCTGGTGATCGGCGTGGTGAGCTGGACCGGTATCGCGCGGGTGGTGCGCGCGCAGGTGCTGTCGCTCAAGGAGCGGGCTTTCGTCGAGGCGGCGCGGGCCGTCGGCTGCTCCGACCGGCGCATCGTCTGGCGGCACATTCTCCCCAACGTGCTGCCGGCGCTCATCGTCCTGGCCACGATGAGCGTGGCCGGCACGATCCTGTTCGAGGCGGGCCTGGGCTACCTCGGCTGGGGCGTGCCGAAGCCGGCGCCGTCGTGGGGCAACATGATCTCGGACGGCCAGCCGTACCTGCTCGTCGCCCCGTGGCTGGTCATCCCGCCCGGAGTGGCGATCGTGCTGGCGGTCCTCGGCTTCAACCTGCTGGGGCAGGGGTTGCAGGACGTGCTCGACCCGTATCACAAGAAGAGGGCCTGACGTGGACCGCCGTTCCTTCCTCGCCGCCCTCGCCGCCCCGGCGGCCGCACTTCTCCCCGGCTGCGGCCACGGCGCGCAGAGCGCGGGCACCCTGCGCCTGGCCTACGAGACCGATTTCAAGTCGCTGGACCCGGCCCAGTGCTTCGACGCCAGCACCCTCCAGGTCATGCGCATCCTCTACGGCGGCCTGCTCGACTGCGACGACGACCTGAAACTGGTGCCGTGGCTGGCCGCCGAAATGCCCGAGGTGTCCGCCGACCGGCTCTCCTACACATTCACCATCCGACAGGGCGTCCGATTCGCCAACGGCCGGGAGTTGACGGCCGACGACTTCGTCTATGCCATCGAGCGCATCTTCGAGCCTGCCACGAAATCGGTCGGGACCACGTTCCTGCGCAACCTGCGCGGGGCGGAGCCGTTCGGAGAGGCACGTCAGCGAGACGCAGAAGAGCAAGGAACGGGCCGGCGAGAGCGGCTCGCGGAGCCGAGACGGCTGGAGGGGGTGCGTGCCCTCGACCGCTGCACCTTGCGGATCGAGCTGGAGAAGCCCGACCTCGCCTTCCTCTGGCTGCTCACCCTGCCCTATACCTATCCCGTCCCGCGCGAGGAGGTCGAGCGCCACGGCGAGGTGTTCTCCCGCAACCCGTGCGGCACCGGGCCGTTTCTCCTGGACGAGTGGCAGCGGGGCCAGCGCCTGGGCTTCGGGCGCAATCCGATGTTCCAGGGTCCGGCCCGGCCCGGCCTCGACCGCATCGAGATGCTTATCGGTTACGACCTGATGACGCAAACGATGATGTTCGAGCGCGGCGAGTTGGACCTGCTGAACATCCCCCTGCCCGACCTAGTGCGCCTCAGCCGCGACCCGCGCTGGTCGCCGCAGGTCCGCTCGCTGCTGCTGCAGGAGACGGACTTCCTCAGCATGAACTGCGAGATGGAGCCGTTCACCGACCCGCGCGTGCGCCAGGCTGTCTCTTACGCCGTCAACCGCGAGCGGATCGTGCAGTTTACCAGCGGCGCCGGCATTCCGGCCCAGGGCCTCGTCCCGCCGGGGGTCTTCGGCCACGACCCCGGCCGCAAGGGGTACGGCTATGACCCGGGGCGGGCGAAGCGCCTGCTGCAGGAGGCCGGCTACCCGGACGGGTTCGCGGTCGAACTCTGGTATCCGACCGACGTGCCCCACTGGGGGCAGATTTGCCAGGTCGCGCAGCAGGACCTGAAGAAGGTCGGCATCCGGGCCAACCTCAAGCAGGTGGCCGAGAGCATCTTCAACGAGGCGACCGCGCGGCGCCGGACCGTCGCGTTTTCGATGTACGGCTGGACCGAGGACTACCCCGACGCCAGCGACTTCCTCGGGACGCTCTGCGACGGGTCGAAGATCGCGGAGGAGGAATGCACCAACGCCTCGTTCTACAACAACGAGGACGTCAACGAACTGCTGCACCGGGCCGCCGTCGCGACCGACGAGGCGGCGCGCGCCGACCTGTACCGCCGGGCGGAAGACCTCATCCTGGAGGACGCGCCGGTGTGCGTCTTGATCCACCCCAAGGAATACCGCATGTGTCAGCCGCGGGTGAAGGGATTCACGCTGCACCCGATGTGGTTCGTCCGCTACGAGAACCTTTGGCTGGAGCGGGCATGATCGTCCGCCTCTTGAGACGTCTGCTGTGGGCGGCGCTGACGCTGCTGGGCACGTCGCTGATCGTGTTCCTGATCGCGCACGCCGTGCCGGCCGACCCGATCAAAGCCTTCGCCGGGCCGCACGCCGACAAGGCGACGCAGGAGGCCCTCCGGCGCGAGTTGCACCTTGATGACCCGCTGGCGACGCAATACCTCCGCTTCCTCGGCAATGCCCTGCGCGGCGACCTGGGCCGCTCCAACGTGACCCGGGAGCCGGTGATCGAGGCGATCCTCGCGCGCTTCCCGGCGACGCTGGCCCTGTCGCTCGGCGGGCTGCTCATCTGGCTGGTGGTCAGCATCCCGCTCGGCGTCCTGACGGCGAAGCACCGCGACAAGCCCATCGACCGCGTGACGCTGGTCCTGGCGACGGTGACGGTGTCGGTGCCGACGTTCTGGCTCGGCCGGATGCTGCAGTTCGAGCTGGCCTACCGCCTCGGCTGGTTCCCGGTGGCCGGCCTCTTCTCGTGGACGAGCCTGATCCTGCCGTCAGTGACGCTGGGGATCGTCGGGGTGGGATATTACGCCCGGCTGGTCCACAGTAACATGCTGGATGTCCTGAACCAGGACTACATCCGGGCGGCGCGGGCGCGCGGGCTGTCGGAGCCGGTGGTGCTGTTCAAGCACGGCCTGCGCAACGCCTGCCTGCCGGTGCTGACGGTGCTCGGCATGGACATGGCCGGCCTGCTCGGCGGCGTCGTCTTCACCGAGAGCGTCTTCGCCCTGCCGGGACTCGGGGCGCTGTCGCTGCAAGCGGTCCTGAACCTGGACGTCCCCATGATCATGGGGACCGTGCTGTTCGCGGCGCTGCTGGTGGTGACCGCGAACCTGGTGGTCGATTGCGTGTATCGGCTGGTCGATCCGCGGATCAAGGGAGCCTAGCCGCTTGCGGCTTAGCGTTCGATGCAACCCCTCCTCGACATCCGCAACCTGTCCGTCCGCTTCGGCGCCGCCCCCGCGGTGGACGGGGTCTCCTTCACGGTCGCCGAGGGCGAGACGCTGGCGCTGGTCGGCGAGAGCGGCTGCGGCAAGACGCTGACGGCGCTGTCGGTCCTGCGCCTGACGCCGCCGGCCGCGGTCGTGGAAGCGGAGAGCATCGCCCTGCACCGCCGCGAGCTGACGCGCCTTTCCGAGCGCGAGATGCGCCAGGTGCGCGGCAAGGAGGTCGGCGTCGTCTTCCAGGACCCCCTGACCGCCCTCAACCCGGTCTGGCCTGTCGGCGAGCAGGTGGCCGAGGGGCTGCGGCTGCACGAAGGACTCGGCCGCCGCGCCGCCTGGGAGCGCACCGTCGAAGCGCTGCGCGAAGTCGGCATCGCCGACCCGAGACGGCGGGCGTCGGAATACCCGCACCAGCTCAGCGGCGGCATGCGGCAGCGGGCCATGATCGCGGCGGCGCTGGCGTGCCGGCCGCCGCTGCTCATCGCCGACGAGCCGACGACGGCGCTCGACGTGACCTTGCAAGCGCAGATCATCGACCTGTTGCTGCGCTTGCGCGAGGAGCGGCGATTATCGATCCTGCTTATCACGCACGACCTCGGCGTGGTGGCGGAGCTGGCCCATCGCGTGGCGGTGCTGTACGCGGGGCAGGTGGTGGAGTCGGCCGGCGTGGCGGCACTATTCCGCCGGCCGCTGCACCCGTACACGCGGGCGCTGCTGTCGGCCGTGCCGCGCGTCGATGGCCAGGCCGGACGGCGCCTCGCGACCATTGAGGGAGCGGTGCCCGACCCGACGCGCTACCCGTCGGGCTGCCGGTTCGCCCCGCGCTGCCCGCACGCCCTGGAGCCGTGCCGGGAGCCGCAGGAGCTGCGCGAATGGGAGGCCGGGCACTGGGTCCGCTGTGGCCGCGCCGGGGAGTGGACGACATGACGGCGCTCCTGGAAGTCGAAAATCTTGTCAAGCACTTCGGTGCCGTCCGCGCGGTGGACGGCGTCAGCCTGGCGCTGCGCGCCGGCGAGACGCTGGCGCTGGTCGGCGAGAGCGGCTGCGGCAAGAGCACGTTGGGCCGCTGCATCCTGCGCCTTATCGAGCCGACCTCGGGAAGCGTCTGCTTCGTCGGGCGCGACGTGCTGGCCCTGTCCCGGCACGAGCTGCGCGACCTGCGGCGACAGATGCAAATCGTCTTCCAGGACCCGTTCGCCGCCCTCAACCCGCGCATGACCATCGGCCAGGCGGTGGCGGAGCCGCTGCTGGTCCATCGCCTGTGTCCGAAGGAGGAATTCTCCAAGCGCGTCGCGTCTCTGCTGGAGATGGTCGGCCTGCGCCCGGAGTATGCCAACCGCTACCCGCACGAGTTCAGCGGCGGACAGCGGCAGCGCGTCGTCATCGCCCGCGCCCTGGCGACCGGCCCGCAACTGATCGTCGCCGACGAGCCGGTGTCGGCGCTGGACGTGAGCGTGCAGGCGCAGGTGCTCAACCTGCTACAAGATTTGCAGCAGCGGCTCGGCGTGGCTTACCTGTTCGTGGCCCATAACCTCGCGGTGGTGCGGCACATCGCCCACCGGACGGCGGTGATGTACCTCGGCAAGATCGTGGAAATCGGGCCGACGGAGGAGGTGTTTGCCAACCCGCGGCACCCGTACACTCAGGCGCTGCTGTCGGCCGTGCCGGTGGCGGACCCGGGGCGGCAGCGGCGGCGGATCATTTTGGCTGGCGAGGTGCCGAGCCCGCGCGACGTGCCGGCGGGATGTCGCTTCCACCCGCGCTGCCCGCTGGCTACCGCGGAGTGTCGGGAGAGCGAGCCGGTGCTGGGGCAGGGGCCGCGGGCGGTGGCGTGCTATCACGCGGATTGAGCCGGATAAAGCGGATACTCCACTTCCCGGACCCGCCTTCCTTGGCGACACGCAGGGTAAAGTCCGCCTTCACGACGGCCTTCTCGGACAGCGTTCCCTTGAAGACGGCCTCCTTCTTGTCCGGCGCAAGTTCCTGCGATGTAAAATCGGCTTTCAGCTTCTTGCCGAACAGATACGTGCATTCCCACTGAATGGCCGAGAGGAGCTTGATTTCGCCGTCTTTGTCCTTCTGTAGAGTTTGGCGTAACTCGGGGCTCAACAATCCCGCTGCCGCCGCACCGGAGTCCTCGCCAAGCATTGCGTCCCAGAAATCGTCGGCGATCCCTTTGGCCCACTTCAACTCCCGTGCCGCCTTGCCTTTGGGTTCCGCCGCCGTGGATTCTCCGCCGATGAGGAGCAGACAGCAGCAGAACACGAACGGAAACCACTTCATGAATGCCTCCTTGGCTCTTCGGTCCGCACTACCACGAATCCGAAACCACGCCTCACTGACGTGCCTTCACGCCGACCGCGCCGCTTCCGCCGTTCACCCCTTCCACTTCCTTCGCGATGTCGCGCTTGATCTGCTGGAGTTTCAGCACGGGCCTACCGCGAACAATATCGTGAATGTCCTCTTCACGTTCCCGCTTCATCCGGTCGGCGACGCGGTAGAGACTTTCGACCAGCGCCCGGTCCTCGGGCATCTCGGGGTGGAAGACGCCGTCAATTTCGTGCCACGGACCAAAGGTGACCACGTCATGATCCGAACCGCCCTCCTCAGGCAGCATAAGGTGGACCATCCCGTCGGGGTAGTAAGAACACATCCGGGGCGGTTCGTCGAGCGACTCCCACCACCACAGCCGGTCCTGCTCGGTGGCAGTCCGCAGGAAGGTCACGAAGCGCCGCCAGAATTCCGGGGTGTAGCGCATGGTCACGTCTCCCTCTCACCGTGCTGAAGCCACCCGCGTAGCTCGCCGAGAACCTGCCCGGCCCTATCCAACTCGCGCCGGTATTGCGCCGCGAGTTTGCCGGCGCCGTGCCCTTGCGGTAGCAAGCGCTGCTCAATGTATTGTACCATCATGCGGAGACTATCCGCTACCCAGCTCACGGACAACTGCCTCTGTTCGTCCAGGATGGGGTTGGTCGCCAGCGACAACGCGACGTGTCGCCCCTCTCCACCGCGGATGATTGCGGCGTACCAAATCTGATGCCTCACCGCGTCGCGCACGCCCTCCACCTGCCGGATCAGCGTGCCGACCTCGGCGACCGCAATCTGACGCGCGGCCTGCCGAGCGGCTCCCTCCGCCGCCTCGCGAATCTTCCGCTGCCCGCGCAGCGTCAGGAAAAACCCGACGAGCGCGACGACGATGCTCGACAGGCTGAGCAGGAACCCCCAGGACGCTGGCCACGTCGCCCCAGTTGCGGCAGAACGACAGGAACCCGCCGTCCGTCCCGCCCGCGTCCGCGGCCAATAGGATGAGAACCATCGGCGGCCACCTCACGCGACCAGGGATTCGGCCGCCTGGACCTGCGGCGCGTCCGGCGGGCGTAGCGCCATCCGAGCGCCGAGGTAGGCCGGCGGCAGGTACACCAGCAGGCTCGCCGCCCAGAACCAGGCGGGATGCCCCGGCAGTATCAGCAGATTCGCGACTCCCATCAACATCAGGACCGTTCCGACGATCAGCGCGTGCGTCGCCTGAGCGCGGCGCGCCATCCACGCGCCAAGGAATCCGCCGGCCAGGCTGCCCACCGCGTTGCCCAGCAGGACCAACAGGAACGCCCCGACCGGCATGTTCGGCAGTAGCTTCTTCAGCGCCTCCGTGTCGTTGGGGCTCACTCCTTCCGGCAGCGGGTAGACGAGCATCCCAATCCCTTCCAGGGCAAAGAGCACGACAAAGGCCAGAATGATCCCCAGCAGCACCGCGATGATACTCCGCACCATGAGCGCCTCCGATTGTCGGTGACATCTTGCGATCCCGCCGCGGGCCAACTCGGCCCACGAGTGGACAGGATGGTACGTTCGACCAGGTATTCGGGTCAATCTCAGCAGCCGGGCCTCGGCGCTCGAAAACAGGTTTGCCCATCCTCGCCCGGTTGTGGTACGAATGAGCGTGTTCGCCTCGCCCTCCCTCCTGCTTCTTCCCTCCCGCCGCCCGCGGAGGCCCGCCGGTTATGCGATACGGGAAACTTTCCCTCCTCTTGCTCGCCTGCCTGTTGGCCACGCCTTCCCCGGCGCGCGCCGAGGAGAAGGTGAGCGCTATCACGGCCGACCCTGCGACCGTGTCGCTCAACGGGCCGAAGGCCGTCTACACCCTGCTAATCCACGGGAAAACGACCGACGGGCGGCTCATCGACCTGACGCACGCCGCCCACTACCGCGCCCTCGATCCGAAGATCGCGACGGTCAACGACAGCGGCGTCATTCGTGGCGTGGCCGACGGATCGACGACGGTGGAGGTGGAGGCGGCGGGCCAGAAAGCCGGCATCGCGGTGACGGTGAAGGGCAGTGGCGAGGCGCGGCGCTTCAACTTCGAGAACGACGTCATCCCGCTGTTCGGCCGCTTCGGCTGCAACTCGTCGGGCTGTCACGGCAAGGCCGAGGGCCAGAACGGCTTCAAGCTGAGCGTCTTCGGCTTCGACCCGGCCGCCGATTACACGGCCCTCGTCAAGGAAGGGCGCGGCCGGCGCGTCTTCCCCGCGGCGCCGGACGCCAGCCTGCTGCTGGGCAAAATGTCCGGCGGCGTACCGCACGGCGGCGGCGTCCGCATCCCCCGTAACAGCTCCGAGTACGAGACGATCCGCGAATGGATCGCCGCGGGCCTGCCGTTCGGCAACCCGGACGACCCGAAGGTGACGGCCGTCCGCGTGGAGCCGTCGGAGCGGCAACTGGCCATGCGCGGCACCCAGCAGCTGCGCGTCATCGCCCGCTACTCCGACGGCCGCGAAGCCGACGTGACCGCCCACGCCCGCTACCAGTCGAACAACGACGGCCTGGCCTCGGTCAGCGCCACCGGCCTAGTCAGCGCCGGCGAGGTGCCCGGCGAAGCGGCGGTCATGGCCAGCTACATGAACGCCGTGGACGTCTTCCGCGCCGTCGTGCCGCGCGCCGAGGCCATCGCCAAGTGGCCCGACCTGCCCGAGAACAACTTCCTCGACGGCCTCGTCTACAAGAAGCTGCGCAAACTCAACGTCCTGCCCTCCGAAATGTGCGACGACGCCGATTTCCTGCGCCGCGCCTCCCTCGACGTCATCGGCACGCTGCCGACGCCCGACGAAGCGCGGCGCTTCCTCGCCGACAAGCGCCCCGACAGGCGAGCCCGCCTCGTCGATCAGCTGCTGGAGCGATCGGAGTACGCCGACTACTGGGCGCTGAAGTGGGCCGACCTGCTACGCATCGAGCGGCAGGCGCTCGGCCACAAGAGGGCCTACGGCTATTACAAGTGGGTGCGCGAGGGCCTGGCGCAGAACAAGCCGTACGACCGCTTCGTGCGCGAGATCGTCACGGCCGAGGGGCCGCTGGGCGAGGTCGGCCCGGCGAACTTCTACAAGGCGGTGACGAAGCCCGGCGAGGCGGCCAGTACGCTGTCGCAGGTCTTCCTCGGCGTACGCATTGCCTGCGCCGAGTGCCATCACCACCCGTTCGACCGCTGGAGCCAGACCGACTACTACGGCATGCAGGCGTTCTTCGCGCCGGTCGCCGTCCGCGGCGGGCCGCGCGACGAGGTTCTATTGGCGAGCGGGGCGGCCGAGGCGAGGCACCCGCGCACCGGCGAGACGATCCTCGCCCACGCCCTCGCGGTAACGCCGCCGAAGGAACCCTCCAAAGGGGACAATCGCCCGGCGCTCGCCGACTGGATGACCGCGCCGGACAACCCGTGGTTCGCCCACAACCTGGCCAACCGGATGTGGGCGCATTTCGTCGGCCGCGGCCTGGTCGAGCCGGTCGATGACGTCCGCGCCACCAACCCGCCGACCAACCCCGAATTGCTCGACGCCCTGGCCAAATCGTTCGTCGAGAGCAAGTACGACGTGAAGCAGCTCATCCGCACCATCACGGCGTCGCGCGCCTACCAGCGCGCGTCGAAGCCAAACGCGACCAACGAGCGCGACGAGCAGAACGCCTCGCGCGCCCTGTTCAAGCGCATCGACGCCGAGGTCCTGCTGGACATGGTGTGCCAGACGACGGGCGTGCCGGAGAAGTTCAGCGGGGTGCCGACGGGGTCGCGGGCGATCCAGCTGTGGGACAGCCAGGTGCGGCACTACTTCCTGAAGCTGTTCGGCCGGCCGGTGCGGGCCAGCGCCTGCGAGTGCGAGCGCGTCCACGAACCCGGCGTCGCCCAGGTGCTGCACTTCCTCAACTCGCCGGAAATCCACGCCAAGCTGGCCCACGACGGTGGCACCGTGGTCAAGCTGGTGAAGGAGAAGGCCGATGACGCGGCGCTGGCGGAGGAATTGTACCTGACCTTCTACAGCCGCTACCCGACGGAGAAGGAGAAGAAGGTCGCGATGGAGTATTTGAAGAAGAACGCCGACGCGCGGCGCGAGGCGGCGGAAGACCTGGCGTGGAGCTTGATGAACTCGCTGGAGTTCGTGTTCAACCATTGACCGGAGGGATTCGGCGATGCCGCGGGAAGATCACGACCAGGAGTTCAAGGCGCTGATCCAGGCATTCCTTCGGGAGTTCATCCGCCTGTTCTTCCCCGAGTGGTACGAGCGATTTGACTTCGACCACGTCGAGTGGCTGGATAAGGAAATCTTCCTCGACCCGCCCCGAGGAAAGACACGCAACCTGGACCTGGTGGCAAGGGTCCCGGTTCGGCAAGTGGTGCCGTCGCAGCGGTCCGGCGAGCCGGATCGCTGGATCGTCCTCATCCACATCGAGGTGGAGGCCGACGACCGGATTACGAGGCTTCGCCCGCGGATGTACGACTACTACAAGGGGCTGCGCGACCGCTACCACCTGCCGGTGTGGTCCTTGGCCTTGTACCTGCACGTCGGGCTAGAGGGCGTCGGCTGGGACGTGTATGAGGAACACCTCTGGGAACGGCTCGTGTTGCACTTTGAGTATCCCTACGTCGGGCTTCCTGGCCTGAACGCCGAGGAATACGCCAACGGTGAAAGCCTCCTTGGTGTGGCGCTCTCGGCCATGATGCGAGTGCCAAAAGAGCGCCGGCTCGAATTGGTCATGCACGACTTGCAAAGAGTGGCCGAGAGCCGAGAAAATGATGTCCGCAGGAATCTGCTCGCGGGATTCGTTGCCAAGTACCGTAATCTGGACGAGGCTCAAGAGCAAGAGTTCAAACGGATACTGGAAACCGAACAATTTCGGGGAGTGAAGGTCATGACCACAACCTGGCACGAGCAAGGGGAGCGCAAGATCCTCGAACGGCAGCTCCAGAAACGCTTCGGCCCGCTCAGCGACAAAGTCCGTGAGCGGCTCGCCGCCCTGTCCGCAGAGCGCTTGGAGGAACTGGCCGAAGCCATCCTGGACGCGAAATCGCTCAAGGATCTCGGGTTGGAAGACTGAAGACGACCGCAAGGTCGATGGGGGGCAGTAACATGCATCGCACGATTCGTTTTTGTGACGGCATCGTCCGTCGTGACTTCCTTCGCGTCGGCACCGCCGGCCTCTTCGGCCTGTCGCTGCCGGCCCTGCTCGAACGGCAGGCCCGCGCCGCCGACAAGGGCCTGTCGCCGAAGGACGTCTCGTTGATCTTCCTGTTCCTGCACGGCGGGCTCAGCACCATCGACACCTGGGACCTCAAGCCCGATGCCCCCGCCGAGTTTCGCGGCGACTTCAAGCCCATCGACACCAACGTCAGCGGCATCCGCATCGGCGAGTTGGTGCCGCGCATCGCCCGGCAGATGGACAAGTTCTCGCTGGTCCGCTCCTTCCGGCACCACAACTCCGACCACGGGCCGGCCGATCACTACATGTTCACCGGCTACTTCCCGGGCGCCGGCTTCAACCCGAACCTGAACCCGAACAACCAGCGGCCGGCGCACGGCTCCATCATTGCGAAGAAACTCGGCCCCCGCGGCAGCGTGCCGCCCTACGTCTGCCTGCCGAAGATGCACCCCAGCGGCGGCCCCGCCTACCTCGGCGCCGGCGCCGCCCCCTTCGTCATCGACGCCGACCCGAACAGCCCCACCTTCGCCGTGCCCGACCTGCTGCCGCCCGTCACCCTGGCCGCCAACCGCTTGCAGGCGCGCAAGGACCTCCTCGCCCAGGTGGACCGCTTCCAGAAGTCGGCCGAGGTCAAGGCCAACGCCGCGGCCGGGTCGGTCAGCACCTTCCAGGAGAAGGCATTCAGCCTTATGACCTCGCCGGAGGCGAAGAAGGCGTTCGACATCAAGGCCGAGCCGGAGAAGCTGCGCGACGAATACGGCCGGCACTCGCTGGGGCAGTCGTGCCTGATGGCCCGCCGCCTCGTCGAGGCCGGCGTGCGCTGCGTCACCATCGACCACAGCAACTGGGATACCCACGACAACAACTTCGCCACGCTCAAGCGCGACCTGCTGCCCGGCCTCGACGCGGCGCTGTCCACCCTCTTCCGCGACCTTGCCGACCGCGGCATTCTCGACCGCACCCTGGTCCTGGTCACCGGCGAGTTCGGTCGCACGCCGCGCATCAACAAGAACGCCGGCCGCGACCACTGGGGGCCGGCGTTCACCGTGGCCCTGGGCGGCGGCGGCATCCAGGGCGGCCGAGTCGTCGGCAAGAGCGACGCCCGCGCCGAGCGGCCGGCCGGCGATCCCTACGGGCCGGAAGACCTCTGCGCCACCATGTACCGGCTGCTCGGGATCGACCCCGAGGACGAGTTCTACACCCCCGAGGGCCGCCCGGTGAAGATCGTCAACAACGGCCGGGCGATTCAGGAGTTACTGTAGCCGCTTGCGATTTATCGTTTCGCGCTCGCGCCATCCCATGAGACGTCTCATGGGATGGCGCGAGCGCGAAACGATAAATCGCAAGCGGCTACAGTAACTCCTGAATCG
>DATFNV010000313.1:0-12623 GCA_035266225.1 Gemmataceae bacterium
CCACGGCCGCGCTTCGGGGAAGGGCGACCGGGAGTCAGGAGGCGCCAATGGCTACCGTCCGTGCGCAGAAGCCGACCGCGTCCGCGAAATACGATACCTACGTCGAAGAGCAACTCGACAAGGCCCGGCGCCGCATCCGCGTCCTCGACGTGTCGGTGGCGCTGCTCCTTCTCGCCGCCGTCACCCTCGGCTACGCCCTCGTCGTCGGCCTCCTCGACCGCAAACTCGACCTGGCCCCCTTCGTCCGCCAGGTGACATTCACGGCCTTTGCTGTCGTCGCCTTCCTCTTCGTCGTTGTCGGCGTCATCCGGCCACTATTCCGTCGCATCAACCCGTATTACGCCGCCCACGCCGTGGAGGGGGTGGTCCCCGGGGCGAAGAACAGCCTCGTCAACTGGCTCGACCTGCACGAAGAGACTCTGCCGCCGGCCATCCGCGCCTCGCTTAGCCAGCGCGCCGCGAAGGACCTGGCCCGGGGCGACCTCGAACAGGCGATCAGCGGCCGCCGCGCCGTCTGGCTGACGGCGGTCACGGCGCTGCTCGCCTTCGCGATGTTCGGCGTCCTGGTCACGTCCGGCACCGGCGGCTTCGGCAACCTGCTGGCCCGCACCTTCGCCCCGTTTGGCGGCGGCGCCACGGCCCGGCGGACGCAGCTGACTGTCGTGAGCCCGGCCAACGGCGACGCCGTCCTCGGCGTGGGGCAGTCGTTCAACGTCGCCGTGCGCGTCGAGGGCCGGGCGCCCGACCCCGAAAAGCCCGACGCGCTGAAACTGCTGTACCGCTACCGCGACGGCGAGCCGTACGAGGAACAGCCCCTCGAACCGGAGAACGGCGACCTCTGGATGACGGTCGTGCCGCCTTCGCGGACCTTCAACGGCTTCTGGTACAAGGTGACCGGCGGCGACGCCGAGACGCCCGAGTATCACGTCACCGTCCGCAGCACGCCGCTGGTCGAGCGCTTCGAGGTGACCTACCACTACCGGCCGTACACCGGCTGGACCGACAGCAAAACGCACGACGCCAACCTGACGGCGCTGCGCGGCACCGACGTCGAACTGGTCGTCCACACCAACCGGCCCGTCAAGGAAGGGCGCCTGGAAGTCGAGACGCGCGACGGCAACCGCACCATTGCCGCCGAACTGATCGCGGGCGCCCCCCAGGCAATGCGCGCCCGCCTCGTCATGGAGCAGGACGGGCAGTATCGCGTCCTGTTCAAGACGACGGATGAGGACAGCAACGTCGCCGCGGTGCCGTACACGATCAAGGTGCTGACCGACTTCCCACCGAAGGCGGAGTTGACGAAGCCGGGTGCCGACGTGACGCTGCCCGCCAACGGCACGCTACGGCTGGAAGGGTTCGTGACCGACGATATCGGCGTGAAGGAAGTGACGCTGCGCCTGCGGCAAGCGGACGGCGCCGGGATGCAGCCGAAGCGGTATTTGCCGGAGAGGTCGCTGCGGCTGGGGGACGTTGGCTACCCGAAAAAGATCGATTACCGGGATTTTCTCGCGCTCGATCAGCTCAAGGACGCGCAAGGCAAGCCGTTCCCGCTGGCCACCGGGATGGTGCTCGAATACTGGCTCGAGGCGGCCGACGCCTGCGATTACCCGGGGCCAAATCCCGTCGCCGAGAGCAAGCACTTCAAGATCACCATCAGCGAGCAGACCCCCGACAAGCAACAGCAGCAGAAGGAGCGCACCCAGGCCGCCGAGGAGCAGAAGAAGCACGAGAAGAAGCAGGAGGAGCAGCTGAAGAAAGAGGAGCAGGAGCGCAAGGAAGACGCCAAGGAGCAGGAGGAGCAGCGGCGAAATGAGGAGGCCGGTGGCAAGCCGGGTCAGGAGAAGGGTGGGAAGTCGGAGCAGCCCCAGAAGCCGGAGGAGAAGGATCCGGCGGGCCAGGCGAAGGAACTCGGAAACGCGCTTCAGAAACAGGCAAAAGAGCAGCAGCGCGAGCAGGACAAGGGCCAATCGAAGGGTCCACAGGACGGCAAGGGGAGCCCCAAGGGCGACAACCAGGCCGACCAACCCCCGCCGCAAGACAAGGGCGACGCCAAGCCGGAAGGTCAGAAGGGTGACGGGCAACAAGGCTCCGACAAGGGCGAAGGCGCGAAGCAGGACGGCAAGAAGCCCGATACCGGCAACGGCAAACCGGAGAGCGCCCAGCAGCAGGACGCGGCACCCTGTGAGGGCAAGGGGAGCGGCAAGGGCGACCAGCAAGGGGCCGCGTCGGCCAAGCCGGACGGCCCGCCGAAACCGGATAAGGGAGACAAGAAAAACGCTGGGAAGGGCGACGAGAGTCAGAACGCCGCCGCGCCGAAGGAGCACGGGGACGGACAGAACGGGGACAAGGGCGAAGGCGCCGCCAAGGGGGCGGGTCAGGAGAAAGCGGGCGACCCGAACGACAAGGCGGCCGCGAAGGGCGACCAGCCGACGGTGACGAAGGGCGCCCCCAAACCCGGCGAGGCGGGCGGCGAGCCGAAGGGCGCGCAGAAGCGCGAGGGCAAGCCGCAAGGTGACGCCGCCAAGGGCGAGGGCAAGCCCGGCGGGACCGAGAAGAACGACGGCGGCGGCGCGGCCAAGGGGGCGGCGAAGGACGACCCCAACAAGCGCAGCCTGTCGTCGGAGCTGCCAAGGCGCGAGCAGCAAGCGCGCCAGGGCACCGACAAGCAGAGCGCCGACGCCGAGAAGTGGCTGGAAAGCCTGGCCCGCAACGCGAACGACAAGGACGTGCGCGACCTGGCGAAGAAAGTTCTCGAGGACGCCCGCAAGGATCGGGCCTCGTCCCCCGCGCTGCCCAAGGGGCCGCCGCCTGAAGACGCCCCGGACGGCCCGCCGTGTCAGTGCAAGGGCGGCGTCAACGTCAAGGACACCGGCGCGAGCAAGAGCGGCGGCAAGGACACCGGCAGCGGCAAGGGGCAGGGGATCGTGCAGGTGCCGCCGGGCGCCAGCCGCGACGCCGGGGGGCGCGACGGCCCGACGACCTCCCTCACCCCGGGGCAGATGGTGAGGTTACAGGCGCTGGGCGCCGACGAGGCGCAGCCGACGCCGGGCGACCCGGCGCACCGCCTTCACGCCGGCGCGTTGCAGCTCGAGGATTGGACCAAGATCGACAAGAACATCCTCAAGGACCTCAAAATGACGCCGGAGCAGCTGGAGGCGTTCAAGCAGGCGTACACCGCGAAGCTGCGCCGCGACGAGGAGGAGCAGCGCCCGGGGAGCCAGAACGATCGGGGCATCGGCAATCGCGAGGCCACGGAGGTGAAGGCCGACAAGTCTACCCCCGGCGGCGACAGGACCGGCCTCGGCCAGGTGCCGCCGGAGTACCGCCGGCCCTTCCGCGACTACACGCGCCAGCAATCGGAAAAGAAGTGACGTTTAGCGGCCGCCGTCGATTTATCGATTCGCGCTCGCGCGAGCGCGAATCGATAAATCGACGGCGGCCGCTAAACGGAGGATCACATGACCTTCCCATCGCGCTACCTCGTCCCCTTCGGCCCGAAGCAGACGCCGCACCTGTTCACCGACGTCCTCGTCATCGGCGGCGGCATCGCCGGGCTGCGCGCGGCCCTCGAAGTGCCGCCGTCGATGAACGTCCTGGTCGTCACCAAGGACGTCGTGCAGCTGAGCAACAGCTCCTGGGCGCAGGGCGGCATCGCCACGGTACTCGCGCCGGAGGACCGCTTCGAGAACCATATCGAGGACACCCTGATCGCCGGCGCTGGCCTGTGCGACCGCCGCATCGTCGAGATGGTCGTCCGCGAGGCGCCCGAGCAGATCAACGACCTGGTGAAGTGGGGCACGCACTTCGACCTGGAGGACGGCCACCTCGCCCTGGGGCGTGAGGGGGGGCACAGCCACCACCGCATCGTCCACGCGCTGGGCGACGCCACCGGCTTCGAGGTCATGCGCGCCATGATCGAGCGCGTCCGCCAGGCGGCCAACGTCACCATCTGGGAGAAGACTTTTACCCTCGACCTTCTCGTCCACGAGGGGCGCTGCGCCGGCGCTTACGTCGCCCGGCCGCGCAAGGAAAAACTGCTCGTCTGGGCCAAGCAGGTCGTGCTGGCCAGCGGCGGCTGCGGCATGATCTACCGCGAGACGACCAACCCGCCGGTGGCCACCGGCGACGGTATGGCGGCGGCCTACCGCGCCGGGGCCGAGCTGCGCGACATGGAGTTCATGCAGTTCCACCCCACCGTCCTCTACGTGGCCGGGTCGTCGCGGACCCTCATCAGCGAGGCGGTCCGCGGCGAAGGGGCCTACCTGCGCGACAAGAACGGCGACCGCTTCATGCTGGCCGAGGACTCGCGGGCCGAGCTGGCGCCGCGCGACGTGGTGGCGCAGGCCATCGTCCGCACCATGGAGCGCACCCAGCACCCCAACGTCTACCTCGACCTGTCGCACCTGCCGCCGGCCCGGGTGCTGGAGCGCTTTCCTGGTATTGCCAAGGTGTGCAGGGACTTCGGCCTGGACATCACGCACGACCTGATCCCGGTGCGGCCCGGGGCGCATTACATGGTCGGCGGCGTCACGGTCGATGCGGAAGGGCGGACGACGCTGCCGGGGCTGTGGGCCGCGGGCGAGGTCACGTCGAGCGGCCTGCACGGGGCCAACCGGCTGGCCTCGAACAGTCTGCTCGAGGGGCTGGTCTTCGGGGCGAAGTGCGGCCGGGCGGCGGCGGAGGCGGCGGCCAAGATGCCGGACACCTTCGTGGTGCCGCCGCTGGCGTACCGCCGGCCCGCGGAGAAGGCCGAGCGGCTGGACGTCGCCGACATCACCAACTCGCTGCGCAGCCTCATGGTGCGGCGCATGGGCATCGTCCGCGACAAGGCCGGCCTGCGCGAGGCCGAGCGACAGGTCGCCTTCTGGTGCCGCTACGTCCTGCCGCGCGTGTTCGACTCGCGCGCCGGCTCCGAATTGCAAAACCTGCTGGCGGTCGCCCGCCTGATGATCTGGTCGGCGCTGCAGCGCGAGGAGTCGCGCGGCGTCCACTTCCGCAGCGACTTCCCGAAACGGGACGACGAACACTGGCTGCGACACGTCGTCTGCCCGCCGTCGTTGCGGTAGGCGCCGTCGCGCCCGTGGCGTGAAGAATCGGCGAACATCGGGTGACGATCGTAAGGATGCGCCAATGGATATCCTTTGGGAAGAGCTCTCCGGAGGGTGGCACGACGTCGGCCCGTTCGTCCGGGTGGTCGTGCGGCTGCTGGCGGCGGCCCTCCTGGGTGGAATCCTGGGGGTGGAGCGCCAGTACGAGCACAAGTCGGCCGGGATGCGCACACACATGCTCGTCGCGATGGGGGCGGCCCTGTTCACCGCGGCGCCTCTGGTCAACGGGGTCGCCGCCGAGCACGTCACGCGCATCATCCAGGGGGTCGCAGCGGGGATCGGCTTCGTCGGCGGCGGGACCATCCTGAAGATGACCGACCAGCACGAGGTCCGCGGCCTGACGACGGCGGCGAACATCTGGCTGGCGGCCGCTGTCGGCGTGGCCGCCGGGGCCGGCTGGCTGTTCCCCGCCTTCGTGGGGACCGTGCTGGCGCTGGTCGTCCTCTACGTCCTCGGCCACGTCGAGCGCTGGTGCGGCATGCCGCGCGGGCATTAGCCCGAATGATCCCTCCCCTCGAACGAGGACAGAGCACGCGGTACGGGGGCAGCTTTCAGGGCGCTTTATCGACCTGAAAATGGGCCCGTTCGTCGTCGGTCAGCTCCCGCGGCTTGCGGGAAGCGGCCAGGGGCAACGGGTCCACCGGCCAGATGCGGGCCGTGCCGTCGGTCGAGGCCGTCAGAATGCGCCGGCTGTCGGGACTGAACTCCACGCTTAGGAATTCGATCCCGTGGGCCGCCGGGAGCGTCATCCACTCCTGGCCGGTTTCCGTGCTCCAGATGCGGGCCGTGCCGTCGGTCGAGGCCGTGGCGATCCACTTGCCGTCCGGGCTGAATTGGCCCGCGCGGACGACGTGTCGGTGGCCCCGCAGCACCAGGCGCGTTTCGCCGGTCGCTGCGTCCCATAATCGTGCCGTCCTGTCCGTCGAGGTCGTCAGGATCGCCCGGCTGTCCGGGCTGAACTGCGCGGACGTCACGTTCCCCGTGTGCCCGCGCAGGTCGAAGCGTTTCGCGCCGGTCGCGGCGTCCCACACCTCGACCAGTTCCTTATTATTACCGATGTTAAGATTGCGGAAACTCAGCACGAGCTTCCCGTCGGGACTGAACGACGCGGTGTGGATCCACTCACCGTCGCACTTTAGCCGACAGACACATTGGCCGCTGTCGGCGTCGAAGATGTCGGCGGCGACGTTGTCCAAGTAAGTGCGAGCGTTGGTTAGGATCCGTTTCCCGTCCCTGCTCCACACGGCGAAAGTTCCGTCCCCCTGCGCTTCGGAAACGAGACTGCGAATGTGTTTTCCCGTTTCGGCGTCCCAAAGGTCAACTCTTGCCCAAAGCTGGCCGCCGCTGCCGCTCCCGATGATCTTGTCCTGGTCGCGCACGATCGCATACATGTAACTCCCGTGGGAGAACGTCAGGATTCGTCGCCCGTCGGGGCTGAAGCGAGCCGTGCCCACGCCCCGACGCAGTCCCTCAAGAACGAAGAGGAGTTTCCCGGTCTGTAGGTCCCACACGCGCACGGGGGTGTAGAGTGGCGACGGTTGAGGCTCCGCTTTCTCGTCGGCGCAAGGGTTGTCATCGCGATGGACAGTTACGAGCCGCGTCCCGTCCGGGCTGACGTCCAGGTCGCGCAAGTCGCCGAGCAGCTGCTTGTGCAACGGGGACGTGGCACGCGACGCCTCGTTGACCATATAGGCTACGAGCGTCCCGGTTGCCGCGTCCCAGAGGGACACAGATTTGCCGGCGAAGTGGGAGAACCGGTCCAGCGCCGGCGCGGCGAGCACCTGTTTGCCGCCGTTCAGGAAGGTGGCGTGCGCCACCGGCGGCTGTTCCGCCCGCGCGATTTCGACGACGGGATCGGGCCGCTCCAGGTTCCACAGACGGAGGGTTCCGTCCAGCGACGCCGTCAACAACCGTTTACCGCCGGGCAGGAACGCGGCCCCTGTCACTTTGGCTTCGTGCCCGCGAAGTACGGCCACCTCGTCCCCGCTTACCTTGTCGTGGACCCTTACGGTTTCCCCGTCGGACCTGGCCAAAAGCGCCGGGCCACGGAGGCTGGCGTCAAGAAAAACCTCGCCCGGCGCGTCGCCAATCCACCAGTGGCCCTGGTGCCGCGCAGCCCCGGGAGCGCGGCGCCAATCGCGAAGGTTTTTGTCCGACTGCCAGACCAGGAGCTTCCCGGTCTCGCTGTACGTGCCTTCATCGTCCAAGACGATGCGAAGGCGACGGTCTCCGTCCTCGATGGGCTTGTCGGGTGTACTGCGCGGCGACTCCTTGACCGGCACGGGTTTGCCGTCTTCGGCGTCCCACAGCTCGGTTTTGCTGGAGCTTACCGTCGCCACGCGCGCGCCGTCGGCGGTGAACCCGGCGACGGCATGGTCTTCGCCCGGCTTCGCGGAAGTCAGCACAGCAAGTTGTTTGCCGCTCTCCGCATCCCAAAGGCGGGGGGCCGGGCCCCTATCGCCTCCATTAATGATCCTCCCGCCGCCTTCGGCCCATCGGATCGCGTTGTGCGCCCGCACGGGCGGATCGAATACGACCTTGGCCACGTCTACCGGCTCCCTGAACGTGCGGTTGTTGAGCGCTTCGGGTCCGCCGTCGCTCGCCCTCGCCACACAAGTACTCACGGTCAGCACGCGGCGGCCGTCGGAGCTGAAATCGGCGAACGCCAGCGACGCCTTGGAGTCGTCCAGGACGTGCAGCACCTTGCCCGTCGCGACATCCCAAATGCGGGCGGTCCCGTCCCACGCGGCCGACAACAGGCGCTCGCCCTTGGGATCGAAGCACAGCGACGAGACGCGGTTGGTGTGTCCTTTCAAGACCCGCACCTCCTTGCCTGTCCGCATGTCCCACAGGCGCACGGTCCGGTCGGAGTAAACCACCGTCTGGTCGTCGGTATGACGGATGACGACGCTTTGTTCCGTGGCGGCGGCCATCAGGCTCCCGTCCGGGCTGATGGCCACCGTCCCAAACCACAATCTCGGGAGCTTCATCGTCGCGGTCACCTGACCGGTGTGCAGGTCATACACATACGCGCTGGCGGTCTGGTCCTCGGCGAAGGCGCCGTCGGACCCCGGATCGTTCGAGCGCGGTCCGACGGCGACGGCATGCGTGCCGTCGGGTGTTAGCTGGACGGAAATAAACGACGTGCGGCCGGGCCGCTGCTCGGGCGTTTGAAACGGCGGCGCGAACCGCGTCCGTTCCTCGCGCAACGCGCGCAAGGCGGCGAGCAGCGCGTTGTTGTGGGAAGCGGACCTGGCCGGCGACTTGTCCACGCCGGCGAGAGCCAATAACAACGCCGTCCCCGGATTAGTTGGCAACTCGGCCGACGAATGGGCGGCGAGCCGGCGGCTGTCTTCCTGCGCCAGGGCGACCTTCAGCAGCCCGGCAGTGGTTTCCGCCTCGTTCTGCGCCAGGTTGGCGCCGTCGCGTTCCAGTTGCACATCGACCAGCCGTTGCGCGGCCAGTTGTTCCGCGTCATGCGCCCGTGTCGCGTCGTGTCGCGCGTCATCCTCGGCGCGCATGGCCCACACTAGCCCGAGGCTCGTTCCGGCGATGCCGATGATGAGAAGGATCGCCACCGTCGCCGCCGTCAGCACCGCCGCCCGGTTGCGCCGGGCGAACTTCCGCAGCCGGTACAGCGCCGACGGCGGCCGGGCCAGAATCGCCTCGTCGTGCAGGAAGCGCTCCACGTCGGCAGCGAAGGCGCTGGGCGTCTCGTAGCGGCGGTTGCGGTCTTTCTCCAGCGCCTTCATGACGATCCAATCCAGGTCGCCGCGCAGCAGTTGCGCCAGGCGCCGAACGTCGGTGCCGCGGTTGCCGGCCAGGATCGTCGCCGCTCCGCCCAACGACGACAGCCGCGTGCTCGGCCGCGGCGGCTCCTCCTCGCGGATCAGCCGTTGCATCTCGGCGTAGCCAGCTTCACGTAGTCGTTTGCTCTCTAAAGGCGTCGTCCCGGTCAGCAATTCGTAGAGCAGCACGCCGAGCGAATAGATGTCGCTGCGCGTGTCGATGTCCAGGCCGCTCATCTCCGCCTGCTCCGGACTCATGTACGCCGGCGTGCCGATCATTTGCCCGTAGGCGGTGAACAAGGTCCGGTGCGTCAGCTGCTGGCTGGTCGCCTTGGCCACGCCGAAGTCGATCACCTTCGGCACCGGCTGGCCGTCGTGCAGCGTGACCAGGATGTTCGACGGCTTGAGGTCGCGATGGATGATGCCCTTCTGGTGCGCGTGCTGCACGGCGCGGCAGAGGGCGTTGAACAGCTCCAGCCGGCCCCCGGTCGGCAAGTGGTTCTTGTCGCAGAACTCGGTGATCGGCACGCCGCGGACCAGCTCCATCACGAAATAGGGCCGGCTGCTATCCGTGGCGCCGGCGTCGAGCACGCGGGCCACGTTGGGGTGATCCATCAAGGCCAGCGCCTGCCGCTCCGACTCGAAGCGGGCGATGACCTCCTTCGTGTCCATGCCGGGCTTGATGATCTTCAGGGCGACCTTGCGGCGCACCGGCTCCTGCTGCTCGGCCATGTAGACCACGCCGAAGCCGCCTTCGCCGATCTGCTGAAGCAGCTTGTAGGGGCCAATGACCGTCCCCGGGCCCTCGCTGAGAGGACGGTAGGCGTCGGTGAGGCCTGCGGCGGCGGGCTGCTGGAGGAAGCTGCCGGCCCGGTCGTGCGCCTCCAGCAGTACCTCGATCCGCTGCCGCAATGCCGCGTGGCCGCCGCAAACCCGGTCGAGGTAAGCCGCGCGCTTCTCTCGCTCTTCCTGCAACGCCGCGATGAAGATGGCCTGCTCGTTCATGAGGGGAACCCCACTCGGGTGCTGTGTAAGGAGCTTCTATTCTGAAATGCGCAAAGCGGCGACGAAAGGCGCAACGCTGATTTATCGTTTCGCGCTCGCAGGCGCCCCGCGAGCGCGAAACGATAAATCAGCAAGGATAAATCAGCTGAAGCGCGCGAAGAGCCAGGCCCGCGCGTACGCCCAGACACTGTCCGCGGTGCGCGGCGAGATGCCGAGCGCCTCGGCCGCCTCGTCGAGCGTGAAGCCGGCGAAATAGCGGAGCTTGACGAGCTCCGCCGCGCGGGGGTCGGTCTCCGCCAGCTTGTCGAGTGCGTCGTGAACGGCCAGTAGCTCTTCCGGCGGCCGCTGCAGGGGAAGGTCGGCGTCAGCGAGCGATTGCCGTGCCTGATCGCCGCCCCGTTTGAGGCTGGCCTTTCGTCGGGCGCTCTCGACCAGGATGCGGCGCATGGCCTCGGCCGCGGCGGCGAAGAAGAGGCCGCGGCTGTTCCAGTGCTGCCCCTGCTCTCCGGCCACAAGCCGCAGGTAGGCCTCGTGGACCAGGGCCGTCGCCTGGAGCGTCTGTCCCGGCTTCTCCTGCGCCAGCTTTCGCGCCGCCAGCCGCCGCAGTTCGTCGTAGACGAGGGGCAGCAGCTGCTCGGCGGCGTGCGGATCGCCTTGCTCGACGGCAGACAGGACGCGGGTCACATCGTTCATCGGCGGCACCGACAGGTGAATGCCCTGTCACGGAGACAGCCGATGAGTATACCATCCGCGCGAGAGCAAGGCCTCGACTTCTTCGGCAGGTTACGCCGCAAAATCGGCAAGATCGACCCGTTTGACATATCCTTCCCGCATGGGGACGCCCGCCCCCGCGGACATCCTCCAGCCGGCGGGCACGGCGTCCGAAACAGATGAAGTGGCGTCCGGACGAAGCGGAAAGAGGTACACATGCACAAACGACCTTGGCTGGCCCTGGCGGCCCTGGCGGGGACCCTGGGCGGGTTCGTCGCGATCGAGGCCCCGGCCCAATCGCAGAAGCCGCGCGCCGAGGAAACCCTCGGTCAGCGGGTGGCCCGCGAGTCCAAGCTGTCCGAAGACCAGGTGGCCCGCGTCCTCAAGGCGCTAGGCCCGGCCATCCGCGCCGAACTGACCAAGGGCAACACCGTCAGTCTCCCCGGTTTCGGCACCTTCCGCGTGGTGCGTGTCGCCGAGCACAAGGACATGGAGGCGGGCACCGGCCGCGTGCTCCGCGTCCCGGCGAAGAACACGGTCGAGTTCCTGGCCGGCGAGGGGCTGGCCGAGGCGGCCAACAGCGCCACGGCGAAGCCGGCCGAGACGGTGCCGGCGTTCGAGCAGGTCCCGCTCAAACAGTGGGACGGCAACGGCGGACGCGAGCCGGGGCAGAAAGTCGGGCCGACGCGCTCGGAAGGCATCCGGACGCGCTGAGGCGAGCGACTCGACGTCAACCCCCTTTCTCTCGAGCAGCCGCTTGCGGCTTCGCAGCCCCGTGCGAAGCCGCAAGCGGCTGCCATTCGTCATCGACAATCCCCATCCGCTGACCCATTTCGGGGCAGTATAGGGACGAGCGTCCTCTGTCCGGGACAGAGAGCCCCCCGATCGAGCACCACTCTGGCTGTGCCCCCGTGCCGTTTGCTGCTCGGGATGGGCTCACCCTGCGCGCCCGACGGCCGCCGGGTTCCTGGGTTGATTCGTTCCTCTCTATCCGTTGGAGGTGATTATGCGCAGCTGGTTGCGTCGTCTGCGGCGGGTGTTCAACGCCGCCTCCTCGCCCCGCAAGCCGAGCCGTCCTCGCCTGGCCGTGGAACCACTCGAAGAACGGTCACTGCTCGCGACGGGCTTCTTGCAAACGAACCTGGTTTCCAGCATCCCTGGCCTGGCGGCGTTCACGGACGCGCAGTTAGTTAACCCCTGGGGCCTGAGCGCCAGCGGCAACAGCGACGTCTGGGTCTCGGACAACCAGACCGGCTTCTCCACCCTCTACGACGGCCAGGGGGTCAAGGCGGGGCTCATCGTCACCATCCCGAACGCCCCCCACAGTGCGTTCACACACGCCACGCCGACCGGCACGGTCTTCAACACCGACCCTGACCCGAACGACTTCGTCCTCACCAACGGCAGCAAGACGGGTCCCGCCATCTTCCTCTTCGACAGCCTCGACGGCACCATCAGCGGCTGGATCGGCCAGAAGACGACCAGCGCCGTCGATGCGCCGATCAGCATCCCCGGCGCCATCTTCACCGGCCTGGCGATGGACACCGCCGCCGACGCCACCGCCAGCAACGGCGACACCCTGCTCTATGCGGCCGACTGGGGGAAGGGCACCGTGGACGTCTTCAACGGCAGCTTCCAGCAGGTCGATAAGGGGTCCTTCCAGGACAAGGCCATCCCCAAGACCTTCCGCCCCTTCAACGTCCAGGACATCAACGGCAACGTCTGGGTCACCTACGCCCAGTTCGACCGGAGCACGGGCGCCGATACGGGGACGGGTGGTTTCGTGGCCGAGTTCACCCGCGACGGCGTGCTGGAGAGGACCATCAAGAGCCAGGGGTGGATGAACTCCCCGTGGGGCCTGGCCATGGCGCCCGCGAGCTTCGGCGACTTCGGCGGCGACCTGCTCGTCGGCAACTTCGGCGACGGCACCATCAGCGCTTTCGACCCGCACAACGGCAACTTCCTGGGCCAGCTGAGCGACGCGGCGGGCAAACCGATCACCAACGAGAAC
>DATFNV010000314.1:0-6184 GCA_035266225.1 Gemmataceae bacterium
GCGTAGTAGCGCAGGGTGTTGACGACGCCCTGCAGGTCGCCGCGGGCGTCGGTGATGGTCTTGCCGCAGTTGAGGGACTCCAGGGCGGCCAACTCTTCGGCCCGGGCTTCGACCAGGTCCGCGAGCTTGAACAAGAGCCGGCCGCGGTCGGCGGCATCCAGGCGGCCCCAGGGCCCAGAATCCAGAGCCTTGCGAGCCGCCTTGACCGCCAGGTCCACGTCGGTCTTGTCGGCCTCGGCGACCTGGCAGATCGTCGCGCCCGTGGCCGGATTAATGGCGGGGAAGGTCTTGCCGGAGCTGCCGTTGACGAATTTGCCGCCGATGAAAAGCGGCTGATCCTTGACTGCGGGAGGCTGCACGGGGCGAAGCTTGCCCTGGGTTGCGGTAGCGGTTGCCATGCGCGGTCCTCTTGTCGTTGAGAGCAGTGCGGCCGGTCTCGTGTCTGCCGACTGTCTGGTGGATGCTGGTGGCAGAAGTTGGGCGGCCGGGCGGTTCAATCCGTGATGTACGGACTAATATAAGGAGCGTCAACCGGCCCTCGCCGCCAGCAAGCGGCTCCTCGGCCGCCTGCGAGTCCTCGGCCTTGCCGACGAGAAGTTCTTCGTCCACGCGGGGCCAGTGCCGGCATGGGTCGGGGTCAGGACCGCCGCGCTACCGCTTGCCATCTGCCATTTCTTGACTCGCCCACCTCTGGTCTCCGTCCGTCCTTCCCTCTACAATTCCGACTCCTCCACGGAGGCGGATTGACATGGAAGACGACGAATTGGACGAGGACGGCGACGACACCGTGCCGTGTCCCTACTGCGGAGCCGCGGTCTACGAGGACGCCGAGCGCTGCCCCCACTGCGAGAACTACGTCTCGCGCGAGGACGCGCCGTCGCAGGTCCCGCTCTGGGTCAAGCTGACGGCGCTGGTCTCCCTGGCCGTCGCCATCGGCTGGGCGGTGCAAGGCTGCTGAAAAAGAAATCTGCGCAACAAGGAGGCGGGTTGTTGCCGGACCTCGTATCATGACGCCCTGGCGCCGACACGACGTCCGGCGCACGAGACCCTGGCCCGACCCCGCGGGCGCCGTGGACATTTCGCCTCCGGACGGGACGCGATGCCGGACCCGATCATCACGTTGACGACGGACTTCGGCGTGGCGGCGCCCTACGCCGCCGCCCTCAAGGGCGTCATCCTGGCCCTCAACCCCGCCGCGCGCCTGGTGGACCTGACCCACCAGGTGCCGCCGCAGGACGTGTTCCACGCCGCCTTCTTCCTGGCCAACGCCGTCCCCTGCTTCCCCCGCGAGGCGATCCACGTCGTCGTGGTCGATCCCGGCGTCGGCAGCGACCGCGCCCTGCTTTACGTCGAGGTGGGCGGACGCCGCCTCCTCGCCCCGGACAACGGCTGCTGGACCCTGATCGAGGGCGGCGGCGAGCCTCGGGTGATCCGCCTGGCCGAGCGGCGCTTCTGGCGCGAGCCGGTCAGCAGTACCTTCCACGGCCGCGACATCCTCGCCCCGGTCGCCGCCCACCTCAGCCTGGGCATCGACCCTACCCTCCTCGGCCCGCCGGCGCGCGAATGGGTCCGGCTGGCGCGGCACGAGCCGCGACCCGTCATGAACGGATTGACAGGTGAAGTAGTCTTTATCGATGACTTTGGTAATATCATTACCAACATCCGGGCCGACTGGGCGCAGGCGCCTGGGGTGCTGCTCGTGGGCGGCGTAACGCTGACCGAGAGCTTCCGCTGGGTGCGGACCTACGCAGACGCCAGCCCGGGGTCACTGGTCGCCCTGACATCGAGCAACGGCCTGTTGGAGATTGCCGTCGCCCAGGGCAACGCGGCCCGGCGCCTGGGGGCCGAGGTGGGGACGCCCGTGACCATTGGCTGGGCGAAGTGAGGCGAGAGTGGGAATGAACGCGACGCTCGCCGAGCTGCGGCAGTGGGACCGCGACCACGTCTGGCACCCGTTCACCGCGGTGCCCGACGGGGGCGGCGAGCCTCCGCCCATCATCGAGCGCGCCGAGGGCTGCTACCTGATCGACGCCGAGGGGCACCGCTACCTCGACGGCGTCTCCTCGATGTGGTGCAACGTCCACGGACACCGCGTCCCGGAGCTGGACGCTGCCCTGCGCGAGCAGCTCGAGCGCGTCGCCCACAGCACGATGCTCGGCCTGGCCAACGTGCCGGCGACGCGGCTGGCCCGGCGGCTGGTCGAGCTGGCCCCGCCGGGCCTGACGCGCGTCTTCTACTCCGACGACGGGGCCACCGCCGTCGAGGTCGCGCTGAAGATGGCGTTCCAGTATTGGCGCCAGTGCCCCAGCCCCCGGCCGGGCAAGACCAAGTTCCTCGCCCTGGAGTCGGCCTACCACGGCGACACCCTGGGCGACGTCAGCGTCGGCGACGTGGCCCGCTTCCACCGGCTGTTCGGTCCGCTGCTGTTCCCGACGCTCAAGGCGCCGAGCCCCTACTGCTACCGCTGCCCCCTTGGGTTACAGCGAACCGCGTGCCGGATCGATTGCGTAGAAAAACTGGCGTCCCTCGTCGGCGAGCACGCCGGGGAACTGGCCGCCGTCGTGGTCGAGCCGCTGGTGCAGGGGGCGGCGGGCATGATTACCGCCCCGCCGGGGTTCCTGCGGCGGGTGCGCGAGGTGACGCGCGAGCACGGCGTCTTGCTCATCGCCGACGAGGTCGCTACCGGCTTCGGCCGCACCGGCACCCTCTTCGCCTGCGAACAGGAGGGCGTGACGCCGGACTTTCTCTGCCTGGCCAAGGGGCTGACCGGCGGCTACCTGCCGCTCGCCGCCACGCTGACCACCGAGGAGGTGTTCCGGGCCTTCGTCGGGCCGCCGGACGCCGGCCGCGCCTTCTGCCACGGCCACACCTACACCGGCAACCCCCTGGGAGCCGCCGTGGCCCTGGCGAACCTGGACCTCCTGGAGGCGGGCGTGATGGCCGCCCTGCCCGGCAAGGTCGCGCAGCTGCGCCGGCACCTGGCCCGGATCGCCGGGCTGCCCTGTGTCGGCGACGTGCGCCAGTGCGGGCTGATCGCCGGCATCGAGCTGGTCGCCGACCGGGCGACGAAGGCGGCTTTCCCCGCGGAAAAACGGGTCGGGGCGCGCACTTGCCGCCTGGCCCGCGAACGAGGCGTCCTTTTGCGACCGCTGGGCGACGTTATAGTCGTTATGCCCCCGCTGGCCGTTAGCGATTCTTTGTTGGATCTTCTCCTTGACGTGGTTTATGATTGCCTGTTAGTGATAGCCGTTGAGGAGTGTCAAGGTGCCTGAAAAGTCGTCCCCGTCGCCCGGCCTGTTCGTGAGCGGCACCGACACGGGGGTGGGCAAGACGCTGGTCACAGCCGCCGTGGCGCGGTTGCTGCGGAACCGGGGCCGCGACGTGGTGGTGTGCAAGCCGGTCGCCACCGGGGCGCGGCCGGTCGGCGGCCGCTGGCTGGCCGACGACACGGCGCTACTCGCCGACGCCGCCGGCTTGGCCGACGAGTGGGAGCGCGTGACGCCGTGGGCCTTCCCCGACCCGGTGGCGCCGCCGCTGGCGGCGCGCCGCCGGGGCGTGGCGCTGACCCTGCCGGCCATCGCCGGGGCGGTGCGCGAGCGGGTTCGCCCCCGGGCGGCGCTCCTGGTCGAGGGGATCGGCGGCCTGCTCTGCCCCCTGACCGAGGGGGAGACGGTGGCCGACTTGGTGCGCGAGCTGGGCCTGCCCTTGCTGGTGGTGGCCCGGCGCTCGCTCGGGACGCTGAACCATACCCTGCTCACCCTGGAGGTCGCGCGGGGGCGCGGCCTGGCGGTGGCGGGGGTGGTCGTTTCCGAGACGGCGTCGCCCGCGGGCCTGGCCGACGAGACGAACGTGGACGAGTTACGGCGGCTGGGGGTTCCGGTGCTGGCGGTGGTGCCGCACCTCCCCGGCGGCGCCCGGGAGGTAGTCCCGGCGCTGGCCGCCGTCGATTGGTGGCGTCTGTGTCACGCCTGAGGCACCCGCCCTCGATTCATCGTTTCGCGAACCGATGAATCGAGGGCGGCGGCTAAACGAGAAGAGATCCCGGATAACATCCCGGGTGCGCCGGTGGAGCGAAGATTCGCATGGAGACCGTCAATTTCCAGTGCGGGCATTGCCATAACCTCATGGCCGTCGGCCGGGAGTTCCTCGGCCAACAGGTGCGCTGCCCGCACTGCCAGCAGGTGGTCCTCGCGCCGGCGCCGGCCCCCTCCCCCGCCGAGATGCCGACCATCGAGGTGCCCCACCACGACGAGATGGAGAGCATCTTCACCCCGCCCGACGTTTCCGGCGAGGACCTCTTCGGCGGCCATTCGCCGCCGCGCATCGAGATCCCAACCGAGCCGGCCGTCCCGCGCCTGGCGCTCGACGAGCCGACGCTGCCGGGGGACCAGGTCGGACCGGCCCCCCCGCCGAGCCCGGATTGGGACCAGCCGACGGTCACTTCCCACGAGCCGGAGCCCCCCGCCTTCGCTTCGGGGACCGAGGTGGTTTCGTCCCCGCCTGCCCCCGCCGTCCCGGACCCGGTCGCGCCGACCGAGGAAGCGCCCGCGCCGCCGCAGGAAGAGAGCTTGCCGCTGCCGGTCGCGCCGACGCACCGGGTGAGGCGGAGCAACCCGTGGGTGATCCCCCTCATCATCGCCCCGCTGGTCTTCTATAGCTTCATGGCCACCCTCTACATTCTCGACACGAGATACTTGCACTTCGTCACCCCGCCGCCGCCGCCGCACCCGCTGGAGATCCTGCCCGACATCGAGGGGGATAACAAGGGCGGCGCCAATCGCGGCGGCAAGCACGGCTCGATCGACACCCGCTGGCCCAACGCCGAGCAGCCGTTGCCGGCGCATCTGCGCGTGCCGCTCGGGGGGACGCTGGCGATCGGCGACCTCGAGGTGACGCCGGAGAAGGTGGAGCGGAAGCGCATCGCCTACGACATCCCCGGTTACAACCCGGCGCCCGCGCCGGAGGATTCGCTGGCGGTGACCTTGCGGCTGCGCAACCGCTCG
This sequence comes from Gemmataceae bacterium, assembly GCA_035266225.1. Lineage (GTDB taxonomy): Bacteria > Planctomycetota > Planctomycetia > Gemmatales > Gemmataceae > DATFNV01. The sequence goes on from DATFNV010000314.1 coordinate 5,004, forward strand.
CAGGACGTCACCTTCAAGCCAATGGACCGCTTTTTCGCCCGCGCCCGCACGAGCCCTGGCGCCATCCCCCAGTACACCATCCTGGAGATGGGCGAGCGCAAGTTCTACGGCGGACCCCTTGAGTGGATCCCGCTAGCGCGCGCCAAGGACCATTTCATCGAGTACGTCGAGAAGCAGGCGGTCAACCACGAGCTGAAGCCCGGCGAGGAAATGACGACCTTCGTCTGCACCAACCCCAAGGACCACGCCGTCGAGGCGCTAGACAGTTACCAGGGGCGCCTGCTCTGGCGCGTGCAGCTGCGCCGCGGCCTGGTGAAGTGGACCACCCGGAACGGGGTCGATCGCGACGACCCAGCCACGGCCGTCGTCGGCATCGAGTTCAGCGCCGACGACGTAAAGAAGGCCGTCAATTGACTTTCGCCCCTCCCCACCCGTAGACGCCCCCTCGGACCCGGCGCCAATTGCCCGTAAAAACTAGAAAGGAGGGTTGCCGGCGGAAAAGAGATTGTATAATGATGGTGTCGTAACCTTCACGATAAATCCGGATCAGCTAAGATGACGGATCCAACAACCCCCTCGGCCCCAGCGCGGCGCGCCCCAAAGACGTGGCTGAGGGGCCGGGGTGCCCGAACGGGGGTTGCGGCCGTCGCGCGGCGCGATCCGGACAGGCCCCCCAGTGTCCCCGTACAGAGGAGCGATGGCCGTGGTGACAACACGGCCGAGACGTATCCATGAAATTGACCCGAGCAACCAGCTACGCCCTGCACGCCGTCGCCTACATGGCCACCCAGAAGCAGCAAGACAAGCCGGTGGCCTCGCATCACATCGCCCAGGCGCGTGGCATCCCCGAGCGCTTCCTCCTCAAGGTACTCAAGCCGCTCGTGTCCGCTCGCGTGCTGCTGTCGATCAAGGGTCCGAACGGCGGCTACCGCCTGGCCAAACCGCCATCGGACATCACCATGCTCGAGATCCTCGAGGCGGTGGACGGCCCCATCCGCGGCCAGGCCCCCCTGACCGACGAGGGCAACGGTACCCTCAACACCAAGCTCGAGAACATCTGCAAGCAGTCGGCCGACCAGGTTCGCAAGCACCTCGAGAAGGTCCGCATCTCGGACCTGCTCGGCGGCCGGAAGTAAGCGCCTCACTCTCCCCTCGCCCCGGTACTCCGGGGAGAGGGGTCG
>DATFNV010000315.1:0-7284 GCA_035266225.1 Gemmataceae bacterium
TTCAGGGCAGCACGGCTTTCCGGACATGCTGTTGTCCCCTCCAGGTTTCCCCTTCAGGTAGGTCAGGCGACCCAAAGGTATCACGCTCAACCTTTCCCGTGTTACACGGGGATCAACGACGCCGTTACTCGGCGCACCGTAGCCGGTCTGGTGGGGCAACTGGTTTGGCCTTGGTCCTCACTTCGCTCGTTCCATCTGAAGGGCCTGATTCGGCTCGGCTACGTCCCTGCCTGTGGAGGGAAGCAACGCTCTACCTGAGCAACAAGGATAGGTAACACCGCCTCCGGGCTCGCAGTCTGCTGCGCTAACTGCGCGCCGATCGAGAGTGCGTCAACATGCGGCTGAGTGGTTGGCTCAGCCCAACTTGCGGGGATGGCAACTTCCGCGGCCCTGCAAGCTCCAATGATCGTGGCCTGAGCGTACTGCCGCATGAAGTCCAGACTATTATGCTGCGTGGTTCAAAGGGAGATGGGAATATCCAGATCATAAAGTGTAAGCGGATGGCCGATTTCCCTAGCGACACAGTTGAGGCACAGGTGGCCCCAGGGAGCTTGGGCTGCATGTGCCGCAGCTTTCCATACGTCGTCCTTGATCCAATATAGGATCATTGTTGCGCCACAAGGACAGTTCATTTAGCGTCCCTCTACCAGCAAACCTTGGTCTGTGAGGGCGAACTTGTTCATCGAGCGCGCTTGCGCGCCCTAATCCCCTCCTTAGAGCGCGCCGGCGCGCTCAAACACCGACCATTCCATCCCCAGCAATCTTCGCTGTCAAGCAGAAATTCGGCAACAAGGCGCCCAAAGGGGACACAACTCAAGTCCTATGGGTTGACGGATTCGTCTTCTTTAAGATGCGTTCCCTTTCCCACCGCCATGAGCGATCGGAACGACGGCCCGGGTCCAACGAATGGCGATCACGAGCCGGACGGCTTGAGATCGACTACCACCTTTTTCGTCCGCAGCGTGACGGGGAGGTCCACCTGAACCAAGGTCAGCGACCCCCCGGCGCGCCCCGGATCGCTCAGCCCCTCGACCGTCCGCACGACCGGCGAATCCGGCAGCGGCAGCACCATCTGCACCCGTCGCCCCTGGAGGCCGACGAACACGCTGTCGTAGGAACCGGTCTCGCTGGCGAGGGTCACGCCGTTCTCGTCCTGGAAGCGGAACAGGAACGGCGGCTGGGGCCGGACGCCGCCCCATTCGGTGTCACGGACGGTCAGGTCGCGCTGGAACTCCAACACGAATTTCACGAAGCGTACGTCTCGATCGCCCTCCGAGAGGCGCACCTTGACCGCGGTCACCTTCACCAGCTTAACCGGATCCTGCTCCAGCTCGCGCATGTCCCAGTTGTCCTTGCCGAACGGCAGGTCGATGGCTTCGTCCCGGCCGCCTACGACGTGGCGCTGCGCCAAGGCGGCAGGGAAGGCGAGGAGGGCGGACGCGAGGACGAGGATCGCTACGACCAGGCGCAAGGTCATGGGTCACTCCGGGGGGATCGGCCAGGCGACTCGCGGGATCAGTACAACTCTTCCCCACGGCCGCCGCCGCTGTCAAGGACGCCGGCCGGTCTCCGCGCGGATTTCATGCCGCCCGTGCGCTCGGGACAACTTATGCAGGGCCCGCCGCCGGCCCCAGCGCCCCCCGCACCGCCTCGACCAGCGCGGCCTCGTGGTGCGGCAGCACCGTCCGCACGTCGAGGACCACGCGGCCGGCGCGCACCCGTGCCACGACCGCTGGCGTCCCCGTCCGCAGCCGGTAGGCCAGCTCCGCGTCGCTCAGCCCGACCGCTTCCAGTTCGACAACCCAGCTCTTCATGGCCTGGTCCGGCAGCGACCCGCCGCCGACGTACGCCTCGTCCTCCGCGACGCAGACGACCGTCAGCGCCTCGGTCTGCCGCAGGCGCCCCGCCAGCGCCTCGGCCCGCTGGCGAAGCTCTTCCGGCGGGGTCGCCAGCATCCGCAGGGCGGGTACCTCGATCAGGGCGCGCTCCGCGTGCAGGTACAGCCGCAACGTCGCCTCCAGCGCCGCCAGCGTCATCTTGTCGAGACGGAAGGCGCGCATCAGCGGATCCTTCTCGATTTGCTGGATGTATGCCTTCTTGCCGGCGATGATCCCCGCCTGCGGCCCGCCCAGCAGCTTGTCGCCACTGAAGAGCACCAGGTCGGCCCCCGCCGCGAGACTCTGCCGGGGTAGCGGCTCGCCCTTGAAGCCGAAGCGGCCGAAGTCGATCAGCGCCCCGCTGCCGACGTCGTCGATGACCGGCAGGCCGTGCTGCTTGCCCAGCGCCACCAGGTCGGCCAGCGGCACGCGCCGCGTGAAGCCGGACACACGGTAGTTGCTGGTGTGAATCTGCATCAGGGCGCCGGTACACGGGCCAAGGGCGCGCTCGTAGTCGGCCAGGCGGGTGATGTTGGTCGTGCCGACCTCGCGGAGCGTGGCGCCGCTGACGGCCATGATCTCCGGGATGCGGAAGCTGCCGCCGATCTCGATGAGCTGACCGCGTGAGACGATCACCTCCTTCCCGCCGCAGAGGGCGCGCAGGACGATGACGGTGGCGGCGGCGTTGTTGTTGACCGCGGTGGCCCACTCGGCGCCGGTCAACCGGCACACCCACTGACGGATCGCGGCCTGGCGCGACGAGCGTTTGCCGGTTTCCAGGTCCAGTTCGAGGTTCAGGTAGCCGCGCGCGGCCTCGTAGGCGGCGCGGGCGGCCTCCTCGGCGACGGGGGCGCGGCCGAGATTGGTGTGTAGGACGATGCCGGTGGCGTTGATGACCGAGCACAACTTCGGCCGCAAATCGCGCCCCAGGCGCTCGGCCACGCGCCCCGCCACGGCGACCGGTTCGCCGCGGCCGTCCAGAGCCTCGCCGCGGGTCAGGAGCGCGCGCAGCTCGGCCAGTTCTCGCCGGACGGCGATCACGATGGCCTCGCGGGAGTACACGCCGGCCAGGGCGCGGACGCCCGGCAATTCGAGGATTTCGTTGACGGAGGGGAGGTTGCGAAACGGGTTGTCAGCCATACCAATCCGTCCGGGCCCAGGGATGATGCTCGAAATTCAGCCGCAGCATATCGCGACAGCGGCTGCGAAACAATGACGGCGAGCCGAGAGTCAGGCGCCGGGGCGTCGCAAGACGTCCGGGGGGTACGGAGTACCGAGTACGGAGTACGGAGTACCGAGTACAGAGTACGCGGCATCCACGGCTCGGGGCCGGGCTGGCGCTGCGTTGTTCTCGGTACTGTGTACTCGGTACTCCGTACTCCGTGCCCCCCGGAAAACTGGCCGCGCCCAGGCGGCGCCCGCCCACTTTTGTTGTCCGGTTCCCTCGCGGCGTCCGTTAGACGTCCTTGGGCCACTTTCTTCTGGACGCGCTGCCCCCGGCGGTGGTACGACAACAGGAGCAACCCTCCAGCGAAAGGTTCGATCATGCCGGAATCCGCCGGGTTCGCCGACCTCGTCTGCCGCCTCCGCGAGGGAGCCCCCGGGGCGGTCGAAGAGTTCCTCGCCGAATACGGCGAGGCGATCCGCGTCCTCGCCCACTTGAAGTGCCTGCCCTACCGCTACGCCACGGCCGACGCGCTGGCCGCCGACCTGCGCCGCTTCCTCGACGGGGCGCCCGTGCTCGCCCGCCGCCCGGGCGCCCTAGAGCGGCTCGGCCGCTGGTGCCGGCGCCACCCAGGCCCGGCCGTCGCCCTGGCGATGGGCTCCCTGGTCGTCGCGACCGGCGCCGCCCTGCTGATCGTTTCCCTCTTCGCCCGGGAACGCGCCCGCACCGCCAAGGAGGTCGGCGAGGTCCTGGAGCAGGTGCGCGAAGAAAAGGAGAAAAAGGAGGAAGCGCTGACACAAGTCGGCCCGGAACAGAAGAAGACGGCGCAGGCCCTGACGGAGGCCGAACGCCAGCGCCACCGGGCCGAGGTGCGGTCGGCCACGCTGGCACTGGAGCGCGGGCAGGGGCTGTGCGAGCAGGGCGACGTCGCGCAGGGACTGCTGTGGATGGCGCGCGGCCTCGAGGTGGCGCCGCCAGACGAGGACGACCTGCGCCGCGTGCTGCGACTGAACCTGGCCGGCTGGCATCGCCGGCTCAACGTCCTGGAGGCGCTGCTGCCGCACCGGGGCGCGCTCATCAAGGTGGCCTTCAGTCCGGACGGCAAGACGGCGCTGACGGCGAGCCAGGACATGACGGCCCGGCTGTGGGACGCGGCCACGGGGCAGTCCCGCGGGGAGCCGCTGCACCACGGCAAGCCCGGCCCGGACCTGGCGCCGAGACAGACCCTGGTGACGGGTGTCTTCAGCCCGGATGGCAAGACGATCTTGACCGGCGGCAGCGACAACACCGCGCGCCTGTGGGACGCCGCGACTGGCCGGCCCCGCGGCGAGCCGCTGCCGTCCGGCCTGGTGACGGCCGTCGCCTTCAGCCCGGACGGCCGCACCCTCCTGACCGGCGGATTCGACCAGGCGATTCGACTGTGGGACCGCGACACCGGCCGACAACTGGGCGACCCGTTGCCGCACCCCGGCGTGGTGCCTACCGCCGTGTTCAGCCCCGACGGCCGCTCGATCGTGAGCGGCTGTGGGCGGATCGGGGACGATCGTCAGTGGCACTGGACCGCCCATCTCTGGGACGTGGCCGGCCACAAGGCGCGGGCTGAGCCGATGCCGCACGACGGCCCCTTCGAGGAGGTGCAGTTCAGCCCCGATAGCCGGGTGGTCCTCACGACGAGCACCACGAAGGTCGGACGGCACGCCGTTCGGGCGTGGAGCGCCGAGACGGGACGACCCCTCGACCTGCCCCCCTTGCACGACGGCCTGGTCCTGTGCGTGGCCTTCAGCCCAGACGGCAAGACGGCGCTGAGCGGCGGCTACGACATGACGGCCTGGCTGTGGGACGCCGTGACGTGGCAGGCGATTGGCCCGCCCCTGCAGCACCGCGACCCGGTTTGGGTGGTGGCGTTCGGCCCCGACGGCAAAACCCTCCTGACCCCGGCTGGCATGGCCCCCTCGCCCGGCTTCGAGGTGCGCGTCTGGGACGCCGCCACGCGCCGCCCCCTCGGCCCGCCCCTGGTGCAGCGCGACGTCGTGAACCGGCTGGCGTGCAGCGCCGACGGCCGGCTACTCCTCACGGCCCGGACCGGTACCGACCTGCCGACGCGCCCCGGGGAGGTATGGCTCCGCGAGCTGCCGGCCCCCGCCGACGCCGACGCCCGGCGAGTGGTCCTGTGGGTTCAGGTCGTCACCGGCCTGGAGCTGGGCCACGGTGAAACGGTGCGCCGGCTGGAGGACGCCGAGCGGCGGCAGCGCCGCGAGGAGCTGGAGAAGTTGGCGGCCCCGGTCGTCGCCCCGATCGACTCGCCGGAAGCGGTCGCAGCCTGGCACGAGGAGGAGGCCCGTGACTGCGAAGGCGAGGGGCGATGGGCCGGGGCCGTGTGGCACCTTGAGCGCCTGGTCGGCGAGGGGCCGGGGGGTGAGCGCTGGGCCGCCTGGCGCGATCGCCTCCGCGCCGAGATGGCCCGCCACCGGGCGCCGTAGCCGGGAGGGCCGCCGTGGCGACGGGCGTTTCGCCTGTTGTCTTCGCGACTCAGAGGCTATCCGGGAAGCCGGTGGCTGCTGCGGTGACTGGCGGGGGTCTGCGCACAATTGGGGGGTTTGCTCACAATTCCCGGCGAATTGTGAGCAAACCCCCGGGCGAGCGCAAACCCTGGTTGAGCGGCCCCTTGCGCCGTCCCCCGGCGGCGCTGAAGGGCCGGGTTCAATTTCGGGGGTGATGGGCTAACACGGCCGGGGGGTCGGCGGTAAGGGTTTCGGGGTTGGTGCGGGGCCGTTGTGTGCCACTGGGCCCGAGTTCTGTGCCACCACATGGCACAGAACTATCCCCTTGTCGGCCTTCGGTTTACGGCGAAAAAATGGGGTGCGTGCCACGTGCCACGGGGGGCTTTGGCAGAGAACGCCTGTTCACGGCGGTGTGTTCTGCCAGACGGGGGAGTTTTCTGCCAAGATCGCGAAACCAGCCGGGGCTTTACTCTTTTTTAACGGGGTGGAACGGAACCCCCAATAAAACGATTTGGCGGGCGTTTGTGCGTTCAGGGGTTACTGCGGGAATTAATGGTTACGGTAACGCAAATTAGGGCTACCAGTTGCTACTGATCGGCACTGCCGTCCTTTATATTCTCGCCGCCCCCCGGACCCGATGGCGTTACATCGATTAGTTGGATGGGGTATTCCTGCTTTGCCAGCCAATCTTGTTCGCCTTGACGGCGCACACGACACTCAATCCAGAGTATCCCCGGCCCTGCGAACGGCGGCAGTTCTACTACTGGCGCTATCAGACGGTGGTAGACAGTTTTGAAGGAGAAAGCTGGGGTTGAGAAGATGTATTCATCGGGTAGCTCTTCCCCCTTATTAGGGTATTTTGCCGCAAACTGCGCCTCGAACACTTGCCCTGGCGCGTCGCCATCCGCATTCATCCAACACGCAACAACACGCATAGCGAGCGGCCTAAATGCAGAAGCAAGGTGTTTTTTGGGTATTTTGAATCTTTTTACCTCCTCTATAAGATTAAAGAAACTGATGGCGTTGCTCGTCTCATCAATCGCACCGGATTGACTGCACAGGAGGTAAACAGGGCGCGGCATGGTTTCCCATTGCTCCAATTTAGGCTGCCGGCGCGGCCGCCAATGTCGGTTCGTAGTAGTCGCTCGCAGGGGTGTTTATCACGGGCGCGGAGATTACAACGGTCGTGTTGGTAGCTGCTCCATGTACCACGGGGTAGGTTTCCGGGGCAGGCGTGCATGGGACAGGGGCACAGCCTCTTATCAAGGCAAGATATGTTCGGAGTTCGGGCACATCAAAGAACGCTCGCATGAAGTCGTTCATCGCCCGCTGCTGGATTTGACCACCAGTTTCCCACCGCGACACGGTTTCTTTTGCGACGCGGAGGCAGTTTGCAAGCTGTTCTTGTGTCAGGCCGAGTCGTTTCCGGTTTTCGCGGATTTGCATTGGGGTCAACAACCCCGCCTCGGAACGAAGCCTATCGATGACGGCCGCGAACGCTTTCTTCGGAAGCACGCGACTGCGACAGGCTTCGCACTCAAGTATTTCAAGATTGGGGACGGTGAATGTGTATAGTCGGCCGTCGTGTTCCATCTCGGCGGAATAGTCTACCACGATCGGCTTCAGTGCTTGTTCGTTGCACACCCGACATTTCCAAGGGAAAGGCCGCATCACAGATAGTCTCCTTTCAGCCCATTACGGCTAAGGCGGATGAGCATTCAAGAGGTTGACTGTGGGAGCA
>DATFNV010000316.1:0-2086 GCA_035266225.1 Gemmataceae bacterium
AGGGCGATATCGGGGGTAATACGGCGCGAAAGTCGGGCGGGAATGATATGAGTAGAGAGTCAAGGACGGGGACAGGTAAGGGTGTGAAAATGCGGACAAAAGGATAAAAAGTGTGTCCAAAATCCTTTCGTGAACCGTTACTCCCGACCCGTCTGCGCTTCGAGGACTACATCTACCGCCTGTGGGTCCAGCAGGACGGTATCGTCGCCGCCCACGTCGATGCCGCGCAGAACCACACCAAGAGCAACTACATGCGCAACCCGCCGGCGGCGGAGATCTTCAACGAGGAGCTGGCGAACCTCCTCAAGCGGAAGATCAAGTCCACCGTCACCCGGCTGGACGAATTGACCATCGCCTTCGACTACGAGGGCGAGGTGACGGCGTCAGACGCCGCGGAGGTGCTGGCCAAGATCTCGGCGCTGTACGGCCGGGCCCTGGAGGCGGCCGAGAAGGCGAGCCGCCCGGAGCGGGCCGAGGCGCTGCGGCTGTTCGCGGCCAACCTGGAGAAGGCGTTCTACGGCTTCGAGCCGGACTTCTTCCAGCAGAACCTGCTGCGCATTGTCGATGACGTCATCAGCGTCATCAAGGGCTCGATCGAGCTGTGGCCGACGCTCGTGGAGATCTGCTATTTCCAGAAAGACCGCAAGGGCCTGCCGCAAACGAAGGTGAACAACCTACCGCGGTAGGACCGAGGGGTCGAGTTTCACCGAAGGAGGGACTGCGATGCGAGGGAAAGTCTGGCGGTGGGGCGTGCCGGTGGCCGTCGTGGCCCTGGTCGCGCTGATGGGTGGTGTGCGGGCCGAGGAGGACAAGCCGATTGACGGGGGCAAGGCGGAAGAGTTCAAGGGAAAGACGTTCGACGTGAAGGAGAAGGGCAAGGCGGTGATCGCGCTGACCTTCCCGGCCGGCAAGGAAGCGGTCGTCACGGTCCGGTGTGAGAAGAAGACAGACGTGAACCTGTTCGTCTACGACTCCGCCAAGAAGGTCGTGGTCAAGGACGACAGCCCCGGCCCGGACTGCGACGTGAAGTTCACCCCGAAGGAGGCCGGGACGTACACCCTCGAGATCCGCAACCTCGGGCCGGGCGACAACAGCTGCACCCTGAAAGTGGTAATCGCCAAGTAGGCGAGATCGGAAGGCAACCAGTAACCACGCCGCCGCCCGTTCCCGGGCGGGCGGCGGGCGTGGCCTTCACCCCGGCGGCGCGGCCCGGTCGGGGTTCCCTCCCGCTGCCCTCCATCGCGGGAAGACCAGGGCTCGCACTCGATAGGAAAAGCACTATGAGAATCGCACAGGTGGCCCCGCTCTACGAAAGTGTGCCGCCGAAGTTGTACGGCGGCACGGAGCGCGTCGTCTCCTACCTGACGGAGGGGTTGGTGCGTCTGGGGCACGAGGTGACGCTGTTCGCCAGCGGCGACTCGCAGACGACGGCGAAGCTGGTGCCGGCCTGTCCCCGGGCACTGTGGCGCGACGAGCGCTGCCGGGAGACGCTGCCGCACCACGTCCGGTTGATGGAGCTGGTCTTCCAGGACGTGTCCCGCTTCGACGTCATCCACTTCCACTGCGACTACCTGCACTTTCCGCTGCTGCGGCGCCACCCCTGCGCCAGCGTGACGACCCTGCACGGGCGGCTGCACGTGCCGGACCTGGGAGCGCTGTTCGAGGAGTACGCCGACGTGCCGCTGGTCTCCATCTCCGACGACCAGCGCCGGCCGATGCCGCGGGCCAACTGGCGGGGCACGGTCTACCACGGCCTGCCGCGCAACCTGCACACTTTCGGGGAGGGTTCGGGCGATTACCTGGCCTTCCTCGGCCGCGTCTCCCCGGAGAAGGGGCTCGACCGGGCGATCGCCATCGCCCGCCGGGCCGGGGTGCCGCTCAAGGTGGCGGCCAAGATCTACCCGGAGGAGCGCGACTACTACAAGCAGGTCATCGAGCCGCTGTTCCGGGAGTCGCGCGGCGCCGTCGAGTTCCTCGGCGAGGTCGGCGGCCGGGCCAAGGACGAGCTTCTCGGCAACGCGCGGGCGCTGCTGTTCCCCATCGACTGGCCGGAGCCGTTCGGGCTGGTGATGATCGAGGCGCTGGC
>DATFNV010000317.1:0-5826 GCA_035266225.1 Gemmataceae bacterium
TCAACCGGACTTCGGCCATCCAAATAATCCGCTAGCGAGCCGCCGGGCCATCTCGGCGGTGCGGAGCCGTTTTTTCTCCCCGCGACCCGGGGGCGGACGGAACCCCATGAACCTTGTCAAGCGGTTACAGAACACCGTTTCCGCCGCGCTGTCCGGCCTGGTCGATGACCCGGCCCCGTATGCCGCGATGGTCAAGCCGGTCGGCGACCCGCGCCACGGCGACTACCAGGCCAACTGCGCCATGTCGCTGGCCAAGGTGCTCCAGCGCAAGCCGCCGGAGGTGGCGCGCGAAATCGCCGGCCGCCTCGACCTCGGCGACTGGCTGCAACTGCCGGAGGTCGCCGGGCCGGGGTTCATCAACATCCGCCTGCGCGACGACTGGCTGGCGCGGCAACTGCGAGCCGTCGCGTCCGACGAGCGCCTCGGCATCGAGCGGGCGGACCCCGCGCGGACCTACGTCGTCGATTACAGCTCGCCCAACGTCGCCAAGCCGATGCACGTCGGCCACCTGCGGAGCACGATCATCGGCGACGCCCTGGCGCGGTTGCTGCGCTTCCTCGGACACAGGGTCATCACCGACAATCACCTGGGGGACTGGGGCACGCAGTTCGGCATCCTGCTCTACGGTTACAAGCACTTCGTAAACAAGGAAGCGTTCGAGGCGGACCCGGTAAGCGAGTTGGCCCGGCTGTACGTCCACGTGCGCGGCCTGATGCGGGGCGAGGACGAGGAGAACGCGGTCGATCCCATCGCGGAGGCGTGCCGGCAGGAGACCGCGAAGTTGCACGTCGGCGACCGGGAAAACGTGGGACTTTGGCGGACCTTCATGCCGTGGTGCCTCGACGAGATCGATCGCATCTACAAGCGCCTGGACGTGCATTTCGACCACACGCTCGGGGAGAGCTACTACAACCCGATGCTGCCGGACGTGGTGCGCGACCTGGAGGCCAAGGGGGTCGCCCAGCCGAGCGAGGGGGCCGTCGTCATCTTCTTCAAGGAGGGTGAGCCGCCGGCGCTGGTCCGGAAGCGGGACGGTGCCTTCACTTATACGACAACAGACCTCGCGACCATACGCTACCGCGCGCAGCAGTGGCGGCCCGACGCGATCCTGTACGCGGTCGATGCACGGCAAGCGCTGCACTTCCAGCACCTTTTCGACGCCGCACGGCGCTGGGGGTACGGGGCCGTCGAGTTGCAGCACATCTCGTTTGGCTCCGTCTTGGGTCGAGACCGGCGGCCGTTCGCCGCCCGGGCCGGGGGCGCTCCGGAGTTGAGCGAACTGCTCGATGAGGCCGTCCGGCGTGCGGAACAGGTCTACCGGGTCAACCGCAGCGCCGCCCTTGAGCGGGGCGATGACTCGCCGGAGTTGCCGCCGGAGGAGTTGTGCCGTGTGGCTGAAGCCGTGGGAGTGGGGGCCGTCAAGTACGCCGACCTCTCCCAGAACCGAACCAGCGATTACGTCTTCGACTGGGACAAAATGATGGCGATGGACGGCAACACGGCGACGTACATGCAGTACGCCTACGCCCGCGTCCACGGCATCTTCCGCAAGGGCAACGTCTCGCCGGAAGGTCTGCGCGCCAACCCGCCTGCGCTGTCGCTGGAGTCGCCGTTCGAGCGGGCGCTGGCCGTGCAACTGCTGCGGCTGAACGAGTCGCTCGACGCCGCAGCCGCGGACTACGTCCCCAACGCCATCACCGCTTACCTGTGGGACCTGGCGAAGAGTTACAGCGGCTTCTTCCAGAATTGCCCGGTGCTCAAGGCCGACTCGGAGGCGCTGCGCAGTAGCCGCTTGCTGCTGTGCGACCTCACTGGGCGTACCATTCAACGGTGCCTCGACCTGCTCGGAATCCGCGCGATGGAGCGCATTTGAGCCGCTTGCGGCTTAGCGTTCGCTTCACCCCCGTGAAGCGAACGCTAAGCCGCAAGCGGCGGCAAAACTTGGTTAGAGTAGCCCCATGACCCAACCCGCCACCCCTCCGCAGACCGCCCCGGCGCCCATGAAGCGCCGCCCCGTCCTCCGTTTCCTCCGCGAGCGCAGGCAGAGCTGGCGGGCGCGCCATCAGCTCCCGTTCAACTTCGCCATCCATCTCATCGGCATCCCTCTCGCCCTCGCCGGCCTCGTCGCCCTGTTCGTTATCCCCTGGTACTGGGGCATCGGCGGTCTGGTCGTCGGCTACCTCTTGCAATACGTCGGCCACCGCGCCGAGGGGAACGACGTCGGCGAGTGGGCAGCCGTCAAGCGCCTCCTTGGGCTGCCCTACGTCGGCATCTCGCCGCGCTGGCAACAGAGCGAAGCCGCCGCTGGACCCGACCGCACTTAAACGAATCCTTGCCGGGTCGCCTTGATTTTGCCGGCCCACCTCGCTACGTCCCTTCTCTTCGACACGACCGGCAAAGTCTTCTGAATTCCCGCGACGGGCCTGCCGATCTTAGAGCGTAGCAACTCCGAGAGAGCGCTCACCGGGATCGCGCGGGGGTACGGGCGTCACCGGGGGCAGCGACGGCTCGTTCCGAGAGGGGCCGTGTCGGTCCTGCGGGGCCGCGTCGGTTTGTTCCAACGGGGTGATGAATATGCGCTGGAAAAAGTTCGTCGCGGGGCTGGCGCTAAGCCTGACGGCGGTCACCGGGTGCAAGCAGCCGGTCTTTATGACCGAGCCCGATTACAAGAACACCCTCTCGGCTGCACAGCTGCCCACGGACCTCGAGGAGAAACCGGAGCACGGCTCGCTGAAGCCGGACCTGACCGGCAGGCTCACCCACAAGCCGTCCGACATCTTCGACCCCGACCGGCCGCCGCGCTTCCTGACTCTCGCGGAGGCGTTTGCCGAGGCACTGGACCACGGCACCATCGGCAGCGACCAGTCGCCCGGCGTGAGCCTTGACACCCCCACCGTCTTTGGGGGCCTCGGCTCCGCGACCTACGGGCCGTTCAGTCACGACAGCATCCGCGTGTCGATGCTCGACCCCGCCATCGTCGCGGCCTCTGTCGATTCGGCGCTGTCGAAGTTCGACACTCACTGGGTCAGCAGCATGAACTGGAACACGACCGACCGGCCGGTCGGCACGTCCCTGGACGCGTTCCAGGCGGCGGGAACCACCAACGTCATCCGGACGCAGGCGGCGGAGCTGACCAGCAGCCTGATCAAGCCGCTGCCGACCGGCGGCGTCGCCGCCATCACTTTCGACAACCAGTACCAGTTTACCAACCTGCCCGCCCGCGTGAACCCGTCCTACACGCCGTCGGTGCAGTTCCAGTTCGAGCAGCCGCTGCTGCAGGGCTTCGGCGTCGATATCAACCAGATCCGCACCGACCACCCGGGTAGCATCTTGACGGGCACCGCGTTCAATACGACGCCGCTCAACGCCCAGGGAGAAGGCATCGTGCTGAGGCGCGTCCGCTTCGACCAGCTGCGGGCGAACCTCGAATTCAACGTGCAGACCATGCTGCTGAACGTCGAGGTCGCCTACTGGAACCTGTTCGCCGCTTACGGCCAGCTCTACGCCCAGGAGATCGGCGTGCGGAAGAACCTGGAAATCTGGAAGCTGACCAAGGAGCGCGTGGATGCCGGCGTCAAGAACTTCACGCCGGCCGACCTGTACGACGCCCAGGGCAAGTATGAGACCTCGCGCAGCCAGTGGGTGGCCGCCCTCGGCTCGGTGCTGGAAGCGGAGCGCAACCTGCGCGGCCTGATGGGCCTCAAGCCGGACGACTGCACCCGCCTGGTGCCCTCCGACCAGCCCACCCTGGCCCCCTTCTGCCCGGACTGGGAGATGGCCGAACAGGAGGCGCTGGTGCTGGCCCCCGAATTGGTGATCGATCGCGAGCAGATCAAGGTCAACCAGTTCAAATTGACCGACCTCAAGAATCGCCTGTTGCCGGACCTGCGCTTCACCTCGACGTATAACGTCAACGGCATCGGCACACGCCTGGACGGCCCGGACCCCAACCAGAACGCCCTGCGCGACCTGGCGTCGGACCGCTTCAACAGCTGGACCCTTGGCCTGCGGGCCGACATCCCGATCGGTTACCGCGACGCCAACGCCGGCCTGCGGGCGGGCCGGCTGCAGCTCGCCCAGGCGTACTGGGCGCTGCGGACCGACGAGGACAAGAGGTTGCGTTACCTGGCCCAGCAGTTCCGCCACCTCAAGGAGTTCCAGCAGCAGATCCAGATCAACCTGTCGGCGGCCGAGGCATACAACAACGAATTGAACGTGCGCATCCAGCGCGTCCGCGGCGGCACCGACACGCCGGACGTCACCCTGCTGGCGGTCCAATTCGGTACGCAAGCGCTGGTGCAGTACTACCAGTTCGTCGGGCAGTACAACGGGGCACTGGCGAACTTCGAGTTCGCCAAGGGCACGCTGATGCATCGCGACAACGTCATGATCGCCGAAGGTCCGCTGCCCCAATGCACTCAGGTGCGGGCGACCGAGCACGAGGAGGAGAGGGCCAAGGGCCTGATCCTCCGCGAGCGGGCCGACCCGACCCACTGCGCCGCGCCGGGCGCCGAGGCGGAGGCGACCCCGCCGCTCAAGCCCGATCCGTTGTCGCTGACCGACTGGGTGAAGACACGGCCGGCGATGCCGCCGGCGATGCCGCCGGAGTTCAACGACCCGCTGCCGCCCGTGACCGCCCCGCGGACGTTCGACCCGACCGGCTCCGGCATGGGTGGGCCGAGCCCCTCGCCGACGAGCGGCGTGCTGGCCCCGGTGCCGACGAGCAGCGTGCCGGCGCCGATGCCGACGAGCACGAGCAGCTTCGGTGTGATTCGGCCGCTGAACTTCCCCGAGGACCGCAAGGTGCCGGGGGCGCCGCCGGCGCTGGGCAACGGCACGCCGTAAGTCCCGCGAAAGGATGACTTCCGGGCCGCTTGCGGCTTAGCACGAACGCTAAGCCGCAAGCGGCGTTTCGTTGATCTCCAATGCGCGTCTTCGTCTATGAGCACACCTGCGCCCTGGCCGACCCGTCCGCCGCCGGCTCGCTCGCCGCGGAGGGGCGAGCGATGCTGTCCGCCGTACTCGATGACTTCCGCCGCGTCTCCGGCGTCGAGCCGATCACTCTCGGGGCAGGCGAGGGGCGCGAGGCGTTCTGTGAGCTGGCCCGCTCGGCCGACTGGACCTTGCTGATCGCGCCGGAGTTCGACGGCATCCTGGCCGAGCGCTGCCGCTGGGCGGAGGAGGCCGGCGGGCGTCTGCTCGGCCCATCCTCAGAAGCCGTGCGCCTCACCGCCGACAAGTGGCTGACGGCGCGTCACCTGCAGGCTGCGGCTGTGCCGACGCCGCCGTGTGTACTGCTGCCTGAGCCAGCCCCGTTCCCGGCCGTGCTCAAGCCGCGCGACGGGGCCGGATCGCAGGCCACTTTTCTGGTCCGCAATAAACGGGAGTTGGCGCGCCGTTCCCGGCAGGCCGTCGCGGAGGGGTGGCGCGGACCGCTGATCCTGCAGCCCTTCGTCCCGGGGATGGCGGCGAGCGTGGCGTTCCTCGTCGGCCCCGGGCGCTGCGTGCCGTTGCTGCCGGCGGCGCAGCACCTCTCCGACGACGGGCGTTTCCGCTACCTCGGTGGCAGCGTGCCGCTCCCCGTCGAGTTGCGCGACCGGGCCGTGAACCTGGCCCGCCGCGCGGTCGAGGCGGTATCCGGGCTGCGCGGCTACGTCGGCGTCGATGAGGTGCTCGGCGACATGGATCAGGTAATCGAGATCAACCCGCGCTTGACGACGTCCTACGTCGGGTTGCGTGCGCTGGCCGAGACAAACCTCGCCGAAGCGATGCTGCGGGTGGCGGCCGGGGAGGAGGTGACACTGCGCTGGCGCAAGGGGGAGGTGC
>DATFNV010000318.1:0-22753 GCA_035266225.1 Gemmataceae bacterium
CGCCGACGAGGTAGCTTTTCTTGTTATAGCTCGATTGCCCGTCGTACTCGGTCAGCCGCCGAAGCATCAAGTCCGGCTGTGGCTCGCTCTCCTCGCCGAGAATGGTCGTCATGTTGTCGGCGACCTCGATGCCGGGCGTCCCGGCCTTATACAGCGTGAGCACCAGGCTCAATTCCGGGTGGTAAGTGCCGTGTTCGCGCAGGAGAGGCCGGGACATGTAGACGATGCCTCCGATCAGCTCAAACTTCTCGTCCTCCGGGTACGTCTCGTAGCGCCGATGGAACTCTGCCTGCGTCATGCAGTCGCCGTTGTGCAGCTGCAATGACCGTTGTGGCTCGTCGGTCTTCGCGGAACGCGCCTTCATCGTCTCCTCCTGCTTTCACGGGCCGAGCGCGCCATCGTACCCGCGAACAGCTGGTGCCCACAAGAGCGGCCGCCCGGGCCGCCGCCCGCCCGCACCACAACCCCTGGGAGTCACTCTCGTTTGATTCCCTTGCACACCTCGCCGCCGATGGATAGAATCCCCACCGATGGTCGAGTCCGAGGTACGCCCAGCGAATTCGCCCGACGGCCGACCGCAACCGAACCCTACCGACGGCCCCCTGCGGGCCCACCGCGGGCACTGCCCTTCCCCCCAGCAGTTGCCCCACGCTCCGAACGGCTTGCCTCCGTACCGGATTTCTGCCGAGAACCTCCGGGCGCAGTGGGACCGCCCCCCGGACACTGCCCCGCTTCATCCGCGAGGAAGGTGTATCCATGACGTCCGCCTCTCCCACGCCGGACAACCCACCCAACACGGGCCCCACTCCCAACAGCCGCAGCAAGCGACCCGCCTTTGTTCTGGGGGTCCCCGCCGCGGTCCTGCTGCTGGCCGGCAGCGGCGCCGGCTACGCCTTGCTGCACCACCCTGCCCGGGCCACCCACGACGACCTGGTCCTGCACCCGGTCAGGTACGAGCGCCTGGAATTGCCCATCGTCCAGCGCGGCGACCTGGAGCCGGCCCCCAGCAGCGACATCGAATGCCGCGTCAAGGCCGGGAGCAAGAACGGCACCGTCGCCAGCACCATCAAGTGGGTCATCGACGACGGGGCCGCGGTCAAGGGGCCGCGGCCGGAAAAGCCGACCGGCGACCTCCTCATCGAGCTGGACGACTCCGGCCTGCGCGAGCAGCTGCAGGCCGAGAAGATCGCCCTCGAGAAGGCCGCGTCCGACAAGGTCCAGGCCGAGGAGGCGTACAAGATCACCGTCAGCCAGAACGACAGTGACCTCAAGACCGCCGAGACGCAGGTCGAATTGGCGGCGCTGGACCTGGTCAAGTACACTGGCCTGACGCAGGAGGCGGTCCTCGAGCCGAAGACCGTCGCGCGCCTCCGCCAAGAACTGAAGGCCGCCTCCCGCAGCGGGCGCCGGCCGGCGCGTGAAGTCGCCGACGACGATCTCAAGAGGTACAAGAGCGGCGACTACCTGGCGGCGCTCAAGGACAGCCTCGGCCAGGTCGAGACCGCCGAGACCGACCTGTCGCAGGAGGAGGACCGCGAGGCCTGGAGCTACCGCATGGCCAAGAAAGGCTACCAGACGATCCGGCAGGCGCAGGCGGAGACGACGCGCAAGGAGGGCTACCAGCTCGCCCTGAACAAGCAGCTCCTTGGCCTGGACGTGCTCGTCAAATACACCAAGCTCAGTCAGCTCACGCAGTACCTCGGCGCCCTCGAAGAGGCCCAGCGCGGCCTGGGGCGGACCAAGGCTCAGGCCCGGTCGAAGGAGGTGCAGGCCCGCAGCGACCGCGCGGTCAAACGGTCGGTCTGGGGGCTGGAACGGGCGCGCTTCAAGGAGTACGAAGCCGAGGTCGAAAAGTGCAAGATTTACGCCCCGCACGACGGCCTGGCGCTCTACTTTACCCCCGAGCAAGTGCGCTCCGGCGGCGGCTCGCAGCTGGCGATCGTGGCCCAGGGCGAGCCGGTCCGCGAGGGGCAGAAACTGCTGCAGCTGCCGGACCTGACCCACATGCAGATCAGCACGCGGGTTCACGAGGCGCTGGTCTCGCACCTGTCCCCGGGACAGCCGGCCCTGATCCGGGTCGATGCCTACCCGGAGAAGGTGCTGCACGGCCACGTCCAGCACGTCGCTGCCGTCGCGACGAAGGTGAGCTGGGGCATGGTGGACGTGGGGGTGTACATGACCGAGGTGGCCATCGACCCCGGGGACGTCGAAGGTCTGGACCTCAAGCCGGGCATGAGCGCCGAGGCGACCGTCAGCGGCGGCGCCGCGGAGCACGTCCTGGCCGTGCCTACGGGGGCCATCGTCGGTGGCACCGAACTGGGCGCCGAGCGCAAGGTCTTCGTGATGACGTCCGACGGCCCCGAGGAGCGGACCGTCACCGTCGGCGCCAGCAACAAAGAGATGGCGGAGATCAAGAGCGGTCTTAACGAGGGGGACGAGGTCGTGATAAACCCGGGCGCCCTGGCCGAGGAAGGGGCCGAAGGCCGCTGAGGCGAGCGGCAGGTCTCCTCCTCCCTCTCCCCGGTACTCCGTGAAGAGGGAGACCAGGAGGGCGAAGCTATCTGCTGCCCGGCGAGGACAGCCAGGACGCCGTACCGAGTACTGAGAGTCAGTTGCGCCAGCCGCTTGCGGCTTAGCGGAAGCTGGAATCCGCTAAGCCGCAAGCGGCTTCCCCAACAGACTCTCAGTACTGAGTACTGAGTACTGAGTACTGAGTACCTGCCGCCAACCAGGGACATTTCGCCGGTCCGCATCTCGTCCTTCTCCCCTCACCCCCGACCCCTCTCCCCGAAGTACTGGGGCGAGGGGAGAGTTATTCCTGCCGCTCGGCTGAGGCCGGGCCGGCGGAGTACCAGCACCATGCCGAAGAGGCCGAACGTCGCGGCGGAGCTGTCCGCGAAGATGACCCGGGCCCTGGAAGCCCGCCGCGCCCAGGGGGGTGCGGCCTACCCCACGACGCTCGGGCTGCTGCGCCAGGAAGCCGACCCGGCGGCGGCGCCGGAATTGACGTTCAAGGCCGTCGGCAAACCGCCCTTCTCGGAGCGTGCGGTCGTCGCGAAAAAGAAGAGCCTCGCCGCCCCGGTGGCCCTGCGCGAAGACCTGGAACTGCTCGCCGCAAGCCGGGCGGTGCTGGAATTTGCCCTCGAAGCGCTCTCGGCCAGCGGGCCGTCCCCCTGGCCGCTCAAGAAGGTGAGCGGCCAGATCGATAAGGGGCTGCGCGCTCCGTTCGAGGCCGCCGTCGCCCGCCAGCTCGCCGAGGACACGCTGCCCGAGTCCGTCGCGGCGATCACCGTCCGGGGCAAGCCCGCCCTCTATCTCAAGCGACAGCCGCCGCCGAAGCCCCCGGAGGTCGAGCTGGCCGAGCGACTGGTGCGCGCGCTGGAAGCCCAGGGACGGCTGGGGCCGGAGTCGTATCCGGCGCGGCTGAGCCGGTTGGTCGAACTGACCGGGCTGGCGGCCACGCCGAAGGTGCTCAAGAAGGCGCGGGCCCTCGAACCGTTCGCGGGCCGGGTCGTCGTGCTGGTGCCGAAAGACACCGACCCGCCCCTGGCCCTGACCGACGATCTGGAGCGGGTGGCAGCCCACCCATGCCTCCTGACGTCGCTGCTCGAAGCCGCCCGCACCGGCTCGGCCCAGGCCTTCACCGTGACCGACCTGAAGGCCCGGCTCGCGAAGCCGGTTCAGGGACCGTTCGCGGACTCCGTCAGGCGGCAAATGGAAACGGCTTCGCTGCCCGCGGGGGTCGGCTGGATCGGCGCCAAAAGGGACCGGCTGCTGTTCCGCCTGGAGGACGTGCGCGCCCCCCGACCGCCGGCGTCCGCTTCCCCCGTCCCGCGGCCCACCCCGGCGGTCCCGGCCGATTTCGGGGCCGCCTTCGACGAGGCGTTCGCCCGGCTGGACCGGCAGGCCGGGTCGCACAACTTCGTCAGCCTGGTGGACCTGCGGCGGGCCCTGTCCTTCGACCGGGCCACGTTCGACGCCCACCTGGGGCGGTTGCGCGCGGCCGGCCGCTACACCCTCAGCGCCGCCGAAGGGCGGCACGGCATCACCGAGGAGCAGCGGGCCGCCGGCATCGCGGAGGAAGGATCGCTCTTGCTCTTTGCTTCCCGCAGATGACCGGGATATAACACCGCAACGAAAAGGCGCACACAAGGCCGCGACCGCGCCTGGCAGCTCCGGTGGATTTCTCGCGCGTGCAGGGTGTGGAGATCCACAGGTTTCAGGACTCGGGAGGGCTGCAGCTGCGCGCCGCGATCTGAAGGATCGTGCCGCGCGGATACTTGAGCGCCACAAGATCAGCCTCCGAAGAGCTGGGGGCTGGCACCCGGGGTGACGCTTGTCGCCGCAGCCATCAGGCTTGCAGCGGCCAGGTTTATCGAGCCCCTTCCGCTCTGCGGGACCATCGTTTCCGGCCTTGCTCGTTTAGAAAAAATGGCTATTATTTCTAAACAGAAGGCGGGGAAACCAATGCCCGCAACCGACAAGATTGCTGCCCGAATTCACCGCCTGGGGCCCGGCCATGCCTTCACGGCCAAGGACTTCCTTGACCTCGGCAGTCGGGGCCTGATCGATGTCACCCTCTCGAAACTGGTCGCGGCCGGCGTGGTTCGGCGAGTGGCCCGTGGCCTGTACGACTCGCCCAGGACCAGCGCCCTTCTCGGCGGTCCGTTGAGCCCCGACATGGATCAGGTGGCGCGGGCGCTGGCTCGGCGCTATCGCTGGCGGATCATCCCGGAGGGGGCGCAGGCCGCCAACGCCCTCGGGCTGACCACGCAGGTTCCGGCCCGGATCGTCTACCTCTCCGACGGCCCAACACGCAAGGTCAGCGTGGGGCAGCAGGCGATTTACTTCAAGCACGCCCGCCCCAAGGAAATGCGGACGGAGGGGCCGATGTCCAGCCTGGTCATCCAGGCGCTTCGGCACCTGGGCCGGCAGGCCGTGGGCCGGGAGGTCATCGACCACCTGCGCGGTCGCCTGTCGAAGTCCGAAAAGCAGCGCTTGCTCCGCGACGCTCGTTACTCCACCGACTGGATTTACGACGCCGCACGCCGAATTGCCGAGGAGGGGGCCGGATGAACAAGGTTGCGACGATGGCCGACGGCGACCGCGCCGATCTGTTCCGCTAAACGGGAAGCCGGATGGGCCTGCCGCCGGCCCTGGTCGAGAAAGACTTCTGGGTCGCCTGGACACTGAAGCAGGTCTTCGCCATCGATTCGCTTCGGGGCCGCGTCCTTTTCAAGGGAGGAACGTCGCTGTCGGGACTTTTCCCCGCCATCCGCCGCGCAGATGATCCCTGAGAATCCCCTTTCCCGCTGGTCCCGGGGAGGCGTACAATGCCGGCATGGAACAGGAACCCGTGACCATCCAGAGCGTGAAGGATATTCAGACCGGCGGCCGGCGCTGGCTCGAGGAGATCCTCGGTCAACACCTGCGGGAGAATCAACAGGTCTTCTTCATGGTGTTCACGCCTGGCTGCGAAGCCGACGAGGAGGCCCGCTGCCAGGCGCGTGCGGCCCGCGACGTAACCTGCCGCAAGACGGAGGCCCACGCGCAGGAGCACGGCATCACGGACGCCGCAATCGAGGAGGCGATGGTCCACGTTCGCCCCGGGACGATTCGAGGATTACAGGCATGACCGCAGAGAATTTTGCCAGCGTTCTTGAGGGGCTTACACAGCGTCAGCCTTTTCGCGTGTTCACAGTCGAACTCCACGGCGGGCGGCGGTTCGAGGTGGACCACCCCCGGGCGATTGTCGTGCGCGATGGCGTGGCCGTCTTCCTCGCTCCGGGTGGGGTGCCGATTTGGTTCGACCACGAGAGCGTTAACCAAATCCTCGGGGCACCGGCGAACGCTCAAGTTGACGGATCCGGCTCGTCGGATTCGCCCTGAGACGCGCGGACGCTGTGGCGCCCCCGGAGTACCGATCGTGCCGGAAAAGAGCGTGGTGTCAAAGAAGGGGACATCGGCCGGGAAGGTTGCGGAGACGACCGCGCACCCGCGCACGGAGGGCTTCCGCCTCGCGGTGGTCGTCCATCCCGCCGAGGAGGGAGGCTTCTGGGCCGAGGTGCCCGCGCTGCGGGGGTGCGTCTCCGAGGGGGACACGCTCGATGAGGTCGTCGCCAACATCCGCGAGGCCGCCCCCGGATGGCTCGCCGCGGCCGCCGAGCAGAACCCACCGGAGGAAGACCCCGCCGCCGTGGTGATGGAACTGCCCCTGTGAAATTAGTGCGTCGCTCCACCAAGTTGTTCGAGCCGCGCCAGCCATGAGGCAAAGTGGGGACATTTTCCGCGGATCAAGTCAAGACCGATCAGTTCCGCCACCTGTGGTCCGACGGCGGACTTCGCGTCTTCGTAATCGGGAAGTTCCGCAATAATCCGCTTGCTTGGGGCCGAGTGTTGTCCGTCGTCAATCAACTCAGGCGTGCCGTGCGCATCAGCGATGGCCTTGAGGGCAGCAATCTGCTTTTCGTGGTGGTCGTAGAAGTACCCGAAGCAAGTCACATCAGAAAAAAGAAACGCCTCGTACTCGTGCAACTGGATGTACGGCACGAACCGCCCGTCACCGATGTCTTTGGCGAACGTTTGCTCAAGGGCCTCAACTCGCAGTTGGGGTGTGTGGCGCAGTTTTTCGGCCTCCGCCAACCCCGGAAAGTCGGCCGGGATGGCGTACAGATCGATCATCGTCGTAAAGAAGACATCCGCACCTTTCTCCTGCGCGAGAAACCGAAGGATGTCGTTCTTCATCGGCAAGTACTTGCGGCCGCCGCCGCGATGCACCTTTCCTTTTTTCTTGGCGTGGGCGATGAGTACCGAACCTTGCAAGTAGACGCTCCGATACGCGAGGTGCAACTTGAGCACGTTGTCAGCGAACGTTTGCTCCGTCTGCCCTTCGGCAAACAAGTAGAGGCGCGGCATCAGTGGGGCCCTCCACCGATGACATTCTTCTCCCAGACTTCGCCGAGGCTGTACTCTTCGAGCCACGGCTCCAGTTTTTCCGCACTTTGTCGCTCAAAACGCGACTCGTTCCCCACTCGGCTCACCACGACGACATCTTCGGCAGCGAAGTTGTCCAGGAAGGAACTCGACTGAGTACTGATGAGCACTTGTGTGTGGTGAGATGCCTTCTTGAACAGCGCCGCGACCAAATTGAGGGCATAGGGATGCAGCCCCAGTTCCGGCTCATCAACGATGATGAGGTCCGGCAGTTCGTTTTCGGGCTGCAGGAGCAAGGCCACGAGACACATGGCTCGCAACGTACCATCCGAAAGCTGGTGCGGTCCAAACACCTGCTCCGAACCACTCGTACCTGAAACCGAGTTCAATCGACCGGAATCCTCAAGCCAGTTGAGGGTGATGTTCTTCTTGTTCGCTTCGGCTGGCTCAAGAACGAAGTCTATAAAGAATGGCGCAATAAGGCGGATGGTCGTCACTATGCGGCGGTAGGCCGCGCCGCCATTCTCATCTCGAAGGCGCAGCAGGAACGCCGCCAAGTTCCCCGCATCGGGCATTAGCCAACGATTGTCGCCGATGTAGCAGTACTGGCGAATTCGCGCGGTCGGTGAGGTATCATGGAAGTGGAACACCCGGCATTGAGTGAGCAAGTGCCGGAAGACCTTGGCCGTCTGATTCCCCCGATCCGCTTCCTCGCCGATGCGTGTTTCTTTGTGTCCTCCACCAAGTGACAACGGCGGTGCGTGTGGACCTTGCCAATCCCGCCTCTTGAAGTCCAGCGTCTCTTCGGCAAAAGCAAGGGTGTCACCAGCGACGTGAAAAAGCCGCTGATAGTAGGTATTCAGCCCCGCGTCCGTCTCAAACTCTAGCGTCGCCTCCATCTGAGGCGTCTCTTTTGGGCCGTAGTAGAGCAGGGACTGCGCATAACCCGTTTCGGCAATGTAATTTTGTAGTTGACCTAGGCCGGCGTTCGTCTTGCTCATCATTCGGTTGAGCATCTTGAAGAATGAGACAAAATTGCTCTTTCCTGCCCCGTTCGCACCGATCAGGACGTTCAGAGAGCGCAGTTCAAGATCCATCGCCTTGATGGACTTGAAGCCGTTGAGGATCACTCGTCGCAGGATAGTCAAGTGTCGGTCTCCTGAATCCGGTGGGGAAAAGGGGTCGAGAGTCGTTTCCGCCCTTTACCTGTCTGGAAACGACTCCCGACCCCTTTTTTCCATTTGGGCGGGGTGGGCTTCGTCTACCAGCTTGCCATCTGTTCCAGAGTGACGAGTTCCCACCTTCCTGCATCGTACATCACACAGCCGGTTTCCTGATGGAGCCGCCTGGCAAAGTCTTCTGTGGCGAGAACCCGTTGCGCCATCAGCCAGGGACAGACAAGATACCCATTCTTGGCTTCGACAGCGTGACCGCCCAGGGATGCCTGGCCCTGTTCGTTCACCTGCCCAAACTCTTGCAGAAGGCGTGCCACAACGGTCATGTCGAGAGGCCGAAGGACGACCAGCCTGCCTTGTTTCAGGGCTTCGACGTCGAAGTGACCAATGGTGAGCTTGTGGATCATGGTCTGACTCTGTTACGGGTTCCCCGCGGCCATCTGCCGGAGGATCGCCCTGGCCTCGTCTGAGATTCGCAGCCCGGTGGTCGGCGCATGCTGACGAGCCGCCTGGTCTGTCCCACGAAGACATTCCTCATGCTCGTGGGCGATCACCGCATCGATGCGGTCCCTGAGCCTCGCTCGCGCCCAGGTTCGGGCTGCTCCACCGGCCGCGGGATCACCAAGCAGGTTCGGGTTGAGAACCCCGCTATCGACGTTGATCCCCCTTCCAACCGTGACGCCGCCGCCTGTGTCTGCGTCGGGATGGAAGGCCCTTCGGACACCCCCTCCAAAGGGGGTGTCGCCGATGAGGTGGTCAGGCACCCCCACGTCTCGCATCCGTTGCTGCACGATCCGCTCAAAGGCGTCAGCGTTCCGCGTGGCAAAATCCGTTGCGTGCGCCGCAGGGTCTCCTGGTGCCGCGAATGCGCCTTGGCCTGGAGCAGGGTTCTTGGTGGACACGAGTACCCTCGGGTGACCAACCGCGGGGCACGAATAAGGGATCGGGAGTCAATTTAATTCGACTCCCGATCCCTTATTTCTTCTTATTTCTTCCGGTTCACCTCAGTCCACCGGCTCACCTTTCAGGTCACCAACCACTTGTGCGACACCCTCGTGATCGAACAGCACGGGCACGCCGCCGGGTCCAACGAACACAGCCACCCCGTCCCGGACCACCAACGCCTCCTGGTGGTCCACCTCGAATCTGTCCCCATTGACCAGCACGACGGTGAACGGTCGGAAGGGCACCCGGCGCCGGAACGCCAGGAGGGTGTTGTCGAAGTTGCTCGCTTCCACGGGAAATCTCCTTGGATCTGCTGACGGACAGCCCAAAGGAATCTTACCAGGAACCCGGAGTCGCATCCAGCACGCCAAGGGGCCGAAAAGGGGTCGGGAGTCGTTCCCGCCCTTTACCTGTCTGGAAACGACTCCCGACCCCTTTTCGACCCCTCACACCAAGACCCAGACGACACCCCATTTGTCTTGAAAGCTACCATCCGGCTGTCGGTCGATCCTGTCTCCGTCGTCAGCACGATAAAAATTGACCTCCGCGACTTCACGTTGGGTACTGAAGTGAGTTATCGTGTCGATCTGGTAGCTGTCTACTGTGAAATCTTTCGTCTCTCCAGTGTCGGGGCGACGAAATGTTCTTGTTCGTCCATTCATAAATGCTCCTCGGGAAAAGGGGTCGGGAGCTATGCCGTTGCGTTTTTCCGGCCGTTTCGGCGGGACGGGCCAGAAACCTCGGGAAAACCGCGATTCCCGACTCGCGAGGGTGGCAGAAGCCGCCACGATGCATAACTCCTTTGAACACAGGTAGTTCCGTCCGCCAACCCGGGAAAACTGCAACGGCATAGCTCCCGACCCCTTTTCGACTCCCCACTAACTACTTCGCACCCGGCTTCTGTCGTGCCTCATTCATGCGCCGAACAGCGTCCAGACGCAGCTGCTTCTGTTTTGCCTTGCTGCGCTCCTCCACCTGGTCCAACTGCTTGCGGCCTTCCTCAGCCGACAGTTGTCCGAACATCATCGCCTTGGTAATTCGCGAGATGTCGGCTTGCTTGGCGGAGTCGGCTTCGTCCAGTTGCCTCTTCATTAGCGGATCGTTCATCAGGTCATCGTCACCATCCCCGGGCCTGGGGCCCGGTGGATCGCGAACCGGTCGCACGTCTACGCTGGGGGTTGGAGGACCAGGAGTCGATTCCTCTGGTGAGCGAAGCGCCCACCACACCACGAAACATACGATTAACACCGCCCCGACCGCAAGCACAACTAGGTGGTTCGGCTTCATAGGTGTTCCTCCATCCGCGAACTTGTTCTTCGAGCGCGCCGCGCGCCCAAAGCAGGTGCTTAGGGCGCGCGGCGCTCGAACACAGCCATTTCACCCCTCCGCCCGCGTTCGGGGCTGGTGGGCTTACTTCTTGACCTCGAACTCGGCGTCGATCACGTCGTCCTTGCCCTTGCCGCCGGCCTGACCGTCCCCCGGCGCCTGCTGCGGCCCGCCGCCCGGCCCGCCCGGCTCGCGGTACAGGTGCTGGGCCATGGCGTGCGACGCCTGCTCCAATTCTCCCAGGGCGGTGCGGATGGCGGCGACGTCGTCGCCGCTGGCGGCCTGCTTGACGCGCTCCACCGCCGCCTGGATCGGCCGCCGGTCGCCGTCGGACAGCTTGGCGGCGTGCTCCTTGAGCAGCTTCTCGATCTGGTAAATGCGGTTGTCGGCTTCGTTGCGCGCCTCGATCAGCTCGCGCTTGTGCTTGTCCTCGGAAGCGTGCGTGTCGGCGTCGCGGCGCATCTTCTCGACC
Source organism: Gemmataceae bacterium (assembly GCA_035266225.1). Lineage (GTDB taxonomy): Bacteria > Planctomycetota > Planctomycetia > Gemmatales > Gemmataceae > DATFNV01. The sequence continues at coordinate 10,852 of DATFNV010000318.1, forward strand.
TCGGACTGGCTCAGGCCGCTGGACGACTCGATGCGGATCTTCTTCTCCTTGCCCGTCCCCTTGTCCTTGGCGGAGACGTTGAGGATGCCGTTGGCGTCGATGTCGAAGGTGACCTCGATCTGCGGCATGCCGCGCGGCGCCGGCGGGATGTCCTCCAGGTTGAACTCGCCCAGCAGGCGGTTGTCGGCCGCCAATTCGCGCTCGCCCTGGAAGACGCGCACCGTCACGGCCGGCTGGTTGTCTGCCGCCGTCGAGAAGGTCTGCGTCGCCTTCTTGGGGATCGTCGTGTTGCGCTCGATGATCTTCGTCATGACGCCGCCGAGCGTCTCGATGCCCAGCGACAGCGGCGTCACGTCCAGCAGCAGCACCTCCGACTTGCTCCCCAGGAGCAGTTGCGCCCCCTGGATGGCGGCGCCGATGGCGACCACCTCGTCGGGGTTGACGCCCTTGTGACCCTCCTTGCCGAAGATGTCCTTGACGATCTGCTGCACCCGCGGCACGCGCGTCATGCCGCCGACCATGACGACCTCGTCGACGTCGCTGGGCTTGTAGCTGGCGTCCTGGAGGGCCTTCAACACCGGGCCGCGGCAGCGCTCGAACAGCGGCTCGCACAACTGCTCGAACTTGGCGCGCGTCAGGCTCATCTGCAGGTGCTTGGGGCCGCTCTGGTCGGCAGTGATAAAGGGCAGGTTGATGTCGGTGGTGGTCTGCTGCGACAGGTCTTTCTTGGCGCGCTCGGCGGCTTCCTTGAGCCGCTGCAACGCCATCTGGTCCTTGCGCAGGTCGATGCCGTTCTGCTTCTTGAACTCGTCGGCGATGTAGTCGATCAGCACCTGGTCCCAGTCGTCGCCGCCGAGGTGCGTGTCGCCGTTGGTCGCCTCGACCTTGAAGACGCCGTCGGCCACGTCGAGGATGCTGATGTCGAAGGTGCCGCCGCCGAGGTCGAAGACGGCGATCTTCTCGTTCTTCTTCTTGTCCAAGCCGTAGGCCAGCGAGGCCGCCGTCGGCTCGTTGATGATGCGCATGCGCTGCTTGCTGGTCTTCTTTGTTTTGGGATCCTCGATCTCCCATTCGGTGTCGAAGCCGGCGATCTGGGCGGCGTCGATGGTCGCCTGGCGCTGGCTGTCGTTGAAGTAGGCCGGCACCGTGACGACCGCCTTGCGCACCGTGTGGCCGAGGTAGGCCTCGGCCGCCTCCTTGAGCTTGCGCAGGATCATCGCGGAGATTTCCGGCGGCGTATAGGTCTTGCCGTCGATCTCGACCTTGACCAACTCGTTGGGCCCGCCGACGATCTTGTACGGGACGAGCTTCTCCTCGGCCTGGACCTCGTTGTGACGGCGGCCCATGAAGCGCTTGATGGAGTAGACGGTGCGCCGCGGGTTGGTGATGGCCTGGCGCTTGGCCGGGTCGCCGACGAGGCGGTCGCCCTTGTCGGTGAAGGCGACGACGCTGGGCGTCAGGCGGTTGCCCTCCTGGTTGGGAATGACCTTGACTTCACCCCCTTCCATGACCGCGACGACGGAGTTCGTGGTGCCCAGGTCGATGCCGATGATTTTTTCCTCAGCCACGGATGTGCTCCTTTCTTCACGTCCCGGAAGGGGCGAAGGGGGCCCGAACCGCGTCGGGCCGTGTCGGATATTCTATCGCAACCGCCCGGCCGCCGCCTTCAAAGGGGCCACCGAACGGGAAATGTGCCCAAACTGCCCATTCCTCGAACTGCACGAGCAAAGGAGAGCAACTGTCATGCCACCCGGGGCCGCGGTAGAGATTCGGTAATAAAGATAAGGAGGAAAAAGACTTGAGGAGAAGACGCCAGGTTCCTATATACAGAAAATCAGCAAGAACAATCCGTCAGGCTGTCAAAATGGCATGGTGCGGTTGAGTCGGCGTGACTGGCCCCGTCAGAATGGCAGTCGTGGCACGTGGGGAGGGTGGAATCGCCTTTCCCGGTTGGAAAGTCCCCCGTGGTTGGTGTCTTGTTGGTTGACAGCAATTTACGACGCCACTAGACTACGAAGGACCGCGCACCATCCGCTGGGACGAGGCTCCTCCATGACGACGACGCGTAAGAGCGACGGCGCGAACACGGCCCTGAGTCCCGCACGCGCTGCGGCCAACCTGAAGGTCCTTCGCACGCAGATCGACAAGCTCGACCTGCAAATCTTGAAGCTCATCAACGAGCGCGCCGGGCTGGCGGCCGATATTGGCCGGGTCAAGACCGATCACGGTACCGAGGTCTTCTCGCCGGCGCGGGAAGAGGAAGTCCTGAAAAACATCCAGGACGCCCACGAGAAGGGGAAGGGGCCGCTCGACTTCGAAACGGTGCGGGCCGTCTTTCGCGAATTGATGAGCGGCTCGCGCGCCTTGCAGAAGGTGCTCAAGGTCGCTTACCTCGGCCCCGAATACAGTTACAGCTACCTGGCCGCCGTCGAGCGCTTCGGTCAGAAGGTCGATCTGATCAAGGTGGGCAACATCGCGGCGGTCTTCGAGGACGTCAATCGCGGGCAGGTCGATTACGGCGTGGTGCCGCTGGAGAATTCGACCGACGGCCGCGTCGCCGACACCCTGGACATGTTCCTGCGGCTGCCGCAAATCAAGATCGCCGCGGAGATCCGGCTGCGGATCCATCACTGCCTGATGGCCAACTGCGAGCAGCAGGAAATCCGCCGGGTCTACAGCAAGGAGCAGGCGCTGTCGCAGTGCCGCAACTGGCTGTCGAAGAACGCGCCGCACGCCCAGTTGGTAACGGTGTCGAGCACGACGGTGGCGGCCGAGACGGCGCAGCAGGAGCGCGGGGCCGCCGCGGTCGCCAGCCGCCAGGCGGCGGTCAAGTACGGCCTGCGCATCCTCTTCGAGAATATCGAGGACTCGCCCTACAACGAGACGCGCTTCGCAGTCATCTCCTTGCAGAAGGAGAGGCAGGCGAAGTCGGGCAACGACAAGACGGCGGTGATGTTCCGCATCCCGCACCAGCCCGGTTCGCTGGTCGAGGCGCTGGACATCTTCAAACAGAACAAGATCAACCTGACCTGGATCGAGTCGTTCCCGGCCAAGGTCGCCAAGCCCGAGTACGTGTTCTTCGTCGATTTCGAGGGGCACGCCGAGGATCCCAAGGTCTCGCGGGCGCTGAAGGCCCTGCAAGAGCACTGCGAGGAGGTCAACGTCCTCGGCTCGTTCCCGATGGCGATGGCCTCGGGATGATTGTCAACCAGCCGCTTGCGGCTTAGCGTTCGCTTCACGAGGGTTGCGCAAACGCTAAGCCGCAAGCGGCTACTTCCCCGCAAGGACGACACCCATGATTATCGTGCTCCGTCCCGATTCGACCAAGCAACAGATCGACCACATCCTCGATCGCATCCGCGACCTGGGGTTCAAGCCGCACGTCAGCCAGGGGACGGTGCGCACGATCATCGGCGTCATCGGCGACGAGAACAAGCTGCAGGCGGAGCCGCTGTCGGCCATCCCCGGCGTCGAGCAGGTGCTGGCGATCCAGAAGCCGTTCAAGCTGGCCAGCCGCGAGTTCCACCCCGGCGACTCGGTCGTAGTCGTCGGCGGCCGGGTGCGCGTCGGCGGCGGCAGCCTGGCCATGATCGCCGGGCCATGCGCCATCGAGAGTGCCGAGATCCTCGACACCATCGCCGGCGCGGTCAAGGCGGCGGGGGCGAACATCCTCCGCGGCGGGGCCTTCAAACCGCGCACCAGCCCGTACAGCTTCCAGGGCATGGGCGAAGAGGGCTTGAAGATCCTGCGCGACGTCGGCGACAAGCACGGCCTGCCGGTCGTCACCGAGGTCATGGACCCGCGCCAGGTGGCCGTCGTCGAGCGCTACGCCGACATGTTCCAGATCGGCGCCCGCAACATGCAGAACTTCGACCTGCTCAAGGAGGTCGGCCAGGCCACCAAGCCGGTCCTGCTCAAGCGCGGCATGAGCGCCACGGTCAAGGACCTGCTCATGTCGGCCGAATACATCCTCGCCGAGGGCAATCATCAGGTGGTGCTGTGTGAACGCGGCGTGCGCTCCTTCGAGGACTCGACACGCAACATGCTCGACATGAGCGCGGTGCCCAACGTGAAGGGGCAGAGCCATCTGCCGATCATCGTGGACCCCAGCCACGCCACCGGCCGGCCGGACCTGATCCCGGCGATGGCCCGCGCCGCCGTCGCCGCCGGCGCCGACGGGGTCCACGTCGAGGTGCATAGCTGCCCGGAGAAGGCGCTGTCCGACGGCCCGCAGGCGCTGCTGCCCAAGCAGTACGCGGCGCTGATGAGTGACCTGCGCCGGCTCGCGGAGGTCATGGGGAAGCGGATGTAGCCGCTTGCGGCTTCGCAGGTCATGCGAAGCCGCAAGGGGCTTTGGGGGACTCCCATGCAGCTCAAGCTTCCGGGCTCGTGGCAGGCGGTCGTCGGCGAGGAGTTGGACCAGCCCTACTTCCAGAAGCTGCGCGAGTTCCTCGACGCGGAGCGCGCCCAGCACAAGGTCTTCCCGCCGGCCGACAAGGTCTTCTCGGCCCTGGAGTTGACGCCGTACGACAAGGTCAGCGTCCTGGTCGTCGGCCAGGATCCCTATCACGACGACGGGCAGGCGCACGGCCTGGCCTTTTCGGTGCAGCCGGGCGTAAGGCCGCCGCCGTCGCTGGTGAACATCTTCAAGGAGCTGCGCGACGACCTCGGCTGCCGGGTGCCCAATAACGGCTACCTGGTGCCGTGGGCCGAACAGGGCGTGCTGCTGCTGAACACCGTCCTGACGGTGCGGGCGCACAGCCCCGCGTCGCACAAGGGGAAGGGCTGGGAAAAGTTCACCGACGCCGTCATCCGCAAGGTGGCCGAGAAGTCCGACCGCGTCGTTTTCGTCCTGTGGGGCGGCCACGCCCAGAAGAAGCGGTCGCTGATCGAGGACGGCCCGCACGCCATCATCGAGTCGGCCCACCCGTCGCCGTTGTCGGCGAAGAACGGCTTCTTCGGCAGCCGCCCGTTCTCGAAGATCAACGCGGCGCTGCGCGAGGCCGGCAAGCCGGAGATCGATTGGCAGCTGCCGGACATTTGAGGTTTCGCGCGGCCGATTTCTCGTTTCGCGCGAGCGCGAAACGAGAAATCGGCCGCGCGATACGGTTCCCCCTTGGACGAGCACCCCATGCGCAAGAAATTCATCGCCGGCAACTGGAAGATGTACACCACGGCGGCGACGGCGCGCGAGTTGGCCTCGGCGGTCGCCCGTGGAGTCGGCGCCGAGGCGCGCGTGAGCGTCGCCGTCTGTCCGCCGTTCCCCTACCTGATCCCGGTGGCCGAGGCGCTGCGGGGCAGCAGCGTGGCGCTCGGCGCCCAGAACGTCTACCCCGAAAAGGAAGGGGCGTTCACCGGCGAGGTCAGTCCGCCGATGCTCCTGGACGTCGGTTGCCGGTATGTCATCGTCGGCCACAGCGAACGGCGTCACGTCCTTGGCGAGAACGACGCGCTCATCAACCGCAAGGTCCACGCGGCCCTGGCCGCCGGGCTGCAGGTCATCCTCTGCGTCGGCGAGACGCTGCGGGAGCGCGAGGCCGATCGCACCGAGGCCGTCCTGGAAACGCAGCTCTCCGGCGGCCTGGCGGGACTGACGGCCGAGCGCCTCGCCCCCCTGGTGATCGCCTACGAGCCGGTCTGGGCCATCGGCACCGGCAAGAACGCGACGCCGGAGCAGGCGCAGGAGGCTCACGCCTTCATTCGACGGCGGGTCGGACAGACGTTCGGCGAGAAAACGGCGTCGGCGCTTCCCATTCAGTACGGCGGCAGCGTCAAGCCGGAGAACGCCGCCACGCTGCTCGGCCAGCCGGACGTGGACGGCGCCCTCGTCGGCGGCGCCAGCCTCAAGGCCGATTCGTTCCTCGCCATCGTCAGGGCCGCTTGCGGCTTCGCCTGACCTGCGAAGCCGCAAGCGGCCTTGGCCGCCGCGCCGCCGATTCTTATAATGGCGGTTTACCGCTGCGGGCGTGTGGCTTTCCTTCCTCTGAAAGGACTTCCCCGTGCTCTTCGCGTTCGAGATGGGGTGGGCGATCATCCCGGTTACCGTGATACTGATCCTCCTCAGCCTGTTCATGATCCTGCTGGTGCTGATCCAGCGCGGCAAGGGTGGCGGCCTGGCGGGGGCCTTCGGCGGCGCGGGCGGCTCCAGCGCCTTCGGCTCCCGGGCCGGCGACACCTTCACGCGCGTGACCATCATCGTCGCGGCCATCTGGCTGCTGCTGGTGATGATCCTCATCAAGATCGTTCACCCACCGGAGCAGCAGAAGGCGCCGCCCGCCAATGTGGCGCCGCTCGAGGGCGAGAACCAGTGACCGCCCGCCGACCCTTCTGACGCGACGATCGCATCGGCACCATCCGGCCCGGCCGGGCGCGAAATGAGGTGGCCGTGCTCCTGAGCATGACCGGCTACGGCGAGGCGTCCTACCAGAGTGAAGTCCTCTCCCTGGCTGTCGAACTCCGGGCGTTGAACAACCGCTACCTGAAAGTCTCCCTCCGCGCGCCGGAGCCGTACAACCTGCTCGAGTCGGAGTTCGAGAAGGTGGTGCGCAAGACCGTCAAGCGCGGCACCGTGCAGATTCATCTGCGCTGCCAGCGGCAGTACGCGGCGCAGGACTTCCAGATCAATGCCGTCGCCCTGCGCAGTTACGTCACGCAGCTGCGGCACGCCTGTGGCGACCTCGACTTGCGCGAGCAGGGGGAAGTCTTGCTGACCCAGGTGCTGACCCTGCCTGGCGTCGTGCCGGAGCCGGGCACGTCGTCGTTGAAGCTGGACGAGGAATGGCCGGTCATGGAGCGCGTGCTGGACGAGGCGCTTGGCCGGCTCCAGGTGATGCGCCAGGAGGAAGGGCGGGCGATGGCGCTGGAGCTGCTCAACCTGCGCGACCACATCGCCGCCCAGTTGGCCTCCATCCGCGAGCGGGCGCCGCAGGTGGCCCTCCTCTTCCGCGACCGCCTGCTGGAGCGCGTCCGCGGACTGCTGGCCGGCGTGGACGTCCGCCTCGACGCCAGCGACCTCATCAAGGAGGTGTCCATCTTCGCGGAGCGCAGCGACATCGCCGAGGAGGTGGTGCGCCTGGCGAGCCACCTCGACCAGTTCCAGGTCATCGTCAACGAGCCGGAGAGCGCCGGCCGCAAGCTGGAGTTCCTGACCCAGGAGATGTTCCGCGAGGCGAACACCATCGGCTCCAAGGGGAGCGACGTCGAAATCTCGCGCCACGTCGTCGAGATCAAAGGCGCGCTGGAGAAGGTTCGTGAATTGATCCAGAATGTCGAATGAGTCCCGTGCCCGTGCCCGTGCCCGTGCCCGTGCCCGATTCTCAATCGGGCACGGGCACGGGCACGGGCACGGGCACGGGGCAAGGTGAGGGACCCGTGAGCAAGGGCAAAGGCCCGCTCATCATCCTGTCCGGCCCCACCGGCTGCGGGAAATCGACCGTGACCGCCCGGCTGCTGGCGCGCGGCGACCTGCCGCTGCGGCAGTCGGTGTCGGCGACAACGCGCCCGCCGCGGTCCGGGGAACGTGATGGGGTGCATTACCGCTTCTGGACGCGCGAGCGCTTCGAGGAGGAGGTCCACGCGGGCGGCTTCCTGGAATGGGCGCTGGTCCACGGCAACTACTACGGCACGCCGCGGAGCGAGGTCCAGCCCTACCGCGAGCGCAGCATCGGCGTCATCCTGGTCATCGACGTGCAGGGGGCGGCTCAGGTACGGCTGAAGTGCCCCGACGCGGTGTCGGTGTTTCTGCGGGCGTCGTGCTGGCAGGACTACGAGCGGCGGCTGCGAGGCCGCGGCACCGAGGACGAAGCCACCATCGCCCGGCGGCTGGCCACGGCCCGCGAGGAGCTGGCCCGGGCGTGCGAGTACCAGTGTGAAGTCATCAACGACGACCTCGAGAGCGCGGTCGAGCAGTTCCACGCGATCGTCCGTCGGCAGTTTGAAAGGAGCGGCCATGCTGGATGAGCTGAAAGAAGAGGGCATCGTCAACAAGGTCGGCGGGCGCTTCAAGCTCTCGACGCTGATACAGAAGCGGATGGTGGCGCTGAACCAGGGGGCCCGTCCACTCGTAGAAGTACGCGACGGCGACCGCCTGGCCATCGTCATTCAGGAGATCTTGCAGGACAAGATCTACCTGGACAACTCCGGCTCGGTGCAGACGCGCGGCCTGACCGCCGGCGACGCCGCCCGCCGCGCCAACCTCGGCGACATCTCCGCCGACATCGGCGGCGGCGACGACTAATCATTAGCCGCTTGCGGCTTAGCACGGCCTGCGAAGCCGCAAGCGGCTCAAGAGAAGCAGCCATGTCCGACCCCACCACTCGTTCCGTTCCCGCGAGCCTGCCCGTGGGCGACCTCGGCAAGCCGGTGGTTTACCGGCCTCTGGCCATCCTGGCGGTCGTGGGGGCCGGTGTCGGCGGGCTGTACGCGGCCGTGGTCATCCTCGGCGGCCTCGTCGCCTTCTTCCGCGGCGACCCGTGGCTGCTGCCCGGCTGGTCGGCCCTGTTCCCCATCGCGGGGGCGGCCCTGTCGCTGCTGGGGTTGCTGCAGATCCAGCGCTCCGAGGGGACGCTGGCCGGCGAGAAGGCGGCGCGCTGGGGCCTGCTGTTGAGCGCCCTGGTCGGCCTGAGTTACTGGGCCTACGTCGGCGTGATCTATTACGCCATCTACCACGAGGCGTCGCAATTCAGCGACGACTTCCTCAAAAAGCTCACCAGGAACGAAATCCCGCCTGTCTCGGCCTTCCGCCTCACCCTGCCGCCGAGCGAGCGGCCCGCCGAGGGGGACAAGTTGCGCGACGAACTCGAAGGCCGCTTCAACGTCGTGCCCGAGATGGGCCGCAAGGGCTTCCTCTCGACCTTCGCGCAGTCCGAAGCCGTGCGGGTGCTGGCCGTGGGCGGGGCCGATACGACCATTGAGGCCCTTGGCGTCGATGACTGGTCGTATGTGGGCGGCGGCTACCAGGTCCGCCTCCAATACCGGGTCAGCACGCCCCAGATGTCGTTCGTGCTGGAGCTGACGGTCCAGGGCAAGGAGGGCAAGCGCTCGCAGGGCCGGCAGTGGTACATCGTCTGGGACAAGCTCGGCATGAAGAGCGATCCGTCGCCCCAGATGAGCGACGAGGGCAAACAGCTGTTCATGATGGGCCAGGCGTCGCGGGAGCGACTGGGCGCCGGCTGGCTGAGGGTGATGCGCGAGGGCCAAACGGAGGTAGTCTTCCTCGATACTCTGCCGGAAGCGGAGCGCGACGGCACCCGGAGGTCGGCCCTGAACGCAGGACTCGGCCTCTGGCTGGCGGACGGCTTCGCGCCGGGGGCCCTGCCGTGCAGTACCCCGGGAGCGGTCCTGATCCGTGGGGCACTGGCCGTCCGGGACCCCGCCCGAGTCGGCACCCTGCCGGGCTTCGACGAGTTCCTTGCCGGAGGACTGGTCCGGGCCGAGAAGGACGTCTTCTGGGCCCCCCAGGGGATCCGGGATGAGATCATCACCCTGGTGCGCCAGGAATTCCGCGAGCCGGGCGAGCAGCTCGCCAACGCCCTGATGCCCGACGCGTCCGCCCGCGTCCCCCTGGTCCGGCGGGAAGGGGATCGCATCGTGGTCGAGAGCGAGGTCATGATGCGCGTGCCGTCCTCCGGCCCGCGCTTCGGAGTCGAGGGGCGGCTCGTCCTCGAGTGCGAGGCGTCGCAGACCCCCATGCCGCTCAAGTCCTGGCGCGTCCGCGAGCTGATCCTCCTCTCCGGCAAATCGCTACCCGCGCCGCCCGGGATGCCGACCGGGCGGCCGACCGGAATGGCCCCCGGGTCGTGACAGTCCGCATTAGTCATTAGTCATTAGAAACTGTATCAACACCCCTCTTGCCGCTTGCGGCTTCGCAGGAAAGATTGCGAAGCCGCAAGCGGCCAAGTCATTTTGGTACAATTTCCTAGCCGGCGGCGATGCCGCTAATGACTAATGACTAATGACTAATGACTAATGACCAAAAGGACGAATCTCATGGTCGATCAATTTGGCAGTCAGGCACTCCTGCGCGTCGGCGATCGGGAATACGTCATCTTCCGCCTCGACGCCGTCGCCCGGCAGTTCGCCGGCGCCGCCCGCCTCCCCTTCTCGCTAAAAGTCCTGCTCGAAAACCTGCTCCGCAACGAGGACGGCGCCGCCGTGCGCCCGGAGGACATTCGGGCGCTGGCCAACTGGGAGCCGCAGGCGGAGCCGGCGCAGGAGATCGCCTTCATGCCGGCCCGGGTGCTGCTGCAGGACTTCACCGGGGTGCCGGCGGTGGTGGACCTGGCGGCCATGCGCGACGCCATGCTGCGCATGGGCGGCGACCCGAAGAAGATCAACCCGCTGCTGCCGGCCGAGCTGGTCATCGATCACTCGGTGCAGGTGGACGACTTCGGCGGCCCGTTGGCTTTTCAGGCCAATGCCGACCTGGAACTGGCGCGCAACCGCGAGCGCTACGCCTTCCTGCGCTGGGGCCAGAAGGCGTTCCGCAACTTCAAGGTGGTGCCGCCCGACACCGGCATCGTCCACCAGGTCAACCTCGAATACCTGGCGCGCGTCGTCTTCAGCGACGAGCGGCCCAGCGGCGGCACCCCGCGCGCCTACCCGGACACCGTGGTCGGCACCGACTCGCACACGACGATGATCAACGGCCTGGGCGTGCTGGGCTGGGGTGTCGGCGGCATCGAGGCGGAGGCGGCCATGCTCGGCCAGCCGGTGTCGATGCTGATTCCCCAGGTCGTCGGCTTCCGGCTGCACGGCAAGCTGCCCGAGGGGGCGACGGCGACCGACCTGGTGCTGACCGTGACCCAGATGCTGCGCCAGAAGGGGGTGGTCGGCAAGTTCGTGGAGTTCTTCGGCGAGGGACTGGCGGCGCTGCCGGTGGCCGACCGCGCCACCATCGCCAACATGGCGCCGGAGTACGGGGCGACGTGCGGCATCTTCCCGGTCGATGCCGAGACGCTGCGCTACCTGCGCTTCAGCGGGCGGCCCGAGGCGCTGGTGCGGCTGGTCGAGGCGTACTGCAAGGAGCAGGGGCTGTTCCAGACGGCCGACACGCCCCCGGCGGCCTACTCTGACACGCTGGAGCTGGACCTGGCGACGGTCGAGCCGAGCCTGGCCGGGCCGAAGCGGCCGCAGGACCGCATCGCCCTTTCCGGGGTGAAGAAGTCGTGGGCCGAGAGCCTGAAGGGGTTTGTGGCGGCCGCGAAGGGGGGCAAACCGCTGGCCCAGGTGATCGGGGCGGAGGCGTCGGGCACCGGCTCGCGCGTCCCCGACCCGGTGGCCCACCCGCCGACGGCCCCGGGGGGCGGCGAATTCGAGAAGGCGGCGCGCGAGGTGGGGCACGGGTCGGTGGTCATCGCCGCCATCACCAGCTGCACCAACACGTCCAACCCGTCGGTGATGCTGGCGGCCGGCCTGCTCGCCAAGAAGGCCGTCGAGCGCGGCCTGCAAAGCAAGCCTTGGGTGAAGACGAGCCTGGCGCCGGGGTCGAAGGTGGTGACCGACTACCTGATCGACGCCGGCGTGATGCGCTCCCTGGAGCAATTGCGATTTCATCTAGTAGGATACGGTTGTACTACTTGTATCGGGAATAGCGGACCTCTGCCGGCGCCGATCTCGCGGGCCATCGAGGACGGCGGGCTGGTGGTGGCGGCGGTGCTGTCGGGCAACCGCAACTTCGAGGGGCGCGTCCACCCCGAGGTGCGCGCCAACTACCTCGCCTCGCCGCCGCTGGTGGTCGCCTACGCCCTGGCCGGCACCATGGACACCGACCTGACCAGCGGCCCGCTGGGCACCGGCGGCGACGGGCAGCCGGTCTACCTGCGCGATATCTGGCCGTTGCAGGCCGAGATCGGCGAGGTCATCGCCTCCTGCCTGCGCCCGGACATGTACACCCGCGAATACG
>DATFNV010000319.1:0-18079 GCA_035266225.1 Gemmataceae bacterium
ACCAACGACCCTGCCGCAATCCGCACCTGCCGCTCCAGCGAGATCGCCTTCTTGCCCCGCACGACGGGCAGGCCGCATTCCGCCCAGGCCAGCGTGCCGCCCTCGACGTTGACGACGTTCGTGAATCCTGCGGCCAGGAACTTCTCGCACGCCTGTCGGCCTCGGCTCCCGGAGCGGCAGATGAGGTACAGCGGTTCGTCTTTGTTGCCGTCGTGGGCCTGCATCACCGTCGCCGGGTCGAGCCGATCCAGAGGTACGTTGCGGGCGTCGGCGGCGTGGAACTCCCGAAACTCCACCGGCGTCCGCACGTCGAGCAAGTCGATCTTCCCGCCCTTGCACCGTTCGGCAAGCTGCCGGGGAATGATGGTGGCAACGCTCATGGCAATCTCCTTTCGTTGATCGGGTCTTGGTCGATGCGACCACGAACCGGGGGTGGCTTCTGGTGGTCGTCGGCACGGGCAGGAGCCGAACCCGGCTCGCAGGTCCCGTTCCTTCAGGTCTTCGCCCCAGGCGTGGCAGCACCCCTGCTTGAAGGATGATCCAGACCACGAGGATTCCCAAGGGAATGAGGAAATCCATCGTTTGGCCTCCCCTGGTTGCGGGGGCGAAGTTCGTGTTCATTGATTGAGGTATCTCGACGTTACGATACTTCCGGGCGAAAAAATCAACTCGTGCGGCCTCCGAAGCGTGCCTCGATGCAGGCCATGATGTTCGCCAGGTGGGGTTCGGCGATCTGGTAGTACGCCTTGCGCCCGTCCTTCTCGCTGGTCATGAGGCCGCACCGCTGCATGAGGCGCAGGTGTTCGGAGGCCATGTGGCTGGGGATGCCGCACGCCTCGGCCAGTTCCCCGACCGTGTAGCGGCCGTGGAGGAGCAGCTGCACCATCCGAAGGCGGTGCGGGTGGGCCAGGGTCTTGAGGCATTCCGCCGCCTGCCCCAGAGCCTCCAGGTCTGTGAGCGTGCGCAGTTTCGGGTTGTTTGTCTTGGCGGTCATCGTGGTCCTCCCTCTACTCAAATATATCGGAACTTCCCGACTTGTCAATCCTTTTTTCCCCGTCGGCCCGCCTCGGCTCCCGGATTTCACGCTCAACGAGGCAGCTGGATCTCGATGCCGTAGCGGGGGGCCACCGCCAGCAGCTTCTCGATCGCTTCGTTCGTGGGTGGGGATACGGTCTGTGCGCCGGCTTGCAGCGGCAAGGCCTCTTGGGCCAATTCGCCGACGATCTGTTGCAGGGCTTCGGCATCGAAGGCGCGGGCCGCCGCATTCTCCAGCGCCAGTTTCAGGTGCTTCTCGCTCGGCTTGCGGCCCAGCGCCCACTGGAACAACTCCTCGACCTTCTCGGCGTCGGGCCGCGGATCCTTGACCATCTGGTCGGCCCGGCCGCCGGCCCGCGCGATCTTGCCCTGCACCTCCTCCGAGTTGAGCAGGTGCAACGCGTCGTCGCCGACCGCGGCCGGATCCACCTCTGCACAACGCAAATATCCCTATTTTAACCCCTCAAAATATCTGATCCCCCGAGCGCTCCCTTTCCGCTTATGCAGGTAGAGCGGGCGGCAGCCCGCGGAAGGCTTGAGCGGTGCCGTCGAATACCCGGGTCGATGTGCGTCCCGCGGCGGGAGGTTGGCCGACCGGCTGAGACCTGGGCGATGACCCCGTTCGCTGCACCCTTGAGCACCACGAAAGGAGATTGGAACATGAGTCTGCACCTGAACGCCGGTCGAGGCCGGGCGGGGAAGCTGCTGGGTATCGTTCTGCTGGCGGGGCTGGGCCTGTTGGGGATCGCGAACCGCTGCCCGACCCAATCGGACGGCGTGACTCCCTTCCCGCCCGCGTACTATGTGATCCCGAACGGGAACAACGTGCTGATGTTCGTCAACCCGACCGACAGCAACGTGCTGGTCCGCCTCCGTTCTTTCCCGTGGGGCCGCAACATCCTCGTCCCGGCCCACGGCTGGTGGGCCATCTCCGCGCCGAACGCGAACTACGAGGTCTTCTTCCGATTCGGCAACGACCCCGCGAACGTCTACCAGGGCGATTCGATCACCCTGTGGAACACCCGCGCCCGGATCACCCTGAGCCAAAGCCCGAACGGCAATTACGGACTCCGCCCCCTCCGCTGATCCGCCGCCGGCCGGGCGGTGGGCGGCCACTGCTGCCCACCGCCCGGCCGGGTCATTCCTCCGGAACTCGTTACCACATTCCCCTTCCACACGGAAATCGTGTCGAAGGGGAAGGTCCTGTATGAAAACCCCTCCGGCAGCGAAGACTGCCGGAGGGGTTTCGCGTTTCGTTCACCGAATCACATCACCGGTTGAACACGAACTCCTCGTGTTCAAGAGCGGCCAGATACAGGCGCTGATGGCCGCGGTATCGGGCGCGGCCCCCCGGCGGCGGCTGTTCGTGCCGCGAGAATAGCATCCGCCTCGGCGACGCGCGCTTTGAGAGCCGCCTCGGACCAGGGCCACGTTGGCGGATTGGCCGGAGGCGGTCCTTCTCCGGCGGCCCATTGAGCTTCCAGATCGGGCATGGCCGCCGCGATGATCAGGGCCAACTCGCCGGGGATGGCCCCGTGTTCCCGCTGCAAGCGCTTCGCCGGCCCGGTCCCTTCCCGAAAATGGGTTTCATCGTACATCCAATGTCGGAGGAAATTCTCCTCCTCAGGGGACAGTCTCATCGGGGCGTGCTTGTTCGGCATAGGTGTAGTTCCCGAGAGGTTGATGGCTGCCGGGTCGCATAAAGCGGCATCGGAGAGCCCAATCCGCCAACGGCGTGGTGGGCGGTTCGCCGTCCTCGTCCCGCTTCAACTCCAACTCGGCCCGACTGTAGCGAAAGACCGGCCAACCCGGTTCTGGTGCCTGCGGCTGTTGGTCATCGTCGAAGCCGATCAAACCGCCACAGTACGGGCACGCCAGAGCAGCACCGGGACGGGACTGGAAGAGTAGCCGGTAGCCTGCGTCGGCACGTCTCTGCATGGGGATGCACTCCAAAAGGGCATCCGCAATGTACCCGCGACACCAGAGGCAATAGATACCCCAGTAGGGCACACCAGTTCCTTTCCAGGAAGAACCCTACCGACCCTACCTGGTACGCTAGCAGAATCTCTCTCTGCACTCAAGCCTCTGGGCAGGCCGTGCAGGTTTCGGCATTTGCCCGCCGCGGCGCAAGCGGTAGGCGCGGTCACTTCTTCTCCTCGACCTTCTTGAGCAGCGCGGCGACATCGTCCCAGAGCTGGCGCCATTGCTGCCGCTCGTCGTCGGGCAGTTTGTCGAGCGCCGCCTTGTCGCGGACGGAGGCGAGGTCGCTGTCCTGTTGCCAGTGCAGTAGCCGCTCCCGCACGGACTGCTTCGCGGCCGCCTCGTCGCGCTCGGTCATCGTCGTATACTGCGCCAGGTCGGCCCGTAGCCAGCCCAGAGCCTTTCGCCGCAGCATGAGGACGACCTTGTCCGGGGGCCGCTGCGCATCGTCACCCTGTCCGGTAGCGGCCAGGGTGGCGTAGCACGCGGCGCTGTAGCGGTGCTCGCGGTGCATGTCGTCGGCGAGTTTCGGGTCAGCCAGGAAGGCCTCGGCATAGAGGCGAACTGCGGTGACCGGGAGCCGCTTGTACTGGGAGAGCAGAGCGAACTCGATACGTTCGGCAGGATTGGCGGGCTCGGCGGCGTCCTGGAGGATGGCCGGAAGCTTGCGGTCCAACTCGACGAGGCGCTCGCACTGGCGAATCTTGTCGGCAGACTTGGACTGGTAGGGCCAACCGGGTACCTTGCTCCCGAGCGCGTGGCCGCGGCGCAGCGACTCCAGGGCCTCGGTGAAGCGCCCCTGATTCCGTAAGGCGACGCCGAAGTTGTCGTGCGCCACGGGGTCGTCGGGCCGGAGGCGGAGGGCCTCGCGGAACGCCGCCTCGGCATCCTTGTACTTACGTTGGCTGGCCAGCAACACACCGAGGTTGGAATGCGCTGGAGAGTAGTCCGGCTTGACGCAGATGGCTAAGAGGTAGGCTTCCTCCGACTCCTGGTAACGGCCCTGGCGCCTCAGAGTAATGCCAAGGTTGTTGTACGCCCCAGGGTTCTCGGGCTGGAGTCGGATGGCCTCGCGATACGCTGCCTCCGCGTCCGCGAACCGATCCTGATCGTCCAAGGCGTTGCCGAGGTTGTTGTGCGCCTCCGGGTAGTCAGGCTTGAGTCGGATGGCCCGGCAGCACGCCGCTTCCGCCTCCTGGTAACGGCGCTGGCCCATCAGAGCAACGCCAAGGTTGCTGTACGCACCGGGATTGTCGGGCTTGAGTCGGATAGCCTCGCGCAAGGGTACCTCCGCTGCCGTGAACCGGCCCTGGTCGTTCAGGGCGCCGCCGAGGTTGTTGTGCGCCGTTGGAGAATTGGGTTGAAGTCGGATGGCCTCTCGGAACGCCGCCTCCGCCTCCTTGGAACGATGCTGGCGACCCAGGCAAGCACCGAGGTCGTTGTGCGCCGGAGCGAAGTCGGGCTGGAGTCGGATGGCCTCGCGGTAGGCCGCCTCCGCCTCCGTAAAACGGTCCTGGTGGTCCAAGGCGTTGCCAAGGTTGTGGCGCAGCACAGGGTTGTCGGGCTTGAGCCGGATGGCCTCGCGGATAGATGTCTCTCCCTCCTTGAAGCGGCCCTGATAATCTAGGACGGCGCCAAGGTTGTTATGCGTCGGGGCGTCGTCGGGGCGGTGGAGAAGGGCCCTGCGGTAGGCTGCCTCCGCCTCCTGGTGACGGTCCTGGTGGGCCAAGGCGATGCCAAGGTTGTAGTGCGCGTCGGGGTCGTCGAACTTAAGTCGGCTGGCCTCGCGGCACGCCGCCTCCGCCTCCTTGAAACGGCTTTGAGCAGACAGGACAGCGCCGAGGTTCCTGTACGCCGAGGCGTAGTCGGGCTTGAGTCGGATGGCCTCGCGGCACGCCGCCTCTGCCTCCTCATGGCGGCCCTGCACTTCCAAGGCGTGGCCCTGCCGGAAGTGGAGCCACGGGTTGTCCGGCCTCTCGACCACCAGCCGCTTGTACAGCGCCAAGCCCTCGTCCACCCGAGCGCTGCTTACGAGCGCCTCCGCCAGCGACTCCCCCAGTTCGGGGCGCAGCGCCCGCGCCGCCGTGTAGCACTCCACCGCCTCGGACCAGCGCGGCGGTCGCTCTTCCGCCAGCAACTTCCCCAGCGCGTCGTGTAGCACCACCTGCTGCGGCCGCGCCCGCAGCGCCGCCCGCAACAATCGCTCGGCGCGGGCTTCATCACCCGCCACCCGCAGCCCCCGCGCCAGCGTCAGCAGGCCCAGCACCGGCTCTTTCACGGGGTCGGTCTGCTCCGCCAGTCGATGCAAGTGATTCCGGTCATCCCCCAGCCCCGCGTCGAACGGCACCGGCACTGGCCGCCGCGCCATCGACAGCATCCCCAGTGCGCGCTCCCGCAGCAGCTGGCCGCGCGCCAGGATGTCGCGCAGCTCGCGCCGCCTGGGGCCAGACTCATCGTCCAGCGCGGCGGCCAGGTCCGCGAGAGGCCGCCACTTCGCCGGGAGCATCCCTGACCGGCGCCGCTCGCTGGCCCACTCATCCAGCGCGCGCGAGTTCTCGCTTTAAGAGCTGAACCTCTGGGGCCAGCGATACGTCGCCCAGGCGAGGCACCAGCCGATCCACGCGCGCCAGGAGCTGACGGGCGAGGTCGCCCCTCGTGGCGGGCTGCTGCTCGATCCGCTGGCCGACGTCGGTAGACACGCTTCACCCCTCCTCATTGTGTGTGGTGCTGTGGCGGTCGTCGTCACCGGCCCGATTATCCCGACCCAGCCGTAAGGGGTCAATCGCAGGAGGTTTCGGACAGGCCCGTTTCATCTCGTAGAGACAGAATGTCTCTGCGAGCCATGTCCCTGTTTCCGCCACTGCCGCCGGGGCGGCTGGAGTCCGGGGACGGCTCCTTCGGGCAGGTGGTGCGGCTGGTGCGCGGGCAGGAACTGCTACAATTCACTGGATCGCCCGGGGTTCGACGCCCTCCCCGAGGGCTTCAAGGAGCACGTCTGATGCAAACGATGCCACTCGACCAGGCCGAAGGTCACCTCGCCGAGATCGTTGAAAGGCTGGCCCCCGGTGAAGAAATCGTTTTCACCCGTGACGACAAGCCGGTGGCAACGATCCGCGCCATGCCGACGACGCCCCGTGAGCCGCCACGATTCGGAACGCTGAAAGGGTCGATCCTGTACATCGCCCCAGACTTCGATGCCATCCCCGAAGGGTTCGAGGACTACTTGCCGTGAGGCTGTTGCTCGACACGCACACCCTGTTCTGGTCCGTCCAGGAGCCGTCGAAGTTGAGTGCGACGGCGATGGCCGCACTGCAAGACCCGACCAACGTCCGGCTCTTGAGTGCGGCGACGATATGGGAACTGGCGATCAAGGTCGGCCAGGGGAAGATCGCCCTGTCGATGCCGTACCGGCAATGGATGGAGACGGCGATCACCGACCTGAAGCTCGACATTCTACCGGTCACGGTCGAGTACACGGAACGGCTGTCCCTGCTCCCGCCCCACCACAAAGACCCGTTTGACCGGCTCATGATCGCCCAGGCCCTGGTTGACGGGATTTCGATTGTCGGCGTGGACGTGGCCTTCGACGCGTATGGCGTCACCCGCATCTGGTGACCGATCGACCGAAGAGAATGAACCATGTCCGACAAGCCCGAAGCGCCAGCGAGAGGACGTCCTCTCGCTGGCGCTTCGGGCTTGTGTCGATCGGCAGTCATTCGGGAACATCACCGGTTGAATACGAATTCCTTCGTATTCAAGAGCGCCCACACGATGTTCTCGTAGGCCAGCTTCTTGTTCTTGGCGTTGGCCTCGATGTTCTCCAGCGCCAGTTTCAGGTGCTTCTCGCTCGGCTTGCGGCCCAGCGCCCACTGGAACAACTCCTCGACCTTCTCGGCGTCGGGGCGCGGGTCCTTGACCATCTGGTCGGCCCGGCCGCCGGCCCGCGCGATCTTGCCCTGCACCTCCTCCGAGTTGAGCAGGTGCAGCGCCTGGGCCAGGTTGGCCTCGCTGACGCGCTCGCACTCACACGCGCTGATGCGCTGCGGCCGGCCGAACACGTCCAGGAAGTACGACTGGAACGACTCGTCCGGCAGCATGATCGCCCGGTTCGGCGCGTGGCTGTCCTGCGGCAGGCCGCCGAACTGCGTCGGGCTGCCGGTCACCTGGCACACCGCGTCGAACAGCACCTCGGCCGACAGTCGCTTCGGGTAGTAGCGGCTGTACGCCTGCTTGTCGTTCTTGTTGAACTCGTTGGGCGCCGAGCTGAGGCTGTAGGTCCGGCTCTTGCAGATCGTCCGGATCAGGTGCTTCAGGCTATACTTGTTCTCCACCAGGTCCTGGGCCAGGGCGTCGAGCAATTCGGGATTGCTCGGCGGGTTGGTGACGCGCATGTCGTCCAGCGGATCGACGATGCCACGGCCGAAGAAGTGCGCCCAGTAGCGGTTGGCCACCGCCCGCGCGAAGAACGGATTCTTGGCGTCCACCATCCAATCGACCAGCTTCTGCCGCGGATCGATGTCGCCGTCGGGGTCGATCGCCTCGCCGCCGAGCGGCTTCATGATCGCGGCCTTCCCCGTGCGCTTGTTGACGACGTTGCCGTTGCTCTTGGTGTACAGCACGCGCCGCTGGTTCTGCTGGTTCTGCACGCCGGAGCCGGGCACCGGCACCGCCTTGGTGCCGACGCGGCCGTAGAAGGCGGCCAGGCCCCAGTAATCGTCCTGGCTCCACTTCTCGTAGGGGTGATGGTGGCACTGGGCGCACTGCATGCGCGTGCCCAGGAACACCTGCGAGGCGTTGTCCACGAACTGGTCGGCCGACAGTACGTCCTTGTACCACACCGTCGGCGGCGACTTCGTCTCGTCGCCGACCGCGGCCAGGATGTCGCGGGCGAACTCGTCGTACGGCTTGTCGGTCGCTATCGCCTCGCGGATCCAGTTGTGGAAGCTGAAGGTGCCGTAGGCCCGGCCCGGTTGGTTGTTGCCGCGCTTCACGCGCAGGATGTCCGCCCACTTGGTCGCGAAATAGTAGCTGTACTCCGGCGTGTCGAGCAGGCGGTCCACTAGCTTGTCGCGCTTGTCGGCACTCTTCTCATCGATGAATTCGGCAACTTGCTTCGGCGTCGGCAGTGTGCCGGTGATGTCGAGGTAAGCCCGGCGGACGAACTGCTCGTCGCTGGCTTGCTCCGACGGCACGATGCCGAGCTGCTTCCACTTGGCGAGGGTGGGTTTGTCAACGGCCGTCTTCGGCTCGAAGGTGTAGGCCGGCACCGGCACGCCCAGCGGCACGGTCGCGCGGAAGATGGTCACCTGCCCCTGGTAGCGGGCCATGATGGCCGCCTCGCCGCTAAGGGCCAGGGTGCGGACCAACCCGTTGCCGTCCACCGCCGCCACGTCGGTGTCGTTGCTGTCGTACTGGGCGCGGCGGGTGATGTCCTCGACCGAGCCGTCGCTATAGTGCGCGCAGACGGCGAACTGCTGCCGGGCGTTGCGCGGCAGGACGCGCTGCTCGGGGAAGAGGGTGATCTTGGTCACCACGGGGTCGTCGGGCTGGCCGAAGGGGAGCCCGGCCGCGACCCAGCGGCGGATGCTCTTGTACTCGTCGGAGCCGACCTCCATGCGCTTGCCACCGCCGTGGGCCATGCCGCCGGCCGCCTTGAGCAGCAGCAGGCTCTGGTCGGGCACCGCCGGGTTGACGCGGCGGCCGCGGGCCTCCTTGACCAGGGCGACGTAATCGACGTCCGGCTCGAAGCCGAGCAGCGACAGCTTGAAGCCGTTCTGGCCGCTGGCCTTGCCGTGGCAGCCGCCCGAATTGCACCCGAGCTTGGTGAAAATCGGCACGATCTGGTTGCCGAAGTTGATCGGCAGGTTTTCCTCGATGCTCTCGGCCTCGACGGCCACCTTGGCACTGTGGCTGCCGTAGCGGGCGACGATCTCGGTGCGACCGCTGGCCAACGGCACCACCCGGCCGCCCGGCAGGACGCGGACGACCTTCTTGTCGGCGACTTCAAAGTCCACGTCACCGCTGAGGTCGGCGAGGCGGTCGCCGGCCAGCGCCGCGGTGACGATCAATTGCTGGGCGGAGTCGGTCCCCTTGAGGGTGACCTTGGTGGGCTGGGCGGACAGCGACTGCACCTCGGCCGGCCTGGGCGGCGGGGTCAGTTCGCCGGCGGCGGTTTCCTTGGTGTCGGCGGCTCGCGCCCCGGCCGCGGCGAGGGCCGCGAAAGCCAGCGCAAGCAGCGCCGGGCAGCTTTTCCTGATCATGAGTGAGAACTCCCCGAATCGGCGGGTGTGTCGGTCGGCGGGAAAGGAAAGCGCTTGCGGCTTCGCGGGGGGTGCGAAGCCGCAAGCGGCGAGGAAGTCTTACAGCAGTTCCTTGACCGCGTCGCGGTCATCGAGGATGTACATCGGCCGGCCGCTGCCGCTGGGGAACGTGTGCGACGGGTCGATGCCCAGGGCCCGGTAGAAGGTACTCAGCAGCTGCGGCGGCGTGATCGGCCGGTCCTTCGGGCGCTCGCCGCGGGCCGTGCTGGCGCCGATGGCCTGCCCCATCTTCAGGCCGCCGCCGGCGACCAGGGCCGACATGACCGGCGACCAGTGATCGCGGCCGGCGTTCATGTTGACCTTCGGGGTGCGGCCGAACTCGCCCCACATCACCGTGATCACGTCCTTGTCCATGCCCAGGTCGTGCAGGTCCTGGATCAGGTTCGCCACGCCCTTATCGACCTGCGGGAGCTGCTTCTTCAGCGTCGTGAAGTTGCCGCCGTGCGTGTCCCAACCGCCGATGGACAGCGTCACGCAGCCGACGCCGGCCTCGATGAGGCGGCGGGCGGTCAGGAACTGCTCGACGCCCTTGTAGCGGTCGCGCGTCTTGGCGTCGGCCTTGGTCAGGTCGAGAGCGTCGCGGACGGTGCCGGACGTGACCATGTCGAAGGCGCGGCTGGTGAACGAGTCCATGCCGGCCATCGTGCCGTTGGTGTCCAGGTCGCGGCGCAGGTCGTCGAAGCCGGCCACCAGCGCCTTGCGCTGCTCGAGGCGGTCGAGGCCGACGCCGTTGGGCAGGCGCAGGTTCTGCAGGGCGGCGCCGCCCGGAGTGAACGGCCGGTGGGCGATGCCCAGGTAGCCGGGCTCGGTGCCGTAGCGCGACATGCCGCGCAGGCTGACGAAGGGCGGCACCTCGCTGTTGCCGGCGCCGCGCAGCTTCGACACCACGGAGCCGAACGACGGGTGGTTGGCCGTCCGGTTGTCGCGCTCCGGGTAGCCGGTCATGACGTACGAGTCGGAGTGCTCGTCGGCCGAGACGATGGAGCGGACGACGGCCAACTTGTCGAACATCTTGGCCTGCAGCGGCATGTGCTCGCAGATCTGGACGCCGCTGACGTTGGTGTCGATCGGGTTGAACTCGCCGCGGAACTCTTTCGGGGCGTCGGGCTTGAGGTCGTACATGTCCATGTGCGACGGGCCGCCCGGCAGGTAAATCATGATGGCGGCCTTGTTCGAGGCAGCTCGGCCGGTCGCCTTGCCGGCCATCGCCCGCGCCCGCAGCATCTCGGCGAGCGTGAGCCCGGCGCCGAAGGCGCCGATCTTCAGGAAGTTGCGGCGGCTAATGCTGTCGCAATAGCGTTGGGCGGCTCCCAGCAGCGTAAGCATGTCAATCCCCCCAGGACGGGCGAAACTCGTTCGGGCGACATCCCCAATGCTAACCGGGGGCCTTCCGGGGTGCAAACGAGAAACCGGCGGAAAATCGTGGCCCAGGCGTCCCGCCTGGGAAAGCCCACAGGCGGGACGCCTGGGCTGCGGGCAACCGCGGGTTGAGCTTCGCCTTGACCGGATCGCGCTGCTGTTGCTATAACTACCTGTCCGCCAACCCTCTGCGGAAGCGGTATGCGCCGAGCGACCTCCGGGGGATGCGGGACGGAGAAGGGCATCCAGCAAAACAAGGATCGAAACAAACATGCGACGACTCATCCTGCGGGCGCTGGCCGTCGTACTGCTGGCGGGCGGAGGGGCGGTCGGCCTGGTGCTGGCCGCCAACCCCAACGAGCGCGACGTCAAGCCCGAGGCCAACGTCCAGGATTTCGACGACATCGATCACGAGCGGAAGCCCGACAGCAAGCTCTGGGTGCTGCACTTCCGCTTCAAGGATCCCCGGCTGATCACGGTGGACATTCCCGGCCGCGGCCGTAAGCTGTGCTGGTACATGTGGTACCAGGTGATCAACTACACCAAGGAGCCGCACACCTTCATCCCCGACTTCGAGCTGGTCACGCAGGACAAGGACGGCATCTACCACGACCAGGTGCTGCCGACTGCCCAGGAAGCGATCCGCAAGGTCGAGGATCCCACGGACCTGCTGAAGATCAAGAATTCGGTGACGATCGCGGCCGACCCGATCCCGCCGTCGAAGAAAGACGGCCCGGCCCGGGCCGTCACCGGCGTGGCCATCTGGGACGACAAGGACATCGCCGAGTCGAACCGCTACTCGATTTTCGTCAGCGGGCTGTCCAACGGCTGGGCGCAGACCGACCCGATCGAGCCGAAGGGCAAACCGGTGATCCGCCGCAAGACGCTGCGGCTGGACTTCAAGCGGATCGGCGATCAGTATTATCAGGACGCCCGCGAGATCCACTTCATGCCGCCGGCGACGTGGACCTACCGGGCCGCCAACCTGAAAGCGGTCACGGAAGTGAAGAAAGAAGAAAAGAAGGAAGAGAAGCCGGCCCCGTAGGACGGGGTGGGGAAGGCTTTGCAGGACCCGATGATTCCCCCACAGGTAGTAAAGCAGCGAGGTAACGATGGCACATAAGAAAGGTCAAGGCTCCTCCCGCAACGGCCGCGACTCCAACGCGCAGCGGCTGGGCATCAAGGTGTACGGCGGCCAGGCGGTGCGGGCGGGCGGTATCATCGTCCGGCAGCGCGGCACGCGCTACCACCCCGGGCGTAACGTCGGCATCGGCCGCGACGACACCCTGTTCGCGCTGGCTGACGGCGTGGTGATGTTCGACCGCGAAGGCCGTCGCGTCAACGTCCTCCCCGAGGCCGCGGGGGCGTGAGCGCAGCTCCTCGTTTAGCGGCCGCCCTCGGGGCGGCGCTCTCGCAGAGCGCCGGCCCGAGGGCGGCGGCTAAACTACCTCTCCGCCCTCCGCAACACCAGCACCCAATCCTCTTCGTCCGGCGCCCGGTACTTCCCCGCGTCCTCGCGCGCCTGCTTGCGTTTCCCTGTGCGTGGGTCGAACCACTCCGCCTTTAATCCCTCGACCAGCCTGTCCGCCTTGAGGCGCACCTCGCCACCCACCGGAAGGTAGATCACCGCCAGGTCGCCGTTGTCCGACCAAGCGGCGGCGACGTGCTTCGCCGGGTCGTCGCCGCCGGGTTGGGCCGCGAGCAAGTCCTGGTACGGCCGCAGTTGCCACCACGGCAGCGACCTGAAGAGGTCGGCCGCGTGCTGCACGTGCGTGCTGCCGGGCAGGTCCAGCGCCTCGCGCCACGTCTTCGCAACGCCGGTGCCCTTGTGGTCGGGTGGCTCCTCGTCGGGCTTGCGCTGCCAGCTCCACAGCCCATGCGCCCCGTAAGTCACCCCCGCCGGTGGTGTGCTGAGGAGGCTCCAGTAAACGGCCCGGCGCACGTTGTAGGCGCCGTGCGGTTTGTGCGACTGGTAGGCGACGTGGTCCTCGTAGGGCGGCTCGAGGTTGAGGACCGGCCGGGCGGGCGCCTTGCGCCAGCCGTCGGACGGCGGGCCGGAGTGAAGCCAGCGCAGCGTCGCGGCATTGTCGCCGTGGCCGCTCTGGTAGCCAAGGACGGTCAGCCAACCCTCGTCGCGCCAGTCGGCCCACGGCCAGTTCATGCCGGTCGGGTGCGTCGTCACCGGGGCGGGGTGGCGGTTGTTGCCGAAGACGGCGTAACCGATGCGCCGCCAGCGCTCGCCCTGCGCCCCCTTGTAATCGTTGTCGCCGGCCAGGACCCAGAGGACGTGATGGGCCCCATAGCGCGCCACCTGGTAGCGCAGCAGCTTGACGACGTCCGCCTCGGGCAAGGCGTTGCCGGGGTCGTCCGGCTTGTGGGCCCAGACGAGCACCGGCGCCGCCAGCAGTCCGTGGGCGTTGATGGCGTCAATCCGCGCGTCGAGTCGGCGAAAGTAGCTGGGGTTGATGCGCACTTTCTTGTCGCCGTCGAAGGCGGTCTTGCCCTCGGCGTCGGCCGCGGCGGCGCGCCAGGGGCAGAGGGTGTTGAACTGCACGGCGCTGAAGTGCTTCTTCACCCGGTCTTTGAGGTAGGTGTCCCAGTCGTCGCGGGCGCTGAGGGCGGGGCCGGTCCAGACGGTGTCGCCGAGCCAGAAGAAGGGCGTGCCGTCGAGGTGCTGCAGGTGACGCCCGTTGGCGGAGACGACGACCGGGCCGTGTCGCAGCAGCGGGTTGGCGGCTTTCGGGTCGGGCTTGCGGCAGCTGAAGCGGCCGGCCTGGCCGTCGAGGCCGCTCTCGCGCCGCGCCCGGCTGCGGAAGCGCCACGTCCCTTCCTCGTCGGGCAGGAAGCGCACGCGCCAGGTGCGACCGCCGTCCCAGAAGCCGGAGACGGAGCGCTGCCGGCCGGAGGGCGAGGTCAGCTCGACGCTAAAGTCCGTATCGGGAGAGGTGTCTTCTTCCGCGGTGAAGCTCGCCTCCCAGCGCCCCCACTGCGGGACGGAGGCTTCCTGCGCCGGGACTTCAGGCGCCAGGGCAAGGGCGAGGACAAGGAGCGACGACATGGTAAATGCTTTCCACAAAACCGTGAAGCCGCTTGCGGCTTAGCGTTCGCTGAACCAAGGTGCAGCGAACGCTAAGCCGCAAGCGGCTAATCGGGGATGTCCGACGACGCCCCGCCGTGCGGCTTGGGACGTTCCTCGCGGCCTTCGAGCTTGGCGACGCGCTCGCGCAGAAGTTGCACCTCGCGGAGCAGGTCTTTCCGGTCGTCCTCGTTCTGTTTGAGTTGCTGGTCGTGCAGGGTCTGCTTGTCGCGCACCCCGGCCAGGCCCGCGCCGGCCGCCTTGGCGTCGTTCAGTCCGTTCCACATCGTGCTCATGCGCGAGTTGAACTCGTCCTTCTTCACCAGGTCGCTGCGGGCCTCGTTGAGGCGCACGACGTCGCCACGCAGGTCGTTGAGGCTGCTGCTGAACTGCTGGTACAGCGTCACCACGACGAGGGCGGCGATACTCAGCAGCGTGCCGCCGAAGACGCGCCAGAACAGTGAAATCCGCTCCTCCCCCCGGCCCGCCGACGGATCCACGGGGCGAGGGGCGTTAGCGGCGCCGCGCAGCGCCTCCGCGGCCAGGATGGTAATGGCGGGGGCGCGCTGCACCTGCACATCCTTGTCACGGTACTCCTCATTGGTCTGAGCCATGGCCTCTCCCTCTGACGCCAGGACGCGGTTTTCCGAAAGAAATCCCCTCCGATACCGGCGGGGCCGGCACCATACCGCCTTGCCCCGATCACGGCAAGCCGGAGGAGATGGCCGCGTTGCGAAGCGCCCGCGCCCCCCCTACAATCATTGTCACCTTCTGGCCCTTCTCCGTCTCGCCGAGGACCGCAGATGTCCCCCGAGCCTGTCGTCGCCGGACACGCCCTCGCCCGCCCCCTCGCCGAGGCCCTCGCCGATTACCACCGTTCCCCATCCCTCCTGGGCCTGCACGACCTGTTGCGTCCCTTCCTCGCCGCCTGTTACGAGGTCGCCTCCCACCATAGCCGCGGCGAAACGCACCTCGCACTGACGCCGCGCCTGATCCTCCTGGGCGAATTCGGCCGAACCACCGTCATCGGCTGGGAGCACGTTCCCCCCGCGCCAGGAGCCAACGGTGAGCCTCCGCGGCCGGGGCCCGACGGCTACACGGCGGCGTTCCTGGCGCCGGAGCAAGCGGGGGGTGCGACGGCGAAGATCGGCGCCCCCAGCGACGTCTACGCCCTCGGCGCCCTATTGTACGCCCTTCTCACCGGCCAGCCGCCTTACTCCGGCGCCACCGCCGCGGAGGTGTTGCCCCGGGTGCGCCAGGGACTCGTGTGGCAGCCGCGCATGGTGGCAAAGGGCGTGCCGGCGGCGCTGGAGGGCGTCTGCCTGACGGCGATGGAGTCCGACCCGGCCGAGCGCTACCCCTCGGCCGCCGACCTGGCTCGCGAAGTCGAGCGCTGGATGGCCGGCGAGCGCGTCCGCACCAACTACGTCGAGCCAAAGGGGGTGCGACTGCTCCGCTGGGTACGGAGTCGATACGGCCTGCTCACGCTCTTCGGGTTGCTGCTGGCGAGCCTCATCTCGCTGGCGATGGCCCTCGGTGTCATCTACAAGGAACGGCAGGTCACCCGGGAAGCCGCCCAGACCCTTTCCGAGACGCTCAAAAAGCTCGAAGAAAGGGGCGCTGAAAGCAACCGCCAGCGCGGGCTCGCCAGTGACGAGTTCGGGGCGGCCACCCGCACCCTCCGGGACATCGCGATGCAAGCGCGGGGCCAACCGAACGGGGAGCCAACGCTGCCTCATTTTCAGGGGGAAGTGCTCCGGAAGGCACACGAGGGGGCCCGACGGATGGCGAACTATGCAGACCAGGCGGGAGGCACGGACCTCGCCGCCGCTCACGATCGCCTCAGCCTCGCGGAGTTGTTCCTCGCCCTGGGCTGGCCGGACGAGGCCGCCCAGCAGTACGAGCGAGCCGTGCTCATTACCCGGGCCGTCGAGAAGGCCCACCCGGATGACCTTCAGGCGAAGAACGGACTGTTTCTGTCCGCGATGGGTCTCGGCCGGGTGCAGCTGGTCCTGCACAACCCGGCCAACGCCCGGCAGATCGCCCGCACCGCCCTCGCCGCCGCGGAGGAACGGGCCAGGGCCGACCCGAACAACATCGCCCTGCGTCACGACGTCGCCGAGTGTCACCAGTTGATGGCGGACGCGAGCATCGCCCTGCACGACCTGCCGGCGGCGCGGGCCGCGGCGGCCCAGGTGGTCGCCACGGTCGAAGCCTATGCCAAGGCCGATTCGCCGAGGTTGCAGGACCGCTTCGACCTGGCGGGCGCCTGTATCGGCCGCGGGCAGGTCGAGCGGCTCGACCACCGCTTCGAGGCGGCACTGCCGTGGTACAACCGCGCCATCGCGATCCTACGGCAGCCGAGGGGGGAAGGGAAACCCCGGTTGGACGAGGTGGAAAAAACGGCCGCCGAATGTCGCGACATCCTCAAGGCGGTCGATGACCTCAACTTCGCCTTGCAGGAGCGCGGGGGGGAGACGAGGCGGCGGCTGCTGGTGGGCCGGGCGCAGGCGCTGGCCCGGCGCGGCCGGCCCGGCGACGCCGCCACCACCGTGGACATGCTGCGCGGCCTCAAGCCGGAGGACGGCCCCAACCTCTACGACGTCGCCTGCTGCTACGCGCTGTGCGTCGCGGCCGTCGGGGAGGGCAAGGCGGCCGACGTCCTGACCGCCGAGGAGAAGGCCTCACGGGCGGACTACGCGGCCCGGGCCGTGAAGGAGCTGCGTGCGGCGGCGGGGCACGGCTTCCGCGACCTCGAGAAGATCGAGTCGGACCCCGATCTCGACGCACTGCATCAGGAGGCCGCCTACCGCGCCTTCGTCGGCGAGTTGAAGGCGCTGCGGGTCTGGCTCACATTCCCAGTGCTGCCTTGAGAGTACGCAGGTCTTCCTTCACCGCGCCCAGGTCGGCGTGCAGGGCCGCCACGGTCTGCTTGAGCGCGTCGATCTCGGCCTGGGCGGCGAGAAGCCGCGGCTCCAGGTCGGGCCGAGGAGCCTCGCGCGACAGCGCGGCGGGGCGCGGCTCGTCGTCGTCGAGCGACTGCCCGGCGTAGCGGGCGCGCAGGCGTTCCAGCTCATCGGGGGCGTGAAAGCCGTGCGTCAGGACCGTGCCGCGCCGCCCCTGCGGCGTCAGGTAGACGACCAGGCGGCGCTCCGCGAGCGGCTTGAGCAGGGCGCGCAGGGCGTCGAGGTCCTCGATCGGCTCCATGCGACTGGCCCGGCCGCGCAGCTCGCCCTCGGTCTGCGGGCCGCGCAGCAGCAACTCCGTCAGGATCGCCGCCTCGACCTTGCTCACCTTCCAGGCGTCGTACGTGGCGTGCTTCCAGCGCTCCACGCGCCCCGAGCCCGTCACCCGGATCGTCAGTCCCTTCTTTTGGGCGCTGACGAGGGCGTGTTGCACGTCCACGTCGGACAGGTCGAGGATGGGGTCGCGGTTGGTCTTCTGATTGCAGCCCGTCACCAGGGCGTTGATGCTCATGGGGTAGGTGTCGGGCGTGGTCTTCGACTTCTCGACCAGCACGCCCAGGACGCGGCGCTCGCTCATATCGAGGACGGGCCAACTCGGCGCGGCCGGCGTTTCGGCAGGGGTGGGGGACATCGGTTCCTCCTGTTTGGCAGCGGAAATCGTAGCCGGAAGGGCGGGATGGGGGAAGCCCGGTCAGCGCGATGTCTTCGCCCTCCCGGAATCCCAACACCCGGGGTACAATGCGAGCAACGGTTCCCGTGGAGGGCGAAGAAGATGGCGCGAGCGAAAGACCAGGGTAACGGGCGGCTCGAAGAGGCGATGGTAAATCTGCTCCAGAATCAGGCGATACTGGTTCAGAATCAGGCGTCGTTCCTGGCCCAGAAGGCCGAAACAGACCGCCAGTTAGCTGCATTAGAGCGTCAGCGGACCGAATTTGAACGGCTCTGCGCGGAACGCTTTGCGCGCATCGAGGAACGCTTTACACGCATCGAGGCCATCCTCATCGAGCACAACCGTATCCTGCAGGCGCTGCCGGACGCGATCCGGGACAAGATCGGCTTCAAGACTCCCGAACAGACATGACCCGCCACTCAAGGTCGGCGCGGGCGTCGCGTGCCGCCGAACCAGGCGCGGCCCATCGCCTTGAGGTACCACTTCAGGTAGTGCGGCATCCAGGCGAAGGTGCGGAAGCGCGACACGCCGGCGGTGCGGTCGTGCCACGTCGTCGGCACCTCGGCGATGCGCCAGCCGTTCCAGTGCGCCTTCAGCGTCAGTTCCAGCGCCAGTGCAAAGCTGGCCTGCCCCTCGATCGGGACCTGTTCGACGACGCGGCGGCTGTAGGCCC
>DATFNV010000320.1:0-7728 GCA_035266225.1 Gemmataceae bacterium
GCGCATCGAGGCCCCGCGCCGGACGGCTTGGACCATCTCCCGTCGCTGTTGTGCGGGATCGGTTTGTTGCTCATGGCAGACTCCTCACGAGAAGGTTTCTCGCCATGCTAAGCGCGAGGCACTGACTTCCGAGTGCTTGCACTTACCCGGTTAGCCGTCAGAATCGCGACGTCCGGGTCGTTCCAAGGGGTCGGGAAAAGGCAGAGAACGTTGTGATGCCCCTGGGCTTGCAGGCGCCTCGTAAGTTCATCGACCTCGTCCGGGCTCTCCAGGTCGATGGCGTGGATTTGGAGGCCGCCGCGCCCGGCCGTTGCCACGACGAAGTGGCCCGCGTAATGGTGGCGCAGTTTGAAGGTCTCTTCGACGAAGGCTCGCTCGCTACGCGTAAAGCGGCTCGAGCGCAGGTAGCGTTCCAACTCCGCCGCGTCCTCCGGAGGGAGCGGCAGGTTCGCGACTAGGATCGGCTCAGAAAGTGTTGTGGGAATGGTGGCCATGAGATTCCCTCGTTTTCGGATGTACCCATCGTGGGAACGGCATCAGGGTTGAACGGGCGTTGAGCTATCGTCGATTCATTACGGCATCTTCCGGAGGCGCGGGGAAGACAATCGGGACAGTGATGTCAAGACTCCGCGTAGATGATGCCAATCTGGCTGGTCGTGGACTTCCAGGGGGTTGGGAAGAGATGGAGGACGTGGCGATGCCCCTCGGTGCTCAGGCGCTGTGTGAGTTCGTGGATCTGATCCGGATCCTCGAGGTCGATGGCGTGAATTTGAAGGCGGTGGGGGCCGGCCGTGGCGATGACGTAGTGGCCGGCGTAATGGTGGCTCAACTTGACGTCGTCTTCGAGGAACTCGCGCTCGCTGCGCGTGTAGCGTCTCGAGCGCCAGGACCGTTCTAGCAGCGCTGCGTCCTCCGGGGGAAGCGGCAGGTTCGCGACCAGGATCGGCTCAGGTAGAATCGTGGGAACGGTCGTCATGGGATCCCCCCGCGCTGCTGGAGTTCCACCTTCGCGGGCGCGCCTTGCTGCTTTCGGAATGGCCGGCCCCTGCTCGCTTCTTTGTACCAGTTTCCGCGCGACCCCGCCATCCTGTCAAGCTTGAACTCGCGCCGAACCCGATCGTCCCGGAAGGATTTCGCGTGCCTCGCCGCCTCCGGTGTGGCATCATCGAGCGTCATGGAACACGTACCCGGCTTCCACGCCCTGTTCGCCCGCGCCCGCGCCGGGGACCGTGCGGCCACCGATGACCTGCTCGCGCTGATCCGTCCCTGGCTGGAGCAGCTGGCGCAACGTCACGCCCCGCACGGCCCGGACGGCAGCGTTTCCGACCTCGTTCAGGAAGCCTGGCTGCGCGCCTGGCAGAAGCTCGACCAGTTCCAGGGCGTCGCCGACGAGGCCCAGGCGCTGGCGATGTTCCACGCCTGGCTGGCCCGCATCGTCTCCCGGCTCGGCCTCAACGCGGCCCGCGACGAGGCCGCCCAGCAACGGATACCGCCCGGCAAGCTCCTCCGCCTGAATGGTCAGGGCGTCTCCGCGTCCGGCGACTCGGCACCGCTGCTCGACCCTTCCGCGGACGAGCCGACGCCGAGCGCCACCGTGCAGGCCGAAGAACGGGCGCGTCTGGTCCACGAAGCACTCACCCGCCTCACCAACCCCCTCGACCGCGACATCGTGCGGCTTCGGTTCTTTGAAGGGCTCTCGCTGCGGGGGGTGGCGGCACGGCTCGGCTGCAACCCCGAGACGGTGCGGCAGCGCTACCATGCGGTCCTGCACCAGCTGCAACGAGACCTCCACGGCCTCTTATGAGTTAGAGTCCGTTGCGCCAGCCGCAAGCGGCTTGGCGGAAGCCTGGAATCCGCCAAGCCGCAAGCGGCTGGCACTACAGACGCTTGGCCGGCTTCTTTTTCCTTCCGGCCCCGCGGCCGCGCCTCGGACGGGAGATGTGGGCGTCAGACCCGGAAAAGGGATCCGGTAAATGGGACATTCATGATTTTCGGCCTGAGAAATCATGAATGTCCCCTTTTGCCCGCTCCGGAGACGCCATGAAGCCCATTCGACGTACCGCCCCAATTACTTCTTGAAGTCGCCGGCGCGGATGATCACTAGCTTCTTCGGATCGATGTACTTGGCGAACGCCGCCTTGACCTCCTCCGGCGTCAGCGCCGCGATGCGCTTCTCCGTCTCGGTGGTGTGTGCGAACGTCCGCCCCAGTTGGAGGTTCGCGACGATCTGCCCGGCGATGGCGCCGTCGCTGGTGCGGCCCACCTTCTGCGACTCCAGGAACGCCTTCCTGGCGTCGCTCAATTCCGCCGCCGTGGGGCCGTTGGCCAGGAACTCCTTCAGCTCCTCCACGACCGCCTTCTCGACACGGTCGATGTTCGCCGGGTTGAGGCTGACGTTGACGGTGAAGCTGGCGTTCGGGTCGCGCGGCGAGGCGGACAGTGACGACGTGGCGCCGTAGGACAGCCCCTCCTTTTGGCGGATGCGGTTGCCCAGGCGCGAGGCCAGGGTGCTGCCGCCGAAGAGGAAGTTGCCCAGCCGCAGCGCCGCGTAGTCGGGGTCGGTTTCCTTCAGCCGGAAGGCCAACCCGGCGACGAAGACCGCGTTCGCCTTGTCCGGCGTCACGATGTCCTCGCGGAAGCCGACCAGTTCGGCCGGGGCCACGCGCTCGATGCGCTTGACCGGCACGTCGGACTTCCAGTCCTTGAGGACCTCGCCGACCTGGGCCAGGGTCGCGTCGGGGTCGAAGTCGCCGACGACCGCCAATTCGCCCTTTCTCGCTCCCACTTGCTTCTGATAAATGGCGATGACCTGGTCGAGCGTGACGTCTTCCAGGCGCTTCTCATTCTCCTCCGGGGTCGGCACATAGCGGATGTCGGCCGCGGAGTACGGCGACAGTGCCCGCGCCAGGCGGTTGGCGGCCAGCGCCCCCGGCTCGGTTCGGCCACTCTGCGAGAAGTTGCGCGAGCGGCGCTTCATGACGTCGAACTCGGCCGGCGGGAACGCCGGCTCGCGGAGGATTTCGCCCAGCAGTTGCAGGGCGTCCGCCAGCGTCGAGCGCTTCGCCTCGATGGAGAAGGTCAGCTGGCCCGCCGTGCCACCGCCACCCCCACCGCCGCCGCGCCGCCAGCCCCCACCCCCTGCGCTGCCCGCGGAAATGCGGATGCCCAGGCGTTCCAGCTCCTCGCGCAGCGCCTGGCGATCGTGCTTCGTCGTGCCGGCCATCATCAGCCCCGGCAGCATCCCCGCCGCCGTCGTCTGCCCCTTGAGCGATTCCTCATTGCCGTAGTGCAGCGTCAGCACTAGCGACACCGTTTCGCCGCGGTTCTTCTTCGGCAAGAGGCCCGCCTTGATACCGCCGAGCATCACGATCTTGGTCCGGGCATCCAGGTTGGTCGGCGACGGGTCGAACTCCTCGCCGGCCGCCGCCACGCTACCGCCCTTGTAATCGGACACGACGGCCTCGGCCGCGGGCGCCTTGGCGATGGCCACCCGGTCCGGCTCCTTTTCCGGGATGAAGACGCCGAAAGTGCGGTTGTCCTTGCGGAAATAGGTCTTCGCGACGCGGTTCACGTCGTCGGCCGTCACCGCCTCGATGCGGTCGCGCTGCACGAACAGCAGCCGCCAGTCGCCCAGCGACGACGCCGAGCTGAGCGCCTGCGCCATGCGCGTGCTATCGGACTGCATGGTCTCGTGAGCCCGGCGGCTGCGGACCTTCGCCTTGTCCACCTCGTCCTTCGTGAACGGCACGGCCGACAGCCCTTCCAGCGTCTGCAAGAGGGCGTCGCGGACGGCGTCGAGTTGTCCCGGCTCGGGCTGGGCTGAGGCGGTGAACAGGCCGGGGTCGTGGTTGTTGCCGGCCCCCGCGCCCGCGCTCGTCGCCTTTTTCGACTCCACCAGGGCCTTGTACAGCCGTCCGTTGGGCTGCTGCGAGATGATGCCGCCCAGCAGGTTCAAGGGCGCCCAGTCGGCGTGGGTCGCCGCGGGGATGTGGTAGGCGGCGCCGACCGCGGCGACGCTGCCGACGCGGCGCAGGACCACGTTGCGCTCGCCGTCCTGGGGCGGCTCCTCCGTGTAGGTGTCGTCCAGCTTTCGCTTCGGCTTGGGGATCGAGCCGAGGTATTTCTGCACCAGGGCCAGGGCCTTCGTCTCGTCGAATTTGCCGGCGACGATGAGGACGACGTTATCGGGCTGGTAGTACTTCTTGTAGAACGCCTGCAAATTCTCGATGGGCACGCGCTCGATGTCGGAGCGGTTGCCGATGGTCGATTTGCCATAGTTGTGCCACTCGTAGGCGGCGGCGTGGATGCGCTGCATGAGGATGCCCTGTGGGCTGTTCTCGCCGCGCTCGAACTCGTTGCGCACCACCGTCATTTCCGAGGCGAGGTCCTCGCGCTTGACGTAACTGTTGACCAACCGGTCGGCTTCGAGGCGGATGCCGAACTCCAGGTTCTCGTCGGTGGCCGGCAGCGTCTCGAAGTAGTTGGTGCGATCGACGTTGGTGGTGCCGTTGAAAGGGTAGGCGCCGTGGTCGCGCAGGGCCTTGGGCACCGCGGGGTACACGGGCGTGCCCTTGAAGACCATGTGCTCCAGCAGGTGGGCCATGCCGGTCTCGCCGTAGCCCTCGTGGCGCGACCCGACCAGGACCGTCATGTTGACCGTGATCGTCGGCCGCGACGCCTCGGGGAAGAGCAGCACGCGGGCGCCATTGGCCAGGCGGTACTCGGTGACGCCCTCGACGGCGGCGAATTTCCGTGGGGCCTCGTCGGCGCGCGCCACCGCGGCGCAGACCAACACGGCGAGCAAGGGAATCCATCGACGCATGATAACCTCGGAAGAACAAGGTCCGTTTCGTGGCCGCGCGCAGAGTTGTGCGAGTACACCGGCGGCCACTCAGCGTAGCAAGTTACCCGACCCGGCGACGATTACAAGGAATTTCTCGCCCCGCGCGCGTCGGCTCCGGGAAATGTGTTGACCGCGGCCCCGCACCGCCGCAGAATGAGGCCGCCCCCCTTGGAGAGTCGCACAACCTTCCTCGTTTCGGAGACGCAGCATGCACACGAAGCGACCCCTGATCCTGCTGGCCGCGCTGGCCGCGGTCCTGGCCCTGGCGCCGACCCGCGCGCCGGCGGCGGACGACTTCCCCCTCAAGGACGGTGACACCTGGGTCATGGTCGGCGACAGCATCACCGCCCAGCACCTGCACTCGAACTACATCGAGGCCTTCTGCTACGCGCGCTACCCGAAGCTGACCTTCCGCTTCCGCAACTCCGGCGTCGGCGGCGACACCATCCCCAAGGCCCTGGCCCGCTACGATTGGGACGTGGCCGCCTGGAAGCCGACCGTCGTCTCGGTCGAGCTGGGCATGAACGACCAGGGCGGCTCCAGTGTGCCGCAGTTCATGGAGAACATGGCGAAGCTAACCGAGCGCATCCGCAAGATCGACGCCCGGCCGGTCTACCTCTCCGCCAGCCCGATCAACAACGGCCAACTCCTCGCGCAGGTCAGCGGCAAGAACTCGGACAACCAGGGCGGTAACGCCCGCCTGCACCGCTACGCCGAAGCCCTCAAGGAGTACGCAGCCAAGGAAAAGGCCCCCTACGCCGACCAGTTCCACGCCCTCGTTGACGTGTGGGGCAAGAACAAGCCCAACGAGATCCTGCTCAACGATTACGCGACGATCAAGAGCATCGCCGGCCGCAAAGACCTCGAAGGGGTCGAGCACCTGCAGGCGTTCCTCGCCCTGAACGAGAAGAAAGAGGCCTCGTTGGTGTCGATGAAGGGCGACCCGGTCCACCCCGGCGAGCCGGGCCAGTTGACGATGGCGGCGGCGCTGCTCAAGGGGCTGGGTGCCCGCGGCTTCGTCAGCAGCGCCACCCTCGACGCCGACGGCAAGGTCGGCGAGACGAAGGGCTGCGAGATTACGGACGTGAAGGCTGATGGCGGCAAGCTGTCGTTCGACCGCCTCGACGACTCGCTGCCGTTCCCGCTCGCGGACGCCGCCCGCCCGGTGCTGCCGCTGGACCCGACAATCCTCGAGCTGAGTCGCTGCGGGCTGAAGGTGACCGGGCTGAGCGCGGACGCCTACGAGCTGCGTGTGAACGGCGTGACGGTCGCCACCGTCAGCAACAAGGAGCTGGACAAGGGCATCAACCTGACGGCCTACGCCAAGGGGCCAATCGCCGGGCAGGGCAAGGAAGTGCTGGCGGCGGTGGCGGCCAAGGAAGGGCTCGTCGGTCAGTGGCGCAACCTGTCGAGGTTGGTCGCCAGCGCCGAGGTCCCCAAGGGGACCGTGGAGAAGTTGGCCGACCTGACCAAGGAAGTCGAGGCGGCCGACGGCAAGATCCGCGAGGCGGCCCGGCCGCGGAAGCTGCGCTTCGAGCTGGTCGCGATGAAGTAGATCGGTGAGATCCGTTGAAGGGTATCGTTCGGGGTAGGTCCCGCCTGCCGGGCGGGACTGCGGCAAGGTTCCGCAGTCCCGCCCGGCAGGCGGGACCTACTTCCGCTTCGGCCCCTTCCCGGCGAAAGGCGTTGAAGCCACTCCTCCCGGGGCGTAGCATGGCGATTGAAGTCGAAGCCGAACCCCAGGGGCCTCCCCCGCCCGCCTGCCGCCCCAGCACGCCTCCGGAGACGTACCTCATGCGACGGTGGCATTCCTCCCGCAGCGCCCGGCCGGGCACGGCCGTGCTGGCCGCGGCGAGCGTCCTCTGGCTCGCCACACACGCCGCCGCCGCGCCGCCCGCGCCGGCCAAGGTCGATTACAACTTCCAGGTGCGGCCCCTCCTGGCCGACCGCTGCTTCGTCTGCCACGGCCCCGACGAGAAGAAACGCAAGGCGAAACTGCGCCTCGATGACCCCGCGGTCGCCCGCCGCGTCCTCGCCCCCGGCAAGCCGGACGAGAGCGAGTTGGTCCGGCGCATCACGACGGCGGACCCGGCCGAGCGCATGCCGCCCCGCAAGTCGAACCTGACCCTAAACAATGAGGAAATCGATCTCCTGCGCCGCTGGGTCGCCGAGGGGGCGGAGTACAAACCGCACTGGGCCTTCCTGCCGCCGCCCGACGTGGTCCCGCTGCCTTCGGTCGCGGACGGCAAATGGCCGGCCGGCCCGCTCGACCGCTTCGTCCTCGCCCGCCTGGAGCGCGACGGGCTGAAGCCGTCGGCGGCCGCGTCGAAGGAGGACTGGATTCGCCGGGCCACCTTCGACCTGACCGGCCTGCCGCCGACCCCCGCCGAGGTGGACGCCTTCGTCGCCGACGACGCGCCGGCGGCGTTCGCCCGGGTCGCCGACCGGCTGCTGGCCTCGCCGCGCTTCGGCGAGCGCCTGGCGATGGACTGGCTCGACGCCGCCCGCTACGCCGACTCGTTCGGCTACCAGGCCGACGGCGACAGCCACGTCTGGCCCTGGCGCGACTGGGTCATCGCGGCGCTCAACGACAACCTGCCGTTCGACCGCTTTGTCACCTGGCAGGTGGCCGGCGACCTGCTCCCCGGGGCGACGCGGCCGCAGCGCCTGGCCACCGCCTTCTGCCGGCTGCACCGCATGACCAACGAGGGCGGCAGCATCCCCGAGGAGTGGCGCAACGAGTACGTCTCCGACCGCGTCCAGACCCTCGGCACGGCCTTCCTCGGGCTCACCCTGGAATGCACGCGCTGCCACGACCACAAATACGACCCGTTTACGATGAAGGATTACTACGGGCTCGGCGCCTTCTTCAACAGCATCGACGA
>DATFNV010000321.1:0-13205 GCA_035266225.1 Gemmataceae bacterium
CTCGCTCTGAACCAGAGCTACAGCTTCAGCGGCCAGACCAACTGCGAAGCCTCGACCGCCGGTTCGTCCGCCAGCGACACCACCAACACCATCGGCGAAGGTAGTGTCGATGCCAGCACCGCCGCCATCAGCCAGACCCCCTGCGACTAAGTCGTGCGGAGTCGGGTGATCCCGTGGGCGTGTCGGCGGGTCAGCCGCCGACACGCCCACGGGATCAGAGATTCAAGAGGGTGATTCCAACGAGGGGGTCGCTCTGCCCTGGGATACGATCAAGAACGTTGGCCCCATTTACCATCAGGGGAGTGAGAAATGATTCGCAAGCTGTGGAACGACGACTGCGGTAGTGGCCTCATCACGGCCGAGTGGCTTTTCCTCTTCGTGATCCTGGTTCTCGGCCTGATTAGCGGTCTGGTTGCGGTGCGTCAGGCGCTGCTCAGCGAGCTGATCGAGTCGGCCCAGGCCCTGCTCGCTCTGAACCAGAGCTACAGCTTCAGCGGCCAGACCAACTGCGAAGCCTCGACCGCCGGTTCGTCCGCCAGCGACACCACCAACACCATCGGCGAAGGCAGCGTCAGCGCCAGCACCGCCGCCATCAGCCAGACCCCCTGCGACTAAGTGGGTCTCTTGCTAACGGTATTGCTGCCCGCGGGGTGACAACCTCGTGAAATCGTCGCGCGGCGAAGTCCCGGCACTCCCTGCCGGGATTTCGCCGTCTTCTCCCCCACAGAGAAGGCCGGCCCCGCCCGGAATCGGGGCCGTCGGTGATCGGAACAGAGAGGGGCGGCGACCATCTCCTCGCGGCCTCTCGAAAAAAACGCCACTTTCCAGCCGCCTGATTCTTGAATCCCCTCATCAAGGCTGGTATAAATGGTCGCACCATCCCCCTGACGGAACACACTCATGCCGCCGTTCTACCCCGACCCCGTGTTTGGTTGGACTTTCTATGCGGTCCTGCTCGGCTTCCTGATAATTGCGACCTACACTGACATCGGGAGCTTGAAGATCCCGAAGAAGCTTACCCTCTCCATGCTGGCGGTCGGCATCGTGGTCAGCCTGGTGCGCGGCGTCTGGATGGGGGCGATCCTTTCGGGGTCGGGGAGCGACGAGAAAGTCTGGCTGTTCGCGAGTTCGCCGGCGCTGGGGGCCCTCGACGGGCTGCTCTGCGCCCTGGCCGGCTTCGCGGCGGGCTTCGGCGTGTTCTGGGTGCTCTGGCTGTTGGGCGTGATGGGCGGGGGGGACCTCAAGTTGATGGCGGCCCTCGGCGCCTGGGTCGGGCCCAGGCAGATGATGGGTCTGCTCTTCGGCAGCGTGGTCGTCTACCTGCTGTTGGGGACCGTCCGGCTGCTTCAGAAGCTGTTCCGCCGCGGGGTGCAGAAGACGGCGTTCAACGTCCAGCAGGGGGCCAAGACCAGCAACCTGAAGAAGACCCCGGCCGGTGCCCGCCGCAAGGATCAGTTGCTGGCCTACTCGCTGCCGGTGGCCATCGCGACCGGGCTGATACTGCCGTTTTT
This sequence comes from Gemmataceae bacterium, assembly GCA_035266225.1. Taxonomy (GTDB): domain Bacteria; phylum Planctomycetota; class Planctomycetia; order Gemmatales; family Gemmataceae; genus DATFNV01. The sequence goes on from DATFNV010000321.1 coordinate 1,512, forward strand.
CGTCCTCTACGACCAGCGCCACCCGGTTCCGCCAAAGGACCCGCCCAGCGAGCACGCGTCCGCCCAGCCGTGAGGGGAAAGCCATGCGAATCACGACCACACACCCGCAGCCGACCCGCGGCCCCCGCGCACGCCGCCGCGGCGTCCTGATACTGGCGGAGTTGCTGTTCGTCTTGCCGATCCTCATGATGTTCTTCCTGGGCATCCTCGAGTTCCACATGATGGTGGCGACGCGCGTCGATCTGCTCAACGCCAGCCGGGCGGCGGCACGCGTCGCGGCGAGCGACGGTTACACCTTCAAGACGCAGGCCGACACCGACGCGCACAAGACGGCTAAAGCGGTCCTGGGCACCGGGCGCCTGTCGCGCTTCGCCCACGTCCACATCACCTGGTCGCAGGACCTGCCGCCGGACCAGACGGCCGGCCAGGCCGACTGGGTCGAAGCGAAGGTCGAAGTCCGCGCCCGCTCGGTGATCCCCGACGTGCTCGGCTGGTTGGGCTTCTCCCTCGGCGGCCGGTCCATCGTGGCGGCCACGCGCATGAAACAGGAGTGACGCCCGCGGCCGGCCAGGCCAGCCGCGGGTCCGCCCTTCTCCCCTCGCTTCGGGCCGCTCCGGCCCGTCGCCCCTACGTCCGGCCCGCCGGCCATCGGAAGTTCGGCGCGGGCGGGGCAATGTGCTCTGGAAAACCTTACGTCGGCCTGGCAAGATGGAGTGCTTGGCTGAAGATTACCAACGGTCCTCTGTCCCTCCGGGAGTTCCACCCTTGGTCACGCGAACCTGTTCCCGAGGCGCCCGAGCGGCGGCGGTCAGCGCCAGCACCGTCTTCGCCATCGCGCTAGCCATCGTCGCCGGCCTGATCTTCGCCTGGTTGTTCAAGATCGTCCTGCTCGACAAGCCGAAGACCGCCAAGCCGGTCGATGACTCGATCGAGATCACCCTCGCGGCCGGCAACATCTACAACGACACAGAAATCCGGCCGATCCACGTCAAGAAGGTGAAAGTGTCGCGCGAGAAGTACGCCGCCTACGCCAAGAAGGGCACGACCCTGCTGACCGGCAATCAGCCGGTCGGCCGTGTCGCCAAGGTGTCGATCATGGCGGAGGAGCCCTTCTTCGCGGAAAACCTTTACCCGTTCGCGTACCCGGACTCGGTCGATAAGAAACTGCGCAAGGGGATGCGCTCGGTAATCGTCACGGTCCCCGCCAAGGAGGCGATGGTGCAGACCAACGACTACGTTGACGTGTACTTCACGCTGGCCAGCGAGGTCTTTGGCCCGGGGAGCAACGGGACGGCGCAGATCGCCAAGGCGGCCAAGGTCGTGGCCCGCTTCGGCACGACGAGGCCAGGCGCCCAGCCCGTCAGCCGCGACGCGCCGCGCGAGTACACCCTGGAAGTGACCCCTTACCGCTACGCCATGATCGAGTTGGCCAAGTCCATGGGCGCCAGGTTCTCGTTGGGAGTCGTTCCCCAGAAGGATGCGGTCGTTGCCGCGGGGGACGATAGCGAGAACACGGCTGCGCCGGTTGGCAACGACCTGAACGACCCCCGGGAGCAGTCGGCGGAGCACGTGAGCGGCGCCGACCTGGCCGCCCTGTTCGGCATCGGGCCGGTGGCGCCGGGCGTGCCGCCGTGGGACGTCGAGAAGTACGTCGGCATCAAGAACTCGGGGAAGACGACCTACCCCGGCTACATTCCGCCATCGCGAGCGGGGGGCAGCGGAACGCCGGCCACGCCCGCGACGTCCGGGGCGGAGAGCCGGGCCCGGCCGCCGCAGCCGGCCGTGCCGGTCGCTTACACCCCGACGCCGTCGTCGCGGATTCCGCCGCCAGTGCGGATGCCGCCCCCCTCCGGCCCGGGGTCGTTCAGCCCGTCGGGGGCGGTGGCCTCCTCCGCGCGGAACTTCGGCTTCCGGGCGCCCGCCGACCCCAGCACCAAAGGCTGCAGCACCTGAGGGGCGAAAAAGTAACGGCGGTGGTTCACCGCCTCACACGGGGGGGATCGGGGAGGGCGGAGCCCTGACGCTTTCCCCGATCCTCTTTGTCTTCCGGACCGACGTTCCCCCATCGCTTCCCACCCCGGAGTACACGCGCATGATGTTCGCTTCCCACTCCCGGGTCCGGTCGGGGCGCCAGGGTCGTGTACGCCGCGGCGCGATTACCGTCGCGTGGCTGGTCGTCTTTTCGCTGCTGCTGGTCGTCCTGCTCTGGGTGTCGCAGACGCTCGACTTCCGCATCCACACGCGCGTGGAGTTGCAGGCCGCCGACGACGCCGCGGCCCACGCCGCCGCCCGCGTCCTGGTCACCGAGACGGTGTTCGCCCAGGGCTACGACGGGACTTCTTCGGTCGTCCCGATCGACCGCACCGCCCTCATCGACAGCGCCCGCGCCGCCGGCCAGCGCCTGGCCCGCCTTAACCGCGTCATGGGTAAGCCGCTTGTCCTCAAGGACAACCCAGAGAACCTCACCGACGGCGAGCTGTACGTCGGCACGCTGGACGACCCGGTCTCGCGCACCTTCATCGGGCTGACCAACGCCGGCTTCGACCCGTTCAACCCCGACCTGAACGCCGTGCGCGTCAAGACGCACCGCCGCCGGGTGGGGGCCTCGGCGACGTATTTCATCGACCGCGACGTGGTCGGTTTCCGCCTGAAGCCGCCGCCTGCCTCCAGCCCCTACCCGACGTTCCCCCAGGTCCCGATGGTGCCCATCGCGATCCTTTCCGACCCCTGCCTGCCGGGCCAGAACACTCCCATCTGCTGGGCGAGCAAGGGCCCGTCCACCTGGGAACAGCAGATCATGGCGCGCGGGGGAAACGACGTCTGGTCGATCGACCCGGTGACGGGCCAACCGACCAACATCGTCGGCGACGGCATTCCCGAGATCACGCTGACCTTGACCGAGAACAGCACGTCGGGCAACGCCCAGCCGGTCTACCTCGACAACACCCGGGTCGGCTCCGTGGACACGCTGCTGGCGCAGATCCAGAATGGCGTCACCTACGGCGACCTGGCGGCGAACAACGGACAACTCGCGGGGCAATTCCTCCTCAACGCGGGCGACGGCGTCCCGCCCCCGCCGGCCAACACGCCGCCGCCGACCGCCAACGTGGCGGTGCCGGCGACTTCGGTGCTGGCGGCAGGCCAGGCGGCGCTGCTGGTGAACGGCGACCCGTCGCAACAGCCGCCGACCAGCGGTTTGCAAGGAATCCTTGGCCAACCGCGCATCTGGATGCTATACTCAGGGGTTCCCAGTACGGGCAACAACCCGACCCTAAATGTGGTAGGGTTCGTGGTGGCGCGCGTCATGAGCGTCGCGGGGGGCGGGGGCTCGGTGACGATCGTCCTGCAGCCGAGCGTCCTGGTGACGGATACGGCGGTCACAGACTGGACGTTGCGCGACCTGGGACCACGGAGCCTGTACAATCCGTACATTGCTCGGCTCCGGTTTGTGGAATGAGGTGAGGGGGGATCTCGGAGAGGGGACATGGGACCATGCGGGTAGTTGTGGCGCAGGAACAGCCGGGCAACAGCGAGGTGATCCGCCAGCTCCTCCTGGGGATGGGGTTGGAGTGCGCGTCCGGGGACTGCGTGGCGCACGCGGATCTCGCAATGCGCCTGGCGCAGAACCCAGCCGACCTGGTGCTGGTAGGCACCGGGGCCGACTCAAGTTCGACGGTCAGCGTCGTCCGGCAGGCCTTGCCGCTGACGAAGGCGCCGGTTATGGTGATGGGCCCGGCCGCCGACGCCGGGCAGATCCTGCTCTACTTGCAGGGCGGGGCGCGCGAGTTCCTGGACGAGGCCCGGCTGCAAGAGAACCTCGAAACCGCGCTGGAGAAGCTGCGCCTGAGCGGCGAGGGCCGGCAGGGACAGGGGGTCGTCATCGGGGTCGTGTCGCCGTCGCCCGGGAGTGGCGTGACGACCGTGGCGATGAACCTGGCCTTCGTGCAGGCGCGGGAGCATCCCAACCAGGTAGCCCTGCTGGAGATGGGGCGCGGCGCCGCCGACATGGCCCTGGCGCTGGACCTGAAGCCCCGACACACCGTCGCCGACGTGCATCAGGAGCACGACCGCCTCGACGCCCGTTTGCTGCGGCAGAGCATGCTGGAGCATCCCGGCGGGGTGCAGATCCTGGCGCAGAAGCCGGGGGCCCTGAGCGTCGAGCCGCTGCCGGTGCCGACGGTGCGGAAGTCGGTGATTCTGCTGCGCACGATCTACGCGGTCAGCGTCCTCGACCTGGGACACGACCTTGGCGAGGAGCACTACGAGGCGCTGCGGCTGTGTGACTCGGTAGTGGTAGTGGTGCGGCTCGACGTGCCGGGGCTGAAGCACGCCCGCCGCTTCGTGCAGGAGTTGGAGAAGCGCGGAGTGCCGTCCGGCCGGATCCAGCGGGTGGCCAACCGCTACGGGCAGAAGGGGCAAGTCCCCTGGAAGAACGCGGAAGAGGCGGTCAGCGCCAAGTTCGCGGGCTGGATCCCCGAGGACCCGGGCCGCGTCAACGCCGCCCTCAACCAGGGCCAACCGGTAGTGATCGCCAGCAGTTACTCGCGCATCACGCGGCGCTTCCACAAGCTCGCGGACCAACTCAACGGCAAACATCGATAGCAAACCGGCCGGCGGCGGCCGGCCCTGGAGTAAGCGATGTCCGTGCTCCGAAACAACGGCTCGTCCCAGGACGAGCAAGTGGCCCGGAAAAAGCACAACCTCCGCCTGCAGAAGCTGAAGGCGGAGATCCACCGTCAACTCGTCGAGGGGCTCGACCTGTCGCGGCTGCACCGGATCCGGCCGGAGCGGCTGCGGCGCGAGGTCCGCGAGATGGCGATCCGGCTGACGAGCACTTCGCCGGAGATGCTCAACGAGCTGGAGCGTGAGCGCCTGGTCGATGAGATCATGCACGAGGCGTTCGGCCTGGGCCCGCTTGAGGGGCCGATGAACGACCCGGCGGTCAGCGACATCCTGGTGAACGGGCCGCGCGAGGTCTACCTGGAGCGCGACGGCCGCCTGGGGCTGAGCGACATCGTCTTCGCGGACGACGCCCACCTGATGCAGATCATCCAGCGCATCGCGGCGCGGATCGGCCGCCGCATCGACGAGATGTCGCCGATGGTGGACGCCCGTTTGCCCGACGGCAGCCGTGTCAACGCCATCATCCCACCGCTGTCGCTGACCGGCCCCGTGCTGTCGATTCGCCGCTTCGGCGTGCGCCTGACCGCCGACGACCTGCTCGCCAACGGCACCATGCCGCGCGAGATCCTGCAACTGCTCGGGGCGGCGGTGCAGGGGCGCATCAGCACGCTGATCTCCGGCGGCACCGGCACCGGCAAGACGACTTTGCTGAACACCCTGTCGGCCTACGTCCCCCACGACGAGCGCCTGGTGTCGATCGAGGATACGGCCGAGCTGAAATTGCAGCAGCCGCACGTCGTCAAGCTGGAGACGAGGCCGCCCAACCTGGAGGGGCTCGGCGAGGTCAAGCAGCGCGACCTGGTCCGCAACGCCCTGCGCATGCGGCCGGACCGCATCATCATCGGCGAGTGCCGCGGCCCCGAGGCGCTGGACATGCTCCAGGCCATGAGCACCGGCCACGAGGGCAGCATGACGACGGTTCACGCCAACGACACGCGCGACGCCCTGTCGCGCCTCGAGATGATGGTGATGATGACCGGCTTCGAGCTGCCGATCCCGGTCATCCGCCAGTACATCGCCTCGTCGATCGGGCTGATCGTGCAGATCACCCGCCTGCGCGGCGGCCGGCGGCGGATCACGCGCGTCACGGAGATTGTGGAGCTGCGGCGGCGGTCCTACGTCCTGCGCGACCTGTACGGCTACCGCCAACTCGGCGTCCAGAACGGCCAGACGGTCGGCGAGTTCTACGCCAGCGGCTACGAGCCGACCTTCCTGGGGCGACTCAAGTCGCAGGGGTTGGAGCTGCCGGCGTCGCTGTTCCAGGACCGGGTGCTGCATACAGAGAATAGTTAGTAGCCCTTGTTTAGCCGCCGCCCTCGGGGCGGCGCTCTTTCCGCGCCGCCCCGAGGGCGGCGGCGAAACGGCGGACGGTCGAGGAGAGAAGTCATGGCGGGAGTGCCGATCACGACGTTGCTCGCCGTGTTCGCGGGCACGGCCCTGATGTTCGGGGCGATTTGGCTCTTCGTGTCGTGGTGGCTGGAGCGCAGCCGCACCCGGCTGGCGCGCGTCCGCCCGGAGGACAGCGACCCGACCATCCTGCTGGACAACGTCTACTCGCGCGGCGGGGGCTTCGGCTGGTGGGAGGGTTTCCGGCGTTCGGCCGCCGACCGCCTGGAGCGCACCGAGTTGGGCATGACGCCGGCCGAGGGGCTGGCCATCCTTCTGTTCTGTGGCGTTATCCTCGCGGCCATCTTCTTCTTCTGGCGCTCCGAGGCCGAGGAGTCGTGGATGGCGATCCCGGCGTTCTTCGTCGGGGCCGGCCTCCCCTTCGGCTACTTCCTGCTGCGGCAGCGGGCCTGGCGGCGGCGCATCCAGGACCAGCTGCCCGACACCCTGTTCCTGATGGCCCGCTCGCTGCGCGCGGGCCTGAGCATCGATCAGGCGATGGCGGTCATCGGCCAGCACGGCGTGGTGCCGCTGTCGCGCGAGTTCAGCCGCATGCACCGCCAGCTCGAGCTGGGCCTGGCCCTGCACCAGGTGCTGAAAATGACGGCCGACCGGCTGAACCTGGTCGATTTCAGCGTCTTCGCCTCGGTCCTGAGCCTGCACCGCACCACCGGCGGCAACCTGGCCGTGCTCATGGACCGGTTGGCCCACACGACGCGCGACCACAACCAGCTGCGCGGGCACTACCGCACCGCCACCTCGCTGGGCCGTTACGGCAACATCGTCGTGTTCCTCATGGCGGCCGGCCTGATCAGTTACCTCGGCTTCTTTCAGCGCGACCTCGCCAGCCAGTACTTCGAGAGCACGACCGGCATAATCCTGTTCGCCGTCGGCCTCTCGCTGCTGCTCGGGGCCATGGTCGTGCTTTACTTCCTGGTTCGCCGGGACGACCTGTAACCCCGCCTGACAAGGGGCGCAGATGGAATATTTCCTTTTGGCGCTGGTTTTCGTCTTCTGTACCGGCGTCATCGTCATGGTCTACGTGGCCCTGTCCCGGGGCCGGCAGCGCGTCGAGGCGCGCCTGGTGCCGGCCCCGTCGAGCGATCCGTCGATCGGCACCTCGACGCCGGAGTTAGTCCTCGGCGAGTTGACCCCGGCCCTGTCGGGCCAGATCCCGCTCAGCGAGGCGGGGCGCTCCGAGCTGCAGCGCGACCTCATGGCGGCCGGCATGTACCGCCCGACCGCCCTGATGGAGTACACCGCCGTCCGGGCGGTCCTGACCATCGCGCCGCTGATCATCGGCGGCGTCGTCGCCCTGGTGTGGACCGAAACGCTGAGCGAGGCGCTCCGCGTCTGGATCGGGGCGCTGATCGTGGCGGGGCTCGGCTTCAGCATCCCCCGCCTCTTCCTCACCCTCAAGGGGATCGCGCGCAAGCGGGCCATCGAGCGCGGGCTGCCGACCGCCATCGACATGATTACCCTCTGCCTCAGCGCTGGCCTGAACGTCCTGAACAGCCTCGAGCGCGTGGCCGACGAATTGTCCCTGGCCTACCCGGAACTGGGCTTCGAGCTGCAGCTGGTGCGGCGGCAGTCGGACCTGCGCTCGCTGGAGTTTGCGCTCGTACAGTTCGCCGAGCGCGTCGATCTGCCGCAGCTGCGCAACATCTCGGTGATCCTGAGCCAGTCGGAGAAGCTGGGCACGGACGGCGTCTCCGTGCTGCGCGAGTATGCCGACAACATGCGCATCTACATGAAGCAGCACGCCGAGGCGGTGGCCAACCGGGCGCCGCTCAAGATGCTCATCCCGGGGTACATGATGACGCTCGGCTTCTTCATCCTCCTGCTGACGCCGCCGGCGATGGAAGTGGCGAGCTTCCGCAAGGACAACGTCGTCGGCAACCTGAGGGAGGAGGAGAAGCAGGCGATGGAAGAGCTGAACCGCGGCAAAGCCGGCGCCCTGCCGAAGAGCGCCCCGGCGGAGGAGCAGTAAGTTACTGCTTCTTGACCTCCCAACCCTCCTTGACCGTGGTCCCTTCGGTGGACCCGGGCCCGGTGGCCCAGTACGCGGGACACTGCAGGCAGTTCACGCTCTTGCGGCCGAATACCCGCGTCTCCAGCTCCAGGCTCGGATCGACGTGGAAGGTGAGGAAATCGCCGCGGTCGTGACCGAAGAAGGCCAACCCGTCCTTCGACCCGTCCTGCCGGAGGCCCGAAGCGACATCGACCGGCACCCAGCCGACGCCGTCGGCGAAGAACTCGGCCTTGACGTGCCCCTGGAAGTAGTGTACGCCACCCAACTTCTCTCCCGCCTCGGCCGACTTGGCCCAGCGGCCGTACAGGGTCCGGCTGGGCACGCCGTTGGCGCGCAGCGCCGCCACGAACAGGCCCGACAAGCCACCGCAGTCCGAGCGCTCGGCCTTGCACACCGCCGAGGCGTGTCGATCCATGCCGGCCCTGTACTCGTAGCGATAGCCGGTGCGGAGGGCGGTGAAGACCCGCCGGGCGAATTCCAGGTCGCTTTCCTCCTTCTCGCGCCGCAGCTTGTGCTCGCGCAGCCAGGCCTGAACGGCGTCGGACTTGTGATCGATCTCACCCAGGGCAGCCAGTGCCGCCTCGCGCTCCTTGTCGCCGAGCGGCTCGACCTTGGGCACGGCGGCGCCGGTGGCCAACGGCTTCAGCTGGCGCGAGCGGAGCGTCGCCTTGTAGGTGACCTGGATGGGAATGCCGGTCTCCAGTTCCCTCTGCTTGACGGGGACGCGCGCGGCCAGGAGCGGTCGCTTGAGAGGACTCAAGTCCTTCGCCGGGGCCCCTCCGGGCTCGAGCCGCGATTCCACTTTCACCTGCCCCGGCAGTTCGGGCGCCTGGGCCACGATGACGAGCCACTCCTTCGCCTTCAGCTTGTCGCAGCGCACGCTGTAGGTGAGGGTGGCTTCCACGCGCTGGGCGTCGGCCGTCTCCAGGACGTAGGCCGGCGCGGGCGGCGCGGCGATGGGCAGTGCCGAGAGGGTGACAACCAGGCCAGGTAGGAACATGAGGGCCTCTTCAGAAGGAAAAGCCGCTTGCGGCTTGGCGTTCGCTTCACCCTTGGGAAGCGAACGCCAAGCCGCAAGCGGCTAAACGGCAAGCGCAGTAATCACTTGGCGGCCTTCGATTCCTTCTCCCGCTTCAGTTCGTTCTCGGCCTTTTCGAGGGCGGCCTTGAGGTCAGCGACCTTTTTCTCCGTCGCGCCTTTCTCGGCCTCGGCCTTCTCAAGGGCGGCCTTCAGCGCGGCGACCTTATCGGCCAGGGTCTGCGGCGCCGCGGCCGTCGTCTCCTTCGGCGCCAGTTTGCCGGACATCAGGTCGAGCAGCAGCGACTGCGCGGCGTCGGCCGGGATGGCGTAGCTCTCGGTGCGGCCGGCGCGGGCGATGTTGATGCCGATCACCTTGCCGTCGAGGTCCACCGCCGGCCCGCCGCAGTCCTGCGGCTTGAGGGCCGTGTCGTGCTGGAGGAAGCTCGGGAAGCCGGCCCGGCGCAAACTCAGCGACCCGCCCATGGTGTTCTGGATCTCGCCACGGTCCGGCGGGCGCTTGCCGAGCGTCGCCTTGATCTCCTTCTCCTCGCTGCCACGCTTGATCTTCAGCGTGATGACGTCGCCGGGCTTGTTGCTGCCGACGGCGTCGATGAGTTCCTGCACGTCCTTGAACGCCTTGCCGCCCAGCGACAGCACCGCGTCGTTGGCCTTCAGGCCCGCCTTGGCGGCAGCGCTATCGGGCATCACCTGCTCGATCTTGATCCCGTCGGCGGTGGTTCCCAGGGCGATGCCGAGGTAGCCACTCTTGGACGAGTCGCGCGCCGGCCGCGCCTCCTTCGGGTTGCCGTTGCGCACGCCGACGCTGACCACGCCGGCGGCGATCAGGTCCGCCCCCAACACCGGCGACACCACCCAGTTGCCGACCGGAGGCACCTTGCTCTTCTCCTGCCACTCGATGGGCGTCAGGCCCTTCGCCTCGACCTTCAGCAGCGCCAGGTCAAACGTCTCCTGAACGCCGACGAGGCGGGCCTCAAGGTCGCGGCCGTCGGGAAGTTTGCAGGTCGTCTTCCCCTTCAGATCGCTGAACTTGGTCAGCACCCAGCCGTCGGCGCCGACGACGGTCCCCAGCACCGCGTCCTTGCCGTCGCACAGCACCTTGACGGTGCTCTGCCGCAGCTTGCCGGTCGCGTCGCGGAACGCGGTCAGCACCTTGGCGCTGTTCCTGGCCAGCTCTTCCTTCGTGATTTCCAGCGGAATCTCCGGCAGGGCGCGGTCGCGCTTGCCGATCGTCACCTTCAACAGCACGACTTCTTCACCGCGCTGCACCTCGATCGGCACCACGGCGCCGACGTTGGCCTCGCGCAAGCGAACGCCGAATTCGTCGAAGGTGGCGATCTTCTTGCCGTCGAATTTGACGATGACGTCGTCGGCCTTGAGGCCGGCCTTCTCGGCGGGCGAGTCCTTGATGACCTCATCGACATGGCAGCTCTTGGCCTTGCGATCGGCCGAGAAACCCATGTAGCCGTTGCCCCAGACGTCGCCCTTGACCAGCCGTTCCCAGGTGGTCTGGTAAGTGTCTACCGGGACGTGGATGTTGGACGCCAGCGACCAGGCGATGCGGCTGTGAATGCCGACGACCTTGCCGGTCATGTCGAAGAGCGGCCCGCCGGAGTCGCCGCCGACGATGGTGCAGTCGGTGCGGATGAGTTCGTCGTTGGTCTGGAGGACACGGCCGAGGCGTACGACCGGGCCGCGGCCTTCTTTCCAGCCGCCGGGGTGGCCGGTGGTGATGACCCACTGTCCCTTCTTGAGGTCGGCCGACTTGCCCAGGTCGGCGTGCGGCCACTTCTTGGCCGGCTCCGGCGGTGGGTCGCTGATCTTCAGGAAGCCGCTGTCGATGTAGTGGTTGGCGCCGAGGGTCTTGGCCTTGACGGTCTTGCCGTTCGGCAGGGTCACCTGGACATCGCGGCCGGCCTCGCGGGACACGTGGCCGGCGGTGAGGACGTAGCCATCGTCGCTGACGATGACGCCGCTGCCCTGGCCGCCACCGTCGCGGATGTTGACGGTGCAAGGGATGACCTTCTCGAGGACTTTCTTGACCTGCTGCTCCATCGCCTTGAGGTCGGCGACGCCTTCCGGGACCGGCTTGTCGAACACCGCCGGTAGGGCCGCCCCCTCCTTGGGCTTCGCGTCGTCCGCACGCGCTGCGGAACCGGACACGATCGTCAGCGCCGTCAGCGCCGCCAGGGTAGAAAGCAGAAAGGGGAACGGGTGGCGACGTTTCATCGCGAGGAGCCCTCCGAGCAAGGGATGCCTAACAAGTGTGCAGGGAGACTTCTGTTCATTGCAGCATACGGTGGGTGGGCGCGGCAAGCCGTGTTGATTATACCCCGGCCCGAGACGAAAGTACCACGGAAAAATGAGGAAAGGGTGGAGGAACGCCGCGGAGGGGCGGCGCAGTGCGTCCTCGGCCGAACTTATCGGTCTGGCGGGATGGGTTGCGGGTCAGCCGTCACCCGCCTTCTGGCGAAAGATTCTCACTTGGGTGAGTGTTTTTGTGACGGGGCAAATAAAAAGACCTCTTGGTGTTACGACCACGATCTTCAGGCAGC
>DATFNV010000322.1:0-7900 GCA_035266225.1 Gemmataceae bacterium
GCCTCGGCGTAGCCGGGGACGTGGAACTGGGTGAGCTTCATGAAGTTGACCATCTCCTGTTCCTTGGCCTCGGTTAGCACGCCGGACGCCAGGCGGTGCTGCGCCAGGTCGAGGGCCGAACCCGCCGGGTGGGCGAACATCGGCGGATACTGGGCATCGCGGTAGTAGGGGAAGTGGCCGCTGGTGCGGTACAGCTCGAGCCGGCCGATGTGCGGAGTGTACACCGGCGAGTAGCCGCGCTTCAGCAGCTCCTCCTTGATGAAGGTCTCGAGCAGCCCGCGGACGGTGGCCCCTTTCGGCATCCACAGGATCAGGCCGCTGCCGGCCAGCTGGCTGATAGTGAACAGGCGCAACTGCTTGCCCAGGACGCGGTGGTCGCGCTTCTTCGCCTCCTCCAGCTGCTTCAGGTAGGCGTCGAGGTCCTTCTGGTTGAAGAAGGCGGTGCCGTATAGGCGCTGGAGCTGCTTGCGGTTGGCGTCATTCTTCCAGTAGGCGCCGGCGATCGACAGCAGCTTGATCGCACCGACCTTGCCGGCGTGGGGAATGTGCGGCCCGCGGCACAGGTCGATGAACTCGCCCTGGCGGTAGAAGCTGAGAGAGGGATACTGCTTCAGGTCGTCGTCGATGTGCTCGACCTTGTAGCCCTGACCGAGGTCCTGCACCAGCCCGCGCGCCTCCGCGGTGGGGCGCTCGAAGCGCTCGAACGGCTCGGCTTCCTTGATGATCTTGCGCATCTCCTCCTCGAGGCGCGGGAAGTCCTCTTCGCGGATCGGGATTGGCGAGTCGATGTCGTAGTAGAAGCCGTTCTCCAGGGCCGGGCCGAAGGCGAGCTGGGTGCCGGGGAAGAGGCGCATGACGGCGCGGGCCATGACGTGGGCCGAGCTGTGCCGCAGCACTTCGAGGGCGTCGGCGTCCTTCTCGGTCAGCACCTGGAAGGAGTGCTCGCCGGGCGGGATCTCGCGGTCGAGATCGACGATCGCGCCATCGACCTTGGCGGCGACGGCGGCCTGGGCGAGGCGCTTGCCGATCGACTCGGCCACGTCGCGCGGCCGGGTGCCTTCGGCGTACTGCTTGGTGGAGCCATCGGGGAGGCGCAGGGTGAGCATGGGAGGAGGTCTCCGTCGAAAGGGAAGGTGGAACACCCCTACGATTGGGTGCATCCACAGCGCGGACACGACGGACGGGGCGGGCGTTCGCGCGCCGCGGGTCGGGATCATCCTAGCACATGCGGAGGGGAGCGACGATGGGCGGCGTCAGGTTGGATCGTCGGTCTTGCGGGCATGGCGGGCGAGGATTGATGCTTCCACTTGTGCCCAGGTCAACCCACTGGTCGGGTCCGCGAGGTACTTTTCGTGCCGCCGCTCCACTTCCTCCCACACCCACTCCGGAATGGGAATCTCGTCAGCGTGATGATCTGCGATGTCGTCCCAGAGGTCTTGAACGAGTTGCAGCTTCTCCTCGACGCCCAGCTGGCAGATTTCCGGGAAGCGGTCTCGCATGGGTCCTTCTCCGTGTGCCGTCCCGGGCCCCCGCTCGGGCCGCTCTTCGGCCTTCAGAGCGGCAAAGTCAGCGGCGAGCCCTTCAAAGAAGGCTTTCCGCTCGGAATCCTCGATCGGAGCAGACATGGTGCGCCCTCCCTCTCCGCGGAGTATAGCAGTAGCCGCGGGAGAGTAAAAGAAACGTTTAGCGGCCGCCCTCGGGGCGGCGCTCTTATGGAGCGCCGCCCCGAGGGCGGCCGCTAAACGATGACACGTGCGGTTACTCGCCGACGTACGGCATCAGCGCCATGAAGCGCGCCCGCTTGACGGCGTCCTTGACGGCGCGCTGGAAGGCGGCGCAGTTGCCGCTGCGCTTGCGGCTGAACAGCTTGCCCTGGCTGGTACAGAGCTTCTTCAAGGTTTGCACGTCCTTGTAATCGACGAAGGCCGGCCGCGGGCAGCCGTCCTTCGTGCAGAACCGGCAGCGGTTCTTCCGACCCCGTCCGAGCTTCTTGCGAACCATGTAAGTCCTCGTCCCCTATCGGTATGCGGAATGCGGTTGTCAGCGGAGAAAAAATCAGGATAGGGAACGCCGTCGCCGCCGTCAACCCGCCCGGCGCGAATTCCGCACGCCTCCGCCTCGTCCTGATATTATAATGAAGACGCTCGCGCCCACCACCCAACGACGGGGAGGCTCTCGTGTCTCGCTCACTCTCACGCTGGCAGGCGGTGCTGCTCGGAGCCGTGGTCTTGCTCGGCCTCGGACTCGGCGGCGCCGGCCTCTTCCTGGTCGGCAGCCGCACGTGGTTCGCCGGCGATAGCTTCCACGTGCGCGCCGGCTTCAAGGGGATCCAGGGGGTCGAGGAGGGGACGCGCGTCCGCGTCCAGGGGATCAACGTCGGCCAGGTCGTTGGCATCGATCAGCCGGTCACCCCCGGCGGCGACGTCGTGCTGCGCCTGCGCATCGACGGCAAGATGCGCTCGCTGATCCGCTCCGACGCCGTCGTGCAGATCGTCGGCGACGGCCTCATCGGCGGCAAGGTCATCGAGATTCACCCCGGCACCGACAAGGGCACGCCGGTGGCCGACAACGCCGTGCTGGCTTCGCGGCCGTCGATGGAGCTGGCCGAGGTGCTCGGCGACCTCAAGGAGACGATGAGCAGGGAAGTGGTGCCGACCCTGGAGCAGGCGCGCACCTCGATGAGGCAGGTCGGCGACGCGGCGGATTCGTTCGGCAAGACCAGCGACGCCGTCCGCAAGCTGCCCATCATCCGCGACAAGGACAAGGATCCGCGGGCGTTGCTGGTCCGGCCCGACTGCGAGCGCGTGCGGACCGTTTTCACCGAGAGCGAGCTGTTCGAGCCGGGGCGGTCGGCGCTGACGGCCCCGGGGAAGCAGCGGCTCGACGGGGTCGCCGACAAGTTCAAGGGGAGCCTCAAGCATAACGGCGCAGACCTGGTCGTCGTCGCCTGTGCCGATCCCAAGGCAGCTGGCGACCACGCGCTGGCGCGAACCCTCACGGAGTCGCAGAGCACCGCGGTGGCCAACTACCTGAAGGAACATCACTCGATCCAGAAAGCCGGCTGGGTGACGTGGCGTGAGGTGACGCCCCTGGGCCTTGGCACCGACCCCTATCCCGGCGAGGAGAAGGATACTAAACTGCCGCCGGCGCGCGTTGAAGTGCTGGTGTTTGTGCCACAAAAGTAACGGTTTAGAAGCGGTTTGAGAACGTGGGGCAGGCCGGCGGCCTGCCCCACGTCTTGAAACCGCTTCTAAACGAAGATCGGGTCTCCGCCATGAGCAACGGCTCCCCGACCAGTAACGGTGACGCGCGGACGCGGCTGCTGTACCACTTCTGCCGCCTGCAGCTGCCGGCCCTCGCCCTACCTCCTGCGGTGTTCGAGCGCCATCTCCGCCGCGCCTTCACCCTCTACGCGGCCAAGCGGGCCAAGGCCGGCGGGTCGGCCGACTGGCTCGCCTTCCTCGACAACCTCTATTCGGTGGACTGGTTCCTCTGCTGCGCCTGTCTGGAAGGCCAATCGCGGGCGTGGGAGTGTCTCTTCGCCGCTCGTGCCAGCCGGGCCGATTGCCTGCTGGTTGATGCCCTGCGCGCCCGGGCCGTGCGCCTCTTCCCGCGCGACGAGTTGCGGCAGGACAACGCCGTCAGCGAGTTCTGGGGCTTCCTCCTGGCCGGCGAGAAGGCCGGCTCGACCCCCATCCTCGCCCGCTACGACGGCCAGCGCCCGCTCGTCCCCTGGCTCATCCGCGTCTTCCAGAACAAGCACATCTCCGACCTGCGCCAGGGGCGCGGCCTGCAAGCGCTCCCCGAGGACGACCTCGACGAGCACGACCTGCCGTTGGCCCAGGAGGGCGACGGCCGCTGGCACGAGGAGTTCCGCCTCGCCGCCCGGGAATGGCTGGGGGAGGTGGGCGACGGCGAACTGCTCATTCTCGGGCTGCGCCTGCGCTACCGCCTCAGCCAGCGTGAGGTGGCCCGGCTCCTCGGCGTCCACGAGGGCAACGTCTCGCGGCAGACGGCGAAACTGCGCGACCGTTGCCTCGAACACGTCGGTCGGCGACTGCTCGAGCTGGGCTGGACCGGGGATGACCTGGGCAACCTCGTTCTCAAGGAAATGGACAGCCTTCTGATGGACGAGCCGCGCCTGTCCGCCGACCGGCTCGGGGCTCTCCTGGCCAGGCGCGGCAAAACACTGCCCCAAAGCGCGGCAGACCTGGCGTAAGTCGCCTCGTCCGGACGAATCACTTTTCCCACTCCTTCATCATCCCTGCCGCGGGACACGGCATTCTGAATCGGAAATCCGACCTGTGTTCCTGGCACTTGAGCGCGGAACGGCCTAGAACTAGTGTGGCACGGTCACTGGTGCCCGTGTTCTGTACAATTGCCGTTCGGGTTGAAGCATGAAACCGGAGGTAGAGACCAAAACTGCGCTGGACGCCCAGCTCCCGGGAATCGTGGGGGACAGTCCCGCCATGCGCGAGGTTTACCGCCTCACGCGCCTCGTCGGCCCGACCAGCGCCAGTGTCTTGCTCGTCGGGGAGACGGGCACCGGCAAGGAAGTCATCGCCCGCGCCATCCACCAACAGGGGCCGAGGAACGAGGGGCCTTACGTCCGCGTCAACTGCGGGGCGCTCAGCGAAAGTCTCCTGGAGTCGGAACTGTTCGGCCACATCAAGGGGGCGTTCACTGGGGCCATTGAGAACAAGACCGGGCGGTTCGAGGCGGCCCACATGGGGACGATCTTCCTCGACGAAATCTCCACCATCAGCCCGAAGCTCCAGGTGAAGCTGCTGCGGGTCCTGCAAGAACACGAGTTCGAGCGCGTCGGCGAGAGCCGCACCATCCGCGTCAACACCCGGGTCATCGCGGCCACTAACCAATTTCTCGAAGACGAGATCGCGGCCGGGCGGTTCCGCGACGACCTGTACTACCGCCTCAACGTCGTGCCGATCTACCTGCCGCCGCTGCGCGAGCGGCGCGAGGACATCTCGGCGCTGGCGCGACACTTCCTGGCGCGCTACAGCGAGGAGAACCGCCGCGACCCGCCGGACCTGACGCCGGCCCTGGAAAAGGTGCTGTTGTCCCACGACTGGCCCGGCAACGTGCGCGAGCTGGAGAACTGCATCGAGCGGGCGGTGGTCCTGTCCAACGGCCGGCCACTGACCGCCGACCTGCTGGCGCCGCCGGACCGCTCGCTGAAGCGCTGGAAGCCGATCCGCGGCCGGGGCAGCGACCTCGACGGGCTGATCCAACAGGTGGTGCGCGCCGGTATCCTGGCGGTGCCCCCCGAGGACCGAAACCTCTACGACCGCGTGGTGCGCGGGGTCGAGAAGGAATTGCTCGACCAGGTGATGGCCATCGAGCGCAACGTCGTGGTGAAGGCGGCCCTTCGGCTCGGAATCAACCGCAACACCCTCCAGAAGAAGATCACCCACAAAGAGAGTCCCGACAGCGCGGAAAGTCCAGCTCCGACCGCGCCGGCGTCGGAAGGGTAAGTGTCTGTAGCGCCAGCCGCTTGCGGCTTAGCGTATTCCAGGCTTCCGCTAAGCCGCAAGCGGCCGCTAGGGTCAGCCGTCATTCTCCGCCTCCTCCGCATCTTCCGTCCTGCCGTCACGTCCCGATCCTCCGCGGTCCTCGGCACCTGCCGCGCTTCCCTTTGCGATCCAGACCCCCCGCACCTCGCGTCGAAAAAAGAGGCAGACGCAAGGTCCGCAAGGATGCTGGACCGGGCAAGTCGGGGCGATCGGGCAAGGTAGGCGCGCGGCGGCGCGCGGCCCGCCGCCGGCTGTGTCCGGCGCCGGGAGACTGTGTCGCATGAACGTGCAACTCCGTTGGCCCCGGATTGTCATCTTCTGCCTGGTGGCCGTCGGCTGCCTGAGCGGCTCCGGTTGCATCTGGGGATTGCACCCCATCGAGCCTCCTCCGCCCGAGGTCCACACGGTCTGCAAGGCCTACCCGCCCTGCTGCCGTCAACACGTCTACATCTTCATCGTCCACGGCATGGATCCCTTCGACTGGGCGAACCTGGCCGGCTTGCGCGACTACGTCCAGACGCTGGGCTTTCACAAGACCTATTACGGTCAGATGTACCACACGCTGACGTTCGACAAGGAGATTCGCCGCGTCCATGCCGAGGATCCCAGCGCCCGCTTTGTGCTGGTCGGCTTCAGCTTTGGGGCGAACATGGTGCGCTATTTGGCCAACTCGGCGAAGGCCGACGGCATCCCCATCGATCTACTCGTCTACTTCGGCGGCAATACGCTGCACAACGAGGCGTACGACCAGCCGGAGAACGCGGCCCGGATCATCAACATCCTGGCGAGCGGCTGCATCTGGAACGGGGCCTGGATGGACCGTGCAGAGAACGTCCACGAGACCGACCGGTGGCACTTCGGCTCGCCGTCGCACCCGCAGAGCGTGGAAATGCTGACGCGCGAGCTGGCCGTGGTGGCGTCACAGGTCGAGGTCGTGGAGGAAGCCGCCGCGCCGCCGCCGCCGCCCTCCCACCCGGGGGAGTGGGACTTCCTCAAGCCGGTGTCACGGTTGAAGCCCGCACGCTAGAAACTGTCTGAAAAACCCTCTTGCCGCTTGCGGCTTCGCAGGAACGATTGCGAAGCCGCAAGCGGCGAAGACAGCGTTGTTAACCGTCGTCGGCTCTCCCCTCCCCTTCGCACGACTCGTACCATATCTTCAGGGGCCGGCAGTCCGCCTTGAACGGATTGCCCTGGCTGCCTAGACTGTCCGCCACTCTGATGGACTTCCCCGGGCGCGAGGCGACCGATGCGCACTCCCCTTTACGATTGGCACATTTCGCGCGGGGCGCGGATGGTCGACTTCGGCGGCTGGGACATGCCGATCCAGTACACGACCATCACCGAGGAGCACACCGCCGTCCGCAGCGCCGCCGGGTTGTTCGACGTCAGTCATATGGGCCGGCTCTCCTTCGGCGGCGCGGGAGCGCTCGACCTGATCCAACACGTCTTCACCAACGACACGGCGACCATGAAGGACGGCCAGGTTCGTTACGGCCTGGTCTGCAACGAACGGGGCGGCATCCGCGACGACGTCCTCGTTTACCGCTGGCCCTACGGTTGGGCGATGGTCGTCAACGCGGCGAACCGGGAAAAGATCGTCGCCTGGATCGAGAGCCACCGCGCCGGCCGCGACGTGCAGATGGTCGATCAGACGCTGACGACGGCGATGGTGGCGGTGCAAGGGCCGAAGGCGGTGGAGCTGTGCCGTGGGCTCGTCGAGGCGGATGCGTCGCAGCTCAGGTATTACTTCGCGGTGCCGACGCGCTACCGCGGCAAGGCCTGCGTGGTGAGCCGGACCGGCTACACCGGCGAGGACGGCTTCGAGTTCTTCGTGGCCGCCGACGAGGCGGTGACGCTGTGGGAGGAGCTGATCGGCCGCGGCGCCAGGCCGTGCGGACTCGGGGCGCGCGACACGCTGCGCCTGGAGGCCGCGATGCCGCTGTACGGCCACGAACTCGGCGAGGAGATCGACCCGTTCCAGGCGGGACTCGGCTGGGCGGTCAAGCCGGCCAAGGGCGACTTCGTCGGCCGCGAAGCCCTGCTGCGGCGGAAGGACGACCCTTCGTTGCGGGTGCGGGTCGGCCTGGAGTTGGAGGGGAAGCGCATCGGCCGCGAAGGGTCGGCGGTGCTGAGCGGCGGCGCCGAGGTCGGCCGGGTGACGAGCGGCACCTTCTCGCCGACATTGGAGAAGGCGGTCGCGATGGCCTACGTCGAGCCGGCCCTGGCCGCGGCCGGCACGGCGTGTGAAGTGGACGTCCGCGGCAAGGCGGCGCCGGCGAAGGTGGTGTCGCTGCCGTTCTACCGACGAGCGAAATGACCTGTTTAGCGGCGGGTCGCAGACCCGCGGGTCTGCGACCCGCCGCTAAACG
>DATFNV010000323.1:0-13817 GCA_035266225.1 Gemmataceae bacterium
TCGTCCGCTCGGGCGGCCGGCAGGAGCGCAACGAGAACCAGCAGCGAAACGACCTTCGCTGTCCGCAGGGCGTGGCGCCAGGCCGGTTGCGACGACGTCGGCATCGGACGAATCCCTTCTCAGACAGGTTGGACGCGGCGAGCGGCGGAAGAGTTCCCAGAACGGTGGGGCAGGCCGCCGGCCTGCCGTCGCTTCCAGGCAGGCCGCCGGCCTGCCCCACCCGCTGGACATCGTTTCTTACAGGTCCGGGGGCGGCGCGAAGTGGGCGTTGGTGAATCCCGCCTTCTGGCAGGCGTCGCGTACTCTCACCACGTACTGCCACTTGAGGCGCCGCTCGGCCTTCATGACGACGTCGTTTTGATTGCCGAGCGTCTCGCGAACCTTCTTCAGGTGCTCTGTCAGCAAGTTGAGTAACTGATCCGTGCTCACCCCTTCTTGCTGGATGGGGGTGGGGCCTTCCTGGAGCTGCACGCTGATCTGGCTGATCTGGCCAGCGATCTCCGGGTCGTCCCCAACGTTGGCCTTGACGAGGACCGTCACTTCCGGCGGCACCTTCGGCGGCTCGTCCTCGCCCACCTCATCCTCGAGCGGCTTGGCCAGGTTGTCCTTGATGAGCTTCGGCTTCTCGGTGGGCAGGGCCAGGTCCATCTGACCTTCCAGGGCCGCCGGGTGATAGTTGAGCAGGAAGAAGAACAGCAGCTGGAAGCTCATGTCCAGCATGGGCGTGATGGGCATCTGGACCTTGGAGTTGATCCCCTTGGCGCGGAACATTCCCATCTCAGCGACCCTCCCCCGTGTTCGCGATGGTGGCGCGCAGCTTGAAGCGCTTGAAGCCCTTCTCCTTGCACATTTGCATCAGCTTGTAAACCGTGTCGTAACTCACGTTGCGGTGGGCACGGACGACGATCGCGGTATGGATGCTGCGGTCGGCGTTCTTATCCTTGGCGTCGATGGCACGGTTCTCGAGCCAGAGGCGCGTGGCGTCCATGTCCTTCGGCGCCTCGCCCAGGATGAGCACCTTGCCGTCCTGATCGACGTTGAGGAAGAGCAGGTCGTTGTTGTCCTCGTGGCTGAGCGGCTTGGCCGACTGGGCCACGGGGAGGAGCACGTCGGCGGTGTTCTCCTGGTCGATGAAGTTGACGCACATGATGAAGTACATCAGCAGTTGCATGACGACGTCGAGCATGGCCGTCAGGTCGGGTTCGGCGCTGTCGTCGCTACCGCCGCCGTGACTCATAGGACACCTCCTCTAGATTGCAGATTGCAGATTGCAGATTGCAGATTTGTCTTTCAATCTGCAATCTGCAATCTGCAATCTGCAATCAACTTCAGTCCGCCGATTTGATGGCGCCGGTCGCTCCGCGGGCGTCGGTGACGGGCGTGCCGGGCCGCGGCTTCGAGTTGTGGTACATCTGCGTCAGCAGGTCGTCGGCGACGTTGGCCGTCTCCATCGAGATGCGCACGATGCGGTTGCGGAAGAAGGCGTGGCAGAAGATGGCGGGCACCGCCAGGCCGATGCCGACCATTGTCACGACGAGGCCGTGCGACAGGGTCCCGGCCATCCGGTGCGGATCGACCGGCTTGCTGACGTCGGCCATCTCGCGGAACGCCCCGACCATGCTGTACACCGTGCCGACCAGTCCGAAGAGCGGCCCGAGGCTGCCGATAGTGGCGAGGTAGGTGGTCAGCTGTTCCTTACCGGCCCGGATGCTCTCGACGGTGTTCATGGCCGTCTCGCGGGCGTCCTCGATGCCGTACTGCAAACGGGCCATGCCGGAGGTCAGCACGCGGGCCAGGAACGAAGTGTCGTTCTTGGCCAACTCGTAGGCCTCCTTGAAGCGCCGCTTGTTGACGATCTCGGTGAATTCCTCGACGAAGCCGGGCGGGACCGAATCGCCCATGCGCACGTCCATCGCCAGGAGGACGACGAGGGCGACGAGCGAAATGGACAGCAGACCAAGGATGATGCCCATGAACAGGCCGATCGACTTGATCATGTGGATGGCCATGCTGTCCTCGGTCGAGGCGGCCTTGGGCGGCGGAGCCGCGCCTCCCCCGTCGGCGGGCGGATTGGCGTCGTCGGCCCGGGCGGGTTGCGTGGCCGGCAGGACGAACCAGCCGAGGAAGAGGGCCACCAGGCAGGCGAGGAGGAAGGCGGTCAAGCGCTGACGGCGGCGCGCTGCGGCAAATCCCATGGTGCGGTTCCTGGGTTCAATCCTCGCCCGACGCTCACGCGGTCGGGCGCTGGGGGACAGGCGATTCGGCGTCGGGACAACACGGCCGGGCGTGTCTGGCCCCGCGCGTCAGGCGCTCTGTGGCGAACCTTCTCTGTCTGACGCGCGGGCGGGGGCATTGGTTCCCTGCGACCCGGGCCGACGTTCGCGCGGCGAGGCGAGCGGCGCTTCTCCGTCGAGAAAGGGGAGAAGAAAACGACACGCGTACTCATTCCGCTTAGTGTGAACGGAGTGAAGTGCCTCTGTCAAGGCGATTTCTTGGGGAAAAAGCGGCGTTAGCCCTTCACCCGCGCCTGGAAGTAGGCCAGGGTCCGCCGCAGGCCCTCCTCGCGGACGACGCGCGGCTCCCAGCCGAGCAACTGCCGCGCTCGCGTGATGTCCGGTTTGCGCACCCGCGGGTCGTCTTGCGGCAACGGCTTGTAAACGAGCTGACTCTTCGAGCCCGAGAGGGCCAAAATCTCCTGGGCGAACTGGTGGATGGTCACCTCGTCGGGGTTGCCGAGGTTGACCGGCTCGTGGAAGTCCTTGCCGAGCAGACGGTCAATGCCCTCGACGAGGTCATCGACGTAACAGAAGGAGCGCGTCTGGCTGCCGTCGCCGTAGACGGTCAGCGGCTCGCCGCGCAGCGCCTGCCCCATGAAGTTCGGCAGCACGCGGCCGTCGTCGAGGCGCATTCGTGGGCCATAGGTGTTAAAGATGCGAATAATCCGTGTATCGACGTGGTGGGCGCGGTGGTAGGCCATGACGATCGCCTCGGCGAAGCGTTTGCTCTCGTCGTAGCACCCCCGAGGCCCGACGCAATTGACCCGGCCCCAGTACTCCTCGCGCTGCGGATGCTCCTCGGGGTCGCCGTAGACCTCGCTGGTGCTCGCCAGCAGGAAGCGGGCCTGCTTCAATTTCGCCAGTCCCAGGGCGTTGTGCGTGCCCAGCGAACCGACCTTGAGCGTCTGAATCGGGTAGTTGAGGTAATCGACCGGGCTGGCCGGCGAGGCGAAGTGGAGGACGTTGTCGATGACGCCGTCTACCTCGAGCGGTTTCGAGACGTCGTGCTCGATGAAGGTGAAGTGCGGGTTCGTCAGGAAGGGCTCGATGTTGGCCCGCGAGCCGGTGATGAAGTTATCCACGCAGATGAGGTCGTGGCCCTTGCCCAGGAAGCGCTCGCACAGGTGCGACCCGATGAAACCCGCCCCGCCGGTGATAAGGGTGCGCATGAGTCGTTCCCTGGTGCAGAATCGTTTAGCGGCCGCCCTCGGGGCGGCGCTCATTCCTCGTTTCGCGAATCGATAAATCGAGGGCGGCGGTCAACTTAACACAGCAGGCGCCCCGGGACAAGGCGCAAGGCACGGTTGAAATTCCGCCTCGCTTCACTATGCTATCGCTACACGTACATCGGTTTTGGCAGGAAAGGTACAGAAGTTGCTAGAACTTCTGGTCCCTTCCAACTCCCCTGGCGCCACGGAGGACAAAGGCGCCGTCCCCGATCTCGCGAGAGGTAGCAAGACATGGGCTCGCGCTCGATTCGCACCTTCACGGTATTGCCGCACCTGCCCCCGCGGCTGCAGGCGCTGCAGAAGTTGGCCTACAACATGTGGTGGTGCTGGAACCACGAGGCGATCGCCCTGTTCCGCCGCCTCGACCCGGACCTGTTCGAGGCGGTGGAGCACAGCCCGGTGAAATTGCTGGGCGTCCTCGAGCCGGCGCGCCTGGAGCAGCTGCTGCACGACGACGGCTTCCTGGCGCACATGGACCGGGTCGAGGAGGCCCTGGACTCCTACCTGACCGGCCCGACCTGGTATCAGGAAACCTACGGCAGTCCGACCGACTGCCGTGTCGGCTATTTCTCCGCGGAGTTCGGCCTGCACGAATCGGTGCCGATCTACTCCGGCGGCCTCGGCGTGCTGGCCGGCGACCACCTCAAGTCGGCCAGCGACCTGGGCATCCCGCTGTGCGGCGTCGGCCTGATGTACCGCGAGGGTTACTTCCGCCAGTACCTCAACGTGGACGGTTGGCAGCAGGAACGCTACCCCGAGAACGACTTCTTCAACCTGCCCCTGATCCCCGAGGGCAGAAGTCAGAAGACAGAAGACAGAAGACAGAAGGAAGGCCCCGGGCCTTCTGACTTCTGTCTTCTGTCTTCTGACTTCTCTCCTCTGATCGTCGGTGTCTCCTTCCCCGGCCGCGAGGTGTTCGCGCGCGTCTGGCGGATCCAGGTCGGCCGGGTGCCGCTCTACCTGCTCGACACCAACATCCCCAAGAACAGCGCCGAGGACCGCACCATCACCGCCCGCCTTTACGGCGGCGACCACGACATGCGCGTTCGCCAGGAGATGATCCTGGGCATCGGCGGCCTGCGCGCCCTGATCGCCCTGGGCAAGGCGCCGACGGTCTGTCACATGAACGAGGGTCATTCGGCCTTTTGCGGCCTGGAGCGCATCCGCATGCTCATGGACGAGGCCCGCGTCGAGTTCGCGACGGCCCGCGAGGCGGTGGCCGCCGGGACGGTCTTCACGACGCACACGCCGGTCCCGGCCGGCAACGACGTCTTCTCCCCGCAGCTGATCGAGCAATACTTCGGCGAGATGATCGGCCGCCTGCGCATCGACAAGCAGGAGTTCCTCGGCCTGGGCCGTCAGAACCCGAAGGACCAGAGCGAGCCTTTCTGCATGACGGTGCTGGCCATCCGCCTGGCCAACGTCACCAACGGCGTCAGCAAGCTGCACGGCAGCGTCTCGCGCAAGATGTGGAAGGGCATCTGGCCGGAGCTGCCCGACGCGGAGATCCCGATCACGTCGATCACCAACGGCATCCACACGCCGAGTTGGGTGTCGGCCGACGTGCTGCAGCTGTACGAGCGCTACCTGGGGGTGTCGTGGATGGAACGGCCGGCCGACCACGCCATCTGGCGGCGGGCCGACAACATCCCGGACGCCGAACTGTGGCGGACCCATGAGCGTAGGCGCGAGCGCTTAGTGGCCTTCGCCCGCGGCCGACTGAAGACTCAGTTGAAGAACCGCGCCGCCCCGCCGGCCGAGGTGGCTCGCGCCGACGAGGTGCTCGACCCGGACGCCCTGACGATCGGCTTTGCGCGCCGCTTCGCCACCTACAAGCGCGGCACGCTGATCTTCCGCAACATCGAGCGCCTGTCGGCGATCCTCAACGACAAGGACCGCCCGGTGCAGATCATCTTCGCCGGCAAGGCCCACCCGCGCGACCACGGCGGCAAGGAATTGATCGCCGAGATCCTGCATACCGCCCGCCGTCCGGAGTTCCGCCGCCGCATCGTCTTCCTGGAGGATTACGACATCAACATGGCGCGGATGCTGGTGCAGGGCGTGGACGTCTGGCTGAACAACCCGCGCCGCCCGCTGGAGGCGTCGGGCACCAGCGGCATGAAGGTGTGCGGCAACGGCGGCTTGAACCTGAGCATTCTCGACGGCTGGTGGGTGGAGGGGTACGCCCAGGACAACGGCTGGGCGATCGGCGCCGGCGAGGAGTACACCGACCTGACCTACCAGGACGACGTCGAATCGCGAGCCATCTACGACCTGTTGGAGCAGGAGATCGTGCCGACGTTCTACACGCGCACCTCCGACGGCCTGCCGCGCGCCTGGCTGAGAATGATGAAGCGGTCCATCAGCACCATCTGCCCCTTCTTCAACACCAATCGCATGGTGCAGGAGTACGTCGAGAAGTGCTACTGGCCCTCGACGCAGCGCTTCGCCATGCTGTCGGCGGACGGGCTGAAGCGGGCGGCGCAGCTGGCGCAGTGGCGGCGGCGGCTGGGGCAGTCGTGGTCGGCGGTGCGCGTCGAGGGGGTCGAGGCGCAGGGGGCCGACCCGATGACGGTCGGCGGGCAGCTGGACGTGCGGGCGCGGGTGCAGCTGGGCGGCCTGTCGCCGGACGACGTCGAGGTGCAGCTGTTCCATGGCGTGGTCGATTCGTTCGGCGACATCCCCAACCCGCGCACGGTGCCGATGAGCCACAACGGCCGGCCGGAGGGGAGCGCCGCCTGGGCGTTCCAGGGGACGATCCCGTGCCGCTCCAGTGGCCAGCACGGCTACGCCGTGCGCGTGCTGCCCAAGCACCCCGACCTGGGCAACCCGTTCGAGCCGGGACTGCTGACCTGGGGATGAGGCGTCCGCGGAGGGCTTGTCACCGTCCGCTGGGTGGAGGACGAGGACGACCGACGAGGACCTTCGCTCTGGAGAGCACGATGGACTCCGCGAACCTGTTCGTGGTGGCGCGGCTCATCGAAAAGGGAGCGACCGGCCCGCGCCTCATCAGGACCGGCGGGGGCGGTGAACTCCGTGCGCCGCTCGAAGGAGGTAGCTGTGACTCACTACCTGTACGTCCACCGTGACACCCGGCAAGCGTGGGGGCTCTCCACGTGGGTCGCGATGGCGAAGGCCATCGGCCGCGACGAAGCCCAGACCGTCCTCGAAACCGCCGAGCCCCTAGCCTGGGGGCAAACGCGCACGCCGCCGCCCAGCATCAACGGCAACGTGCGTAAGGTGGCCTTCCTGTACGGGCCGGACAGCCAGCGTCTGGGGACGTTCTACGAGATGGCGTAAGCGTGCCCCGCGAGGAGAAGGGTCCGCCCTGCCGGCGGCGGTGGCAGGGCGGGCCCATTTAGAGTCTGTAGCGACAGCCGCTTGCGGCTTAGCGGAAGCCTGGAATCCGCTAAGCCGCAAGCGGCTGTCGATACAGACACCTACTCCTCGTCGCTGCGCCAGAACATCAGGTACCACGCGGCGGCCGCGGCGCCCAGCAGCACCACCCCCAGCGCCACCCAGCGCAGCACGCGGGCCCACTCGGCCTTCTCGAAGAAGTTGTCCAGCCCCCAGACGAACGGGATCGCCGCCACCAGGAAGCCGCCGATGCGCACCAGCCGTTCCATCCGCTCCCGGTAGCGCGTCTGCATGTAGGCGTCCAGCTCGGCCGACTGCTCGTTGACCTCCCGGAACAGTGTTCGCGTCTCCAGCGTCTTCTGCCACTTCTTCCACAGCACAAGGCCGCGCTCGCGGTTGGTGATCTGGCTGAACCAGCAGTGACGCCTCCCATTCCTGTATTGTCATCACGCCCGAGAACCTGGCGGCTTGTGCTGGGTGACGCTGCCGGCTACACTCACCAATCACCCAGGACGACCGGAAAGGTGGCCACCTACTCCGGTCAAGCGGCCCGGCAGCCCTGACCGCTCCATCGTCAGGGCTGCCGGAGCCGGCCCGGGTAGAAGATGGAGCCACATCATGTCAGACCAGGCCGAATCGCTGAAGAAGCTCCGCAACTTCTATTGCGGCTTGCCCGACGCCGTCGTCAACAGCACCACCTCAGCGCCGGCCCTTGGCGTCTGGCAGGGGTATCCGGTGCTCGCCGAGATCCTCGTGAGCAACGTCCCGGACCCGGACCAGCGCCACGAGCTATGGGGCGCTTTGAACGCGGCCCAGTACCAGGCCGCGCGCAAACTCATGAGCCTGGCGACCGCGAAGGCATCAACCCTGCCCGCATCGCTCGCTCTCAGGAGATTTGCCAGCGGTTGTATAGCAATTGCAACGGGCTGCTCGTCGCGCATCCTGACCGGCTCTCTGACACCTGGCCGCACTGTGTCAGCGACGGCAACGGCGAGCTGACGGAGGACGAGCGCCGCGTCATCAGAGAGGCGGAGGCGGACCTGCTCTGCCTGGCGACCGCCCTGGAAGCAAGGCAAGATGAGGAGGGAGACGAGCCCCATACTGTGCCTGCGGACGCCCCTACCGCGCCCAACGTCATTCGGCGCCTGGGCGCCGACTGGGAGATCAGGTTCGGGGCGGAACTCGGTTGTTTCCCAGTGAAGGATTTCGGGGGGATCGAGTCGCTGACGAAGCTGGTGACTCGGCCGCAACAACCTGTCCCACTTGCGGACCTGGTGGATTCGGAGACTCGCCCTCTCGTCGAACAAGCGGGCTCGCTGGCCGACGTCCTGGACAACTCGGCCATAGCCGAGCTAAAGCGGCAGTATGAGGAACTGGAGCGCGGCAAGTCGGCGGCGGAAGATCCCCTTGTGCGCGCGGAGAACGAAGCGGAGCGGATGGCGATCTGTGCCGAGCTGAAGAAGACTATCGGTCCGATGGGGCGCAAGCGGAAGCTGGGAAGCACGGCGGCAGATCAGGCATGGGATGCACTGGCCAAGAAGCTGCGTCGCCTATGCCCCCGGCTCCGAGCGGCAGGAATGCCGGAACTGGCCGCCCACATGGAGAAAGCCATCGACATCGACCGCCCGCATATCACCTACCGCCCGCCCGCCAATGCAGCGCCGTGGCGCGTGGAAACATAGCCTCCCGGTCAAAGAAATCTCACGCGGACACCGGATGTCCCTCCCAGGGACACCAGATGTCCGGCTGAACGGGTAGGGGCCGAGCTAATTCGGCCCCGAACCACGGCCGGAGATGCTACCCGTGTCCACAGCCGCATCCCCCGAGACTGACTATCAGCGCTGGCCGCTCTACTGGTTCGCGCGGCTCGAGGCCGCGCTGGAGGGCGGGGACCTCACGCAGGCCGCCGAGGCACAGCTTCGATTAGAGCAACTGGGCTTGCGCGTGGAGCCTCTGGTGCCCTGGGAGAGGGCGGAGGCGACCCATGCGTCCTGAGACCGCCCCGTCAATCGAGAACAACTTGGCCGCTCGCGTCGAGCTGCGCCCTGATGACACCGCGCCCCCGAGCCAACTGCTGCCGACCCTGGCGCGCGTGTTGCGCGAACTGCGCGACCGCGAGCGCGCCGACCAAGCCGCGGCCGCCCCGCCGGGGCAGGCGAAACTGATCGCAGGGAGATGAGACGGACGCGGCCGCCGGGGCACGACTCCCGGCGGCCGCATGGTCGATCACGGACAGGACAGGACATCGCCATGATACAGCCGACCCCGCCGACAGTACAGGCCCCGCCCCCCGACCGCCGCGCGCCGGTCCCCGACGACGTGCTACCCCCCTTCCCGCGACCACACGATTTCGCCGGCTGGGCCAACTGGTGGCACCGCTGGGCCAGGATCGGTTACGTCGCCGGACGACTCGATCCGCACGGCCCGCTGTACGAGCCCGTGTACCCCGGCGACCACACACTGCCGCAGCGGAGGGAGCCGGCATGACGAGCTACAAGACCGTGACGCGGGCCGCGCCTTGCCCCGTCTGCGATGGCGACCACAAGTGCGGCCGCGGAAAAGACGGATCAATCCTGTGCGGCCGCATCCCCGACGGACTCCAGCCCGGCAAACTGCATAACGGCTTTGTGTTCCTCGGGGCGTCAGAGAAGGATCCGCAATTCGGCCTATTCCGGGCCGCTGATGACCCACGTTTGAAGGAGAAAGAAGAGGAAAGCCGTCGCGAGTGGGAGCGGCGAAAGCAACCGTCTCCCAACGGGACGGCGGCGCGGACCGTCAACATGGACGCGACCGCCCGGCAGTTGGCCCGCAACTTCACCGACGCTCACCGCGCGGAACTGGCCTTCGAGCTGGGCTTGCCCGAAACCGCCCTCACGACCTTGCCCCTGATCGGCTACAGCCCTGTCGGCTTCCACCGCGGCTACGAGGACCAACCATGCTGGACCTTCCCGGAGGTGTCGGCGGGCGGCGCAATCGTCGGCATCAACTGCCGTTATCCAGACGCGAGCAAGAAGACCAAGCAAGGCGGAAACCGCGGGCTAATTGTCCCGGCCGGTTGGCTCGGCAGACCTGGCCCCGTGTTCCTGGTGGAAGGGGCCAGCGACGCCCTGACCCTGACCGCCCTGGGGTTGTCGGCCGTGGGCCGGCCTTCCAACACCGGCGGAGTCGATCAACTGGAGTACCTTCTTCAAGCCGTGCCCGGCGACCGGCCGATTGTCGTCGTTGCGGAATACGACTCCAAAGCTGATGGCAAATGGCCCGGACGAGACGGGGCCATCAGCACGGCCGCAGCGCTACGAGAGCGGCTACACCGCCCCGTGGTCTGGTGCTTGCCCCTCGACAACGCCAAGGACGTGCGGGAGTGGGTGAGGCGGCGGAAGCCGGACGTCACCTGCCTCGACGCCTGGCTGGCGCTCGGTGAGGAAATGTTGACCGGTCTCAAGCCGCACTTCCAGGAGCCGATGGTAGCGGAGTCTACCTCCACCAAGCCGAACGGACGCCCCGAGACTGCCACAGCGCCCGCGACTGAGCCGTGGGCCGCGCCCCGATGCCGTTCGGCCAGACAGGGGACCTACCACCCTTCCCCGTGCAATACCTTCCCAGCTGGCTCGCCGATTGGGTGTTGGCCGAGGCCGAGGCGACTCTGACACCGCCGGACCTGGCCGCCTGTCTGGCACTGGCCCTTGTGGGCGCCGCCCTGGCCCGGAAGGTGCGAGTTACCATCCGCCGCGGCTGGACGGAACCGGCGAACGTCTTCAACGTCGTATGCCTTCCGCCCGGCGAGCGTAAATCCGCCGTCTTTGCCCACGCGACGGCCCCGATGCTCGACTTCGAGGTGACGGAGCGGCAGCGGATGGAGCCGATCGTCGCCGAGAAGGCCAGCGAGCACCGGGTAATGGAAGCCAAGCTGAAGGCGCTGGAGACGAAGGCGGCGAAGGCGAAGAAACCCGCGAAGGGTGAGGACACCGCCGAGGATGCCACGGAGGCAGAGCAGGCGCGACAGGAGGCGATACAGCTTGCGAAGGACCTTGCGAGACACGTCGTCCCCGACCCGCCGCAACTGTTTTGCGACGACGTCACCCCCGAGGCCCTCGGGAAAC
The DNA here is from genome assembly GCA_035266225.1 of Gemmataceae bacterium. GTDB lineage: Bacteria > Planctomycetota > Planctomycetia > Gemmatales > Gemmataceae > DATFNV01. The sequence continues at coordinate 10,963 of DATFNV010000323.1, forward strand.
TGCTGGTCCGCCAGGGTGGTCGCATGTTGCTGGCCAGCGCCGAGGGAACAGCTTTCGAGATCGCCAAGGGGCGGTATTCCGAGACGGCAAACTTCGACGTCTTCCTCAAGGGACACGCCGGCGACCCGCTGCGCGTCGGACGGATCGGCCGAGACTCCGAGGCCATCGACCATCCGGCCCTGTCCTGCGCCCTGGCCGTGCAGCCCGACGTAATTTCCGGGCTCGCGGAACAGGCCACGATGCGCGGCCGCGGCTTCCTGGCGCGGTGGTTGTACTCGCTGCCTGTCAGCGCCGAGGCCGACCGCTACCGGGAGCACCGGGAGGCGATGCAGCGCCGGCACGCCGAGGAGGCCCGCGCCGGCCGCGACATCGGCAAACTGCCGGACATCGTTGACCTTGAGCGGCGGGAGCGTTGCCGCGGATCCCTGAGCCTCTTCTGCCGGACCTACAACGCCGAGGCGTTTTCGCTGCCCTGGTCGAGCGACCATTTGAGGCTGCTTTCCAGGCTCGAGGAGGCGGCGACCCACGGCGCCCTGTACGCCTTCGCCTGTCCAAGGGGCACCGGGAAGACGACGATTTCCCGGATGGCTTGCCTCTGGGCAGTCAGCTACGCGCTGAGGCGCTACGTCTATCTGATCGGATCGAACGCGACGAAGGCCGAGGACAGCCTGGCGGCGATCAAGATGTGGATTCGCTTCTTGCCGCTGTACGGCCAGGACTTCCCGGACGTCAGCTTTGCGATCCGGGCCCTGGGCGGGATCGCGAACCGGGTCGCCGGGCAGCTCTGCCAGGAGGCGCCCACGATGGTTTCGTGGACGGCGTCGCAGATCACCTTGCCGACCGTTCCACCGCCTGACAACTGGCCGCGGACCTGGCCGCTGCGGGGCGACGGCATGGTGCCGACGTCGGGGGCCGTCATCGGCGTTAGCGGCTTGACCGGCGACGGCATCCGCGGGAGCCTCTTGACCTTGACCACGGGCGAGCCGATCCGGCCTGATTTAGTGTTGCTCGACGACCCTTCCACGCACGAATCCGCACATAGCCCCTCGCAGAATGACACCCGCGAGCAACTCGTCAGCGCCGACGTGTTGGGAATGGGCGGCCCCGGCCGCACCATCTCGGCCGTCATGCCCTGCACAGTGATCGCAAAAAACGACTTCATCGACCGCATTCTTGACAGGAAGAAGTACCCTCTCTGGCGCGGCGAACGAACGCGGTTGCTGCGGTCGATGCCGAAGAACCTCGCGGCCTGGGACGAATACTTCGAGGTGTACCGGGCATGCGCCCTGCGCGAGCCGCCGGACTTCGCCGAGGCGAACGCCTGCTACCTGGGCCGGCGGGCGGAGCTGGACGAGGGGGCCGAGGCGAGCTGGCCCGAGCGAAAATTGCCCGGGGAGGTGTCCGCGATTCAGCACGCCATGCACCTGTACTGCCGCGACCCGCGGGCTTACTTCGCCGAGTACCAAAATGAACCCCTCGACACCGATCCCGGCACGAATGAGCTGACGGCCGATCAGATCGGCGGCAAGGTCAACGGCTTGCCGCGCGGCCGGGTGCCCATGTGGGCCGTGCGGTTGACGATGGGGGTCGATGTCCAGGGGCAGCTGCTCTTCTGGACGCTGGCCGCCTGGGATGACCAGTTTACCGGCCACATCGTCGCTTACGGGGCGTTTCCCCATCAGGACCGTGCCTACTTCCTCCTCCGCGACGCCAACCCCACGCTTGCGGCCGCGACCGGCATGGAGGGGGAGGAGGCGCGAATCTTCCGCGGCCTGACGCTGCTCGCGGCGGAGTTGATCGATCGGGAATGGGAGAGAGAAGACGGCCAGAAATTTCGCGTCGAGCGGGCGTTGATCGATGCCAACTGGCAGAGCGAGCTAATCAAGCAGTGGGTGCGCCAGTCGGGGCGGCGCGAGGTGCTGGCCGCCCACGGCCGGTACTTCGGGGCCGGCGCCAAACCGATTCCGGAATGGAGGGTGAAGCCTGTGGAACGGAAAGGCTTGCACTGGGTCGTCTCCCGGCACGTCACGTTCGCAACAAACTTCTGGAAGAGCCTGCTCGCGGCGCGGTTGGCCACGCCGCAGCCGGAGAAGGGCTGCCTGACGCTGTACGGCGCGCCGGGGACGAGCCACAAGCTGCTTGCCGATCACTTGACTTCGGAGCGGCGAACGCGGGTGGAGGCTCGCGAGCGGGTCGTCGAGGAGTGGCGGGAGATCCCGGGCCGCGAAAATCACTACCTGGACGCTCTGGTTTTGGCCACGGTCGCGGCGAGCGTTCAGGGATCCACGTTGGCGGACATGTCGAGGCCGAGGCCCGCGCCGAGGCCGCCGCCGACGTCCTACGCGGCAATGCAGGCCGCCGCGAAGGCGAGGCAAGGTCGCTAGTCAGAGGAGAGTTGTCGTGTCACAAGGTCCGTCTTACCTCCGGTTCACCTGTCCGGCCGCCGTGATCCACGGCGGCCCCGCCAAGGTGCTCGCCTACGGCCCCGTCGAGCTGCGCGGGGCGACGGACGCCACCTGCGCAGGGCTAGGCGGGAGCGAGAGGAGATCCATGAACGACCAGCTACACCCCCTGCTCGCCCTTTCTGCGGCCGCCTTCAGTGGTCGGCGGCTGTACGACGCCACGCTGCCCCGCGACCAGGCCGAGGCGCTGCTGGGGCAACTGCACGCCGAGGGGCAGGCCGCCCTCGGCCGCGTGCTGCCCGAGGGCGTCTACGTGTTGTCGTCCGTCCCCTTCCCGGGCTGGGATCGCTGGACGGATCAGATCCAGGCCCTCGACGCCTTCCACGACCACTTTCTGGCCGCGGCCGAGGGCGACATCCTGACCGGCGGAGAGTAGCAGTGTCGAGCCACGGA
>DATFNV010000324.1:0-28708 GCA_035266225.1 Gemmataceae bacterium
GCAACCGCTCTACACCGACCCCGCCCTCTTCGTGCCGCTGACGCCCGGCGACTATTACCTGGCGGTCTCGAGCGGCCAGGACTACATTGACCCGACCGACCCGACCGCACCCTGGCCCTTCGACCCGACTCAGCCCGACAGCGGCAGCTTCGGCAACAGCACCGGGCCGTACGTCCTCAACCTGCTGGTCCAGCCGCCCGGCCCGGCGCCGCACGTCGTGTCCGTCGCGCCCGACACCGGGCCGGGCGGCGGCGGCCCGCTGACGTCGATCCAGGTCCGCTTCGACGAGCCGGTGAACCTGCTCTCGGTCGCCTTCCAGACCTACCTCCAGACGCAGTGGCAAAACGGCACCCTGTCCGCCGTTACCCTGTCCGGCCCCGGCAATGCCCCCGCCCCCCTGCGCCTCGAGTCGTACGACGCCGTCACGAACACGGCGACCTTCGTGGTCCTTAGCGCAGTGACCCCCGGCCAGTACACCCTGACCCTGTCCGGCGACGGCCCCGACGGGATTGCTACGTTCGACGGCAGCCCGCTGGTCGGCAACGTCCCCGGGCCGGGGGAGCATGACTTCGTGACGACCTTCCGGGTGTTCGGGAGCGCGAGCGGCCAGACCACCGTCCAGTCGCAGCCCGGCAACGACTACCCGGGCGAGGCGCAGCCGGTCGGCGTCCTCTACCCGGTTCAATTGAGTCAGGGTATCTTCTTTAAGCGCGGCCCGACGCCGAAAGCCACCGACACCGAGGACGACTACAGCATCACCGTGCTGCAATCGCGCCAGTACTCGTTCAGCTTCAGCGGGTCCGGCCTGCCGGCTCAGCTCACCGTCAGCGTCCTCAACACGGCGTCTGAGGTGGAATTTTCCTACACTTACAATCCCCATCACCCGCCGCAGCAGTTCTACCTGGACGCCGGAACCTACGTCCTGCGGGTGAGTTGGGTCGGGAAGCCTGCCCCTTACAGCATCAGGCTCAGCTACTCCGGGTCGGCCGAGAACCCGACGCCGCTGGTGATCGGCCCGGGGCCGGCGCTCCGCGTCCGCCTGTTGACCGGCACCGCTGACGGCGGCGCGGCGGCGACGGCCGCCGCCACCACCGGCGGCACGGCGGCGCCGTACGTGAGCCCGGCGGCCTCCTCGAGCAGCGCCCTGCCGGGCGCGTTCACCCTGCCGAGCAGTACAGTGCTCGCCCAGGGGTTCAGCCCGCTCGACGGGGTGGCCTCGGCCGGCGGCGCCGACGCGGCCGGGGGCGCGCTCGTCGTCCGCGCCCCGGCTGCCCCGAATACCGCCAACGCACTGCTCGGCGTGCTGATCGTGACTCAGGCCCCCCTCGACAACGCCGGCGACCCGGCGGCGCTCTCGTCGCCCGGTGACCCGGCGGCGGTCTCGTCGTCCAGCTCCCCGGCGGTGGGCGTGACGACGAGTCAGGCCCGCCTGAGCCCCGAGATGGCCACGCGGCTGCTGGACTCCCTGTTCGAGTGTTGGGGCCGCTTCGCCACGCAGGCGCCGGCCCCGGCCGTGAGGGCCCCCGTCCAGCCCGAGACGGGAGACGGAGGCGGCGAGGGCGCCCTGGGTACGGTGCTCCCCGGCCGGGGCGCCGCCGAGGGGGCGCCGCACGCCGTCCGGGAAGCGTCCTGGGGCTGGGCCTGCGCGGTGGCGATCGGGGCGCTGTTGGTGCCCCTGCGCTGGCGACGGGGCAGGAGGCCTGACGAGGATCAGGTCGGACCCGTTGGCGCCGCACCTTCGGAAAAACGATGAGCGAAAAGACGAGCCAGGACGCCGCCCAGCCCGCCCCGCGCCGCGACGAGCCGACGGTGCAGGTCGATTACCTCGACGCGCGCCGCCGCAAGCTCGAGGCGCTCGAAGAGGTGAACACCCCCCGCGCCGACGGCAGCCGACCCACCCCGGAGGAAGTGCTGTCCCGCTGGCCGGCCGACCCCTCCGTCGATGTCGATGTGGCCAGCGTGCTCTTCGAGGATTATCGCCGCCGCCGCGACAGCGGCGAGGAGGTGAGCCTCGCCGAGTACGAGAAACGCTTCCCCGAACAGCGCGACTCGCTCGCCGACCTGGTGCGCCGCCAGGACTTCTTCCGCTCGGTCGGGGCGGTCAGCGGCAGCGCCGGCGGCGGGCTGCGCTTGCCCGAGGTGGGCGAGGAGTTATTCGGCTTCCGCCTGCGCGGCCTGCTCGGCCGCGGCGCCTTCGCCCGTGTCTACCTCGCCGAGCAGGCCGGCCTGGCAGATCGCCCGGTCGTCCTCAAGGTGTCGGCGGTCGCCGGCGACGAGCCCAGGACGCTGGCGCAGCTGCAGCACACGAACATCGTGCCGATCTACTCGGTCCACGAAGACGCGGCCGCCGGCATCCGCGCGGTATGCATGCCCTACTTCGGCGGCGCCAGCCTGTCAGCCGTGCTGCAGCGACTGCCCAGCGGACGGCGGCCGGGCAGCGGCGCCGACTTGTTGCGGGCCCTGGCCCTGGCCGCGCCCGTCGGGCAGGATTCCGATCCTGCCACCTCACACAAGCCTGAGGCGCCAGCGAACTCACACAAGCCTGAGGCGCCAGCGAAGGAGCAACCGCATCCTTCGCTGGCGCCTCAGGCTTGTGTCAGTCGGCAGGATCGGAGTCCTGCCCCACGAGACCCGTCTGTGCCGTATGCCGGCTGGACCTTTCACCGCACCGCCGCCTGGGTCGTGGCCCGGCTGGCGGAAGCGCTACAGCACGCGCACGACCGCGGTGTGCTGCACCGCGACGTCAAACCGAGCAACGTCCTGCTCGACCGCGACGGCCAACCGCTGCTGCTGGACTTCAACCTCGCCCAGGACCTCAACAACGAGCCGGCCCGGGCCACCGTCGGCGGCACCGTCGCCTACATGGCCCCGGAGCACCTGCGCGCCCTGGCCGCCCGCGACCCCGCCCTGGCCCGCCAGGTGGACCGGCGGGCCGACGTCTACTCGCTGGGCATGGTGTTGTTCGAGATGCTGGCCGGCGAGAGCCCGTTCGACCAGAGCGCCAGCTACGCGCCGCTGCCGGCCCTGATCGAGGCGATGGCGGTGGAGCGCGGCCGCACCGTGCCCTCGCTGCGCAAGAAGCGGCCGGACGTGCCCTGGGGCCTGGAGAGCATCGCCCGCCAGTGCCTGATGCCCGACCCGGCGCGGCGCTACCAGCGCGCGGAGGACCTGGCCGAAGACCTGCGCCGCTTCCTCGACGACCGGCCGCTGGCGCACGCCCCGGAACTGAGCCTGCGCGAGCGCGCCGCCAAGTGGCTGCGCCGCCACCCGCGCCTGGCCTCGTCGGGGTCGGTCGGCACCGCGGCCGCCGTCCTGCTCCTGTGCAGCGCCGGCGCCCTCGTCGGCGTCCGCGGCCACCTGGCCACGGCGCGCGAGCAGTTGGCCGTCGCGGAGTCGGAGGATCGCCGTCGTGACTTCGAGGCCGGTGCCCTGAAGGCGCTGCGGCTGGGGAACACGCGCGACGACGTGCGCGGCGTGGGACCGGAAGCGCCGGAAGTGATCCGCACGGCCCTCGATCTCTACGGCGCAGCCGAGCACGACGATTGGCAGGAGCAGCCGGCCTGGAACCGCGTTGATCCGGACACCCGGCGGCGCCTGGCCGAGGACGTCCGCGAGTTGTTGCTGCTCTTCGCCTGGGCCGAGACTCGCCGCCAGGGATCGAGCCCGGAGTCGCTGCGCCAGGCGCTGGCACTGCTCGACCGGGCGGCGGCCGTGCGCGACGTGATGCCGTCGCCGGCCCTGGCGCTGGACCGCGCCGCCTACCTGGAAGGGCTGGGGCGGGCCAGCGAGGCGAAGGCGGCCCGCGACGAGGCCGCGCGGACGCCGCCGGCTAGCGCCCGCGACCACTACCTGCTGGCGCTGGGCCACGCCCGCGCCGACCGCTTCGCCGAGGCGGTCGCGGCACTGGACCGCGCCGTGGCCCTCAACCCGCGGCATTACTGGTCGTGGTGCCTGCGCGGCCTGTGCCACCAGAACCTGGACGAGCACATCCTGGCGGTGGCCGATTTCAGCTTCTGCCTGGGGCAGGCGCCGGAGGCGTGGGTCTACGTCAACCGCGGCTACTCGCTCTACGCGGCGGGAGAGCGGACGGAGGCGGTGCGCGATTACGACGCCGCCCTGGCCCTCGAGCCGGACATGGCCCTGGCCCACTGGGACCGCGGCCTGGCCCTGCTGGAGCTGGGGAGGTACGCCGACGCGCTGGCCGACTTCCGGGCGGGGAAGGGGCCCGTGCGCGACGAGGCGCTGCGGGCGCTCAACGAGGGGACCGCCCTGGAGGGGCTGGGCCGCGGCGCCGAGGCCGACGCCGCCTTCGCGACGGCCCTCGCCGGGGTGGCAACGGCACCGGCGCGGGTCCGCAAGGTCCTGCTTTACCGCTACGGCGTGGCCGTCAGCCGGCGGCTGCCGAAGGCGGCAATCACGGCCTTCGAGAAGGTGCTGAGGGAAGACCCGGAGGACGCCTACGCGCTGTACGGGCAGGGAGTGGTCCTCGTCCTGCACGGCGAGGCCGGCGCGGGACTGGCGCGGTTCGACCGCGCCCTCGAGGCGCGGCCGGACTTCATCGAGGCGCGGCGTTTCCGGGCTGTGCTGCTGGCGCGGAAGGGCCGGGCGGAGGCGGCCTTCCGAGACGTCAACTTCTGCCTGAAGAAGGAGCCGTCCGTCGGCATAACGCTTTATGCGGCCGCGTGCGTCACGGCCCTGCTCGGCTCCGAGGACGACGCCATGTCACGGCAGGCCCTCGACTTCCTCCGCCGGGCGTTCGCCCAGGGGTACGGGCGCGACAAGGCCGCCGCCGACGACGACCTGGCCAGCCTGCGCGGGCGGCAGGAGTTTCGCGACCTGGTTGGGAGTAAGTAAGCCGCGCCGCAGCCGCTTGCGGCTTCGCAGGCCCTGCGAAGCCGCAAGCGGCCGCGGTGTGAGCCGTGGAGGGTGTCATCGTGCTCACGGAACGGCAGGCCCCGAGGGAGCGCCGGCAGTATACGCGCGCCGAGCAGGCGCGGGCGCTGGCCGTCGTGCTGCGCGAGGAGTTCGGCGTCGGCTTCCGCTTCCATGACGCCGCCGACGGCAGCCCGGTCCCCGGCGGGGAGGGCGCGGCGCAGGCCCCCGGGTTGGCGGCGGGGCGCGTCGCCGAGGTCGTGGCCGGCGGGCGGGCGGAGGTGACGGCGCTGGCCGGCGGGACGTTTTGCCTGGCGCTGCCGCTGTCGCACGCGGGCCGCCCCGTGCTGGTCGCGGTCGGTGAGCTGCCGGCCGTCGCCCCGGGCTCGGAGCGGGAGCGCCTTCGCCTGCAGAAGTGGGCCCAGGCGGTCGCGGAGCGCCTGCGGCTGACGGACCTGATGTTCACGCGCAGCGGCGGAGGGCCCGAGGGGGCCGCCGCGGTCGCCCCGGGCGGCCAGGCCGGCACCGCCTGGGAAGCGCTGCTGACCCTCGACCACCTGATGCGCCGCACGCGCGTCTACAAGGACGCCGCCCACACGGCCCGGCGGGCCCTCGAAGGGGCGTTCCCCCTCATCCAGGCGCGCACGCTCCTGTGGGTGCCGGGCCAGCCGGACGCGCCGCCCATCGTGGTCGGCGAGGCGTGCCTGACCCCGGGCGACTGCCGCCAACTCGCGGCCGGACTCGTCGGCCGCGCCCCCGACCCCGCCGACCCGGTCTTTTGCAACGACGCGCCCCGGACGTGGGGCGGCCGCTTCCCGGGCGTGACAAACCTCCTCGCCCTCCCCGTTGTCGATCCGGGGCCGACGGGGTGGGTCATCGCCCTGAACAAGGGGACAGGGGACAGGGGGACAGGGAACAGGAAAGAAATCGCCCCTCCTCTGTCCTCGGTCTCCTGTCCCCTGGCACCGTTCCGCAAGACCGACGCCGTCCTGCTGACCCCCTTCGTCGCCCTGCTGGAGCTGCACGGGCGGGCGGCCCGGCGCTACCAGGAGCTGAAGGAGCTGCTCGTCGGCCTGACGCGCTCGCTGACGGCGGCCCTGGACGCCAAGGACTCGTACACCTTCGGCCACAGCGAGCGCGTGGCGCGGATCGCGGTCGAGTTGGGCCGGGAGCTAGGGCTGCCGGCGGACGACCTCAGCGACATCTACCTGGCGGGGCTGCTGCACGACGTGGGCAAGATCGGCATCCGCGACAGCGTCCTGACCAAGCCGGGGCCGCTGACGCGTGAGGAGTACGAGCACATCAAGCAGCACGTCACCATCGGCTACAACATCCTTTCGGAGCTGCACGCGATCCGCAATCTGCTACCCGGCGTGCTCTGGCACCACGAGCGCTGGGACGGCAAGGGCTACCCGCACGGCCTGGCCGGCGAGGCGATCCCGCTGCTGCCGCGCATCCTGGCGGTGGCCGACGGCTACGACGCCATGAGCACCGCCCGGCCCTACCGCGAGGCGGTGCCGCCGCGCCGGGTCGAGGAGATCCTGGCCGAGGGCGCCGGCGGCCAGTGGGACGCGCGGGTCGTGCAAGCGTTCCAGAACTGCCGCCAAAAGATTCACGCCATCCGCCAGCGCGGCGTCGGCGAGTCGCTGTGTGCTGCCATCGACGGCGCCCTCCGCAGCGCTACCCCCGCCGACCTTGTGGTCACGGGGGCCAACCACATCTTTGTGCCCGAAGACCGCCCCACCGCCCCGCCAGAGTGAATGGCCGCTGGCCAGCGCCGCGGCGGCGGGATAGACTAGAAAATGGGAGATTCCCCTTCACGATGGCAAGAAGGCCGGCACGGCGACCGTGCCAGCGAAGATGGAGGGCTCGGCCATCAAGGGTCCGGGGCACCGCAACAAGTTCGACGTGCGTAGGGTTTGGGAGTGTCCCGCGTGCCGGCGGCGCGTGCGCACCGGCGGACACGTCGTCAACCTGCGCTGCGACTGCGGGGCGGCGAGCGGCGCCGGCCCCGCGCTCTGGATGAAACTGGTCGAAGGGTCGCGCCCGCCCCCTCCGTGAGCGACTCCGAAAGGCACGGCGGTGCGGCGGTCCCCCCGACGACCGCGCGTATCCCTAACATTTCGGAGGTGAATCATGTCCACGGCAACTTGGGTCAAGAGTGAGCTGGAGCAGTGCGGCGTCGCCTTCGAGGAAATGCACCACCCCGAGGCGTACACCGCGCAAACGCTGGCGCAGCGCGAGCACTTCAGCGGCCACCGCGTGGCGAAGGTCGTCGTCGCGATGATCGATGGCCGCCCGGTGGAGCTGATCCTGCCCGCCAGCCGCCGTGTCCTCCTCGACCGCGTGCGGCGCCTGCTCGGCGCCCGCGAAGTCCGCCTGGCGAGCGAGCAGGAGATGGAGCAGTACTTCGGCGACTGCGAGACGGGCGCCATCCCGCCGCTGCGCCACTGGCAGAACGTCGAGGTGCTCATGGACACCGCGATGCAGGTGCCGGGCGACATCCTCTTCCCGGCCGGCACGCACAGCGACGCGGTCAGCATGCGCTTCGAGGACTGGTTCCGCCTCGTCAACCCGCCGGTGGCCTCGTTCAGTGAGGCCGAGGTGGCTCCGCTGCGGTGAGCCGTGGGGCGGCGGGGGGATGGCCGATTCCTCCGCGTGGCATTCCCCCCCCGTTCCTCACGGGCCGATCGAGGTGACGTAGACCATCTGGTTGTCGTGGCCGCTCACCAGCGCCTTGCCGTCCGGCGTGAAGGCCACGCAGTAGGCCACCGACTTGAGCTTCTTCGAGAACGCCGGCTTGCCGTCGGCCAGGTTCCACGTCGTCAGGTTGCCGCCGTAGCCAACTGTGGCAAGTTGCTTGCCGTCGCGTGAGAAAGTAACGCCGTACAGGTCGTCCGTCGTCGGCCCGAACTTCTTCGTCTCCATGCCGGTGCCGACATTCCAGACGTGGACGAGGCGGTCGAATCCGACCGAGTAGAGGGTCGCGTTGTCCGGGGCGAAGACCACGCTCGTCACGGCGCCGTCGTGCCCCTTGAGCGTCTTGAGTTCCTTCTGCCCGGCCACGTCCCAGAGCTTGATGAGTCCGTCAGCGCTCGCCGAGGCCAGCGTTTTGCCGTCGGGGCTGAAGGCCACCCAGTAGACCGAGTTGGTGTGCTCGCCAAGCTTCTTGACCTCCTTGCCGTCCTCGGGGTTCCACAGGCGCACGCTCTTGTCGGCGCTGCCGGAGGCGAGGATCTTGCCGTCCGGGCTGTAGGCGACGCTATCGACGATGCCGGTGTGCCCCTTGATCTCGCGGATCAGCTTGCCGTCGGCCACGTTCGACAGGCGGATGGTCATGTCGTGGCTGGACGAGGCGAGCGTCTTGCCGTCGGGGGTGAAGGCCACGCAGTACACTGGTCCGGTGTGGCCCTTCAGCTCGCGCAGCTCCTTGCCGGAAGGGAAGTCCCAGAGCTTCACAATGTTGTCGAAGCCGGCGGTGGCCAGCATCTTGCCGTCGGGGCTGAAGGCGACGTTGTAGACCAGGGCGGTGTGGCCCTTCAGTTCGGTCGGCGGCGCCTGGGCAGAGGTGATGCCGAACCAGGCCAGCAAAACGACGAGGGCGGCGAAAAGGCGGGTGCGCATTGGGGGAAACCTCGATGGTTGGCCGCTTGCGGCTTGGCAGGTCCTGCGAAGCCGCAAGCGGCTAGGGGACGGCGTCGGGGGCGAAGCCGCGCCGCAGGGTATTCTCTGTGATAGTGCGAGGCAGCACGAACTGCAACAAGTAATCCGGCCCGCCGGCCTTGGAGCCGATGCCCGACAACTTGAAGCCGCCGAACGGCTGCCGTTCCACCAGCGCCCCGGTGATCTTGCGGTTGATGTAGAGATTGCCCACCCGAAACTCGCGTTTCACCCGCGCGATGCTCTGCGGGCTGCGCGTGTACAGCCCGCCGGTCAAGGCGTACGGCGTGCCATTGGCGATCTCCAAAGCGTGGCTCAGGTCGCGCGCCTTGATGACCGCCAGGACCGGGCCGAAGATCTCCTCCTGCGCGATGACCGCCGCCGGCGGCACCTCGGCGAAGACGTGCGGCCCGACGAAGTAGCCCTCCTCCGCGAGGGCGCCCACCTCACCGGCGAACGCTAGCCGGCTCTCCGCCCTGCCCTTCTCGACGTACTCGAGGATGCGCCGCCGCGCCTCGGCGTCGATGACCGGCGGGACGCCGCAGCCGGGGTCCTCCGCCGGCGCCACCGTCAGACTGCGCGTCGCCTCGACCAGCCGCGCCAGGAACTGATCGTAGATCGGCTCCAGCACCACGGCTCGCGAGCAGGCCGAACACTTCTGCCCCGCGTAGTCGAACGCGCTGTGGACGACGCCGTGAACCGCCTCGTCGAGGTCGGCGTCCTCATCGACGATGATCGCGTTCTTGCCGCCCATCTCGGCCAGGACTCGCTTGACGTGGTCCTGGCCCGGCGGCGTGACCGACGCCTCGCGGTTGATCAGCAACCCGACGCCGCGCGACCCCGTGAAGGCGATCATCGCCACGTCCGGGTGATTGGTCAGCGTCGGGCCGACCTCCTCGCCGACGCCGGGGAGGTAGCTGACGACGCCCGGCGGCAGGCCGACCTCCTGGAACACCTCCATCAGCTTGGCGCCGATCACGGACGATTGCTCGGCCGGCTTCATGATGACGGGGTTGCCGGTCACGAGGGCGGCCGTGGTCATGCCGCACAGGATGGCCAGCGGGAAGTTCCACGGGGCGATGACGACGGTGAGGCCGCGCGGCTCGTAGAAATAGACGTTCTCCTCACCAGGCACGTCCATGTGGCGCGGCTCGGTCAGGCGCAACATTTCACGGCCGTAATAGTCGCAATAATCGATAGCTTCGGCCACGTCGGCGTCGGCCTCGCGCCACGGCTTGCCGCACTCGTAGACCTCCCAGGCGGCCAGCTCGAAGCGCCGCCGGCGCATCACGTCGGCGGCGCGGAACAGGTAGTCGGCGCGCCTGGCCGGCTCGGTGTCGCGCCAGCCGGAGAACGTCGCCCGGGCGACGGCGATGGCGCGCTCGGCTTGCGCCGCGGTGGCCCGGCCGCAACGGCCGACGACCTGAAGGACTTGCGACGGGTTGACCGACTCAATCCAGGCATCGGTCGGGACGATCTCGCCACCGATGACAGGCGGGTAGGTGCGGGCGAACTGGCCGGCGACCTGTTGCAGGGCGGCCTCCATCTGCCGGCGCGCCTCCTCCTTGGCGAAGTCGGCCAGCGGCTCGTTCTCGGTACTGAGTACTGAGTACTGAGTACTGAGTACTGAGGCGCGCCCGTTGCCGCTCCCGTCGCCGACCTTCTCACCTCTCTTCAGGGGATTCATCAGCAGCTGCTCCTCGGGGACGTTTTCCGTGAAGCTGGCGCGCAGGAACGACTCGTTGGCCGTGTTCTCCAGCAGGCGCCGCACCAGGTAGGCCATGCCCGGCAGCAGCTTGCCGTAGGGCGTGTAGACGCGCACGCGCCGGCCCAGGGACACCAGCGCCTCCTTGATCGGCTCGGCCATGCCGTAGAGCATCTGGATCTCATAACTGCGATCCGGCAGGCCGAGCAGCTGCGCCAGGGCGATGCCGTGCGCCAGGCTGCGGACGTTGTGACTGCCCAGGGCCACGCGGAACAACTCCGGCCGCTCCATCAGGAAGCGCGTCAGGTCCTCGTAACTGACGTCGCTCTCCCACTTGCGCGTGAACACCGGCACCGGCCAACCCTGTTGCGCCGCGACGACCGTCTCGTAATCCCAGTAGGCCCCCTTCACCAGCCGCACCCAGACGGGGGTGCCGCGCCGCCGCACCCACTCCGCGAGAACCTCCAGGTCGCCCGCGGTGTCTCGCAGATACGCCTGGAGGGCGATGCCCACGTCGGGCCAGGCGCGGAAGTCGCTCTCTTCCAGTACCTGGCGGAAGATGCGCAGCGTCAGGTCCTTGTAAGCGTACTGCTCCATGTCGATGTTGACGAAGCAGCGGTTGTGCCGGGCCGCGTGCAGGATCGGCCGCAAGCGGGACAGGACCACGCGACTGGTGCCGTCGGGGTCGATGGGGTCGAACTGGCTGTACAGCGACGACAGCTTCACCGAGACGTTGACGCGCGGCAAGGGGCCGCGCTCGTCGCGGTCAATGAGATCGACGGCCGGCCAGGCGTTGACCGCCCGGCTCAACCCCTCGACCAGGTGCAGGTATTGCCCCTGGTAGCTCGACGCTTCGGCCTCGGTGATGACCGCTTCGCCCAGGAGGTCCACGGTGAAGGCCAGCGATTGGCCGCGCAGGCGGGCGATGGCCCGGAGCGTCTCGGGAAGGTCGGAGCCTGCGATGAAGCGGCGGGCCATGCGCTCGGCGGACCACGCCGCGGTCTTCGCCAGCAGGGCGCCCAGCCGGCCGTTCTCGGGCAGCCAGCGCAGGCCGGCGTGGATCCAGCGGGGGACGTGCTCGCCGGCCTGGTCGAAATACTCGCGCAGGTGGCGGGTGATGTCGGCGGGCGAGCGCAGCAGCGGCAGGCAGTCGATGAAGCGGAACAGCTGCACCTTCACCGCCGGGTCGGCCATCGTCCACTCCATGAGGCGCTCGTCGAGCCAGGCGGGGGTCAGCGGCAGCGGGCCGCCGCGGTGCAGGCGCGCGAAGACCTCACGGCCGTAGTCGTGCGTCAGGGACTCCAACTCCGCGGCGGTGGACATGGTGCGGCCCAGGGACGAATGTTGCTCCCCCTATTCTAGCAGACCGGCGCCGCAGCCGGCGGCGAGGCGCTGTATGATGATGCTGAGATCTGCGACGAGTACCCCATTCCGAGAGACGTTGGGGATCATGAGCGCCTTCACCATCGGCAAGTTCCAGGTCGTCGGCCCCCTGGGGACGGGCGCTCACAGCACCATCATGCACGTCCGCCGCGCCGCCGACTCCAAGCACTACGCCCTCAAGGTCGTGGCCATCGGTGGCGCCGACGAGCAGAAGTTCCTCGACCAGGCGGAGCACGAGTTCCGCGTGGCCCAGATGCTCGAACACCCCAACCTCATCAAGATCTACGCCCTCGAAGAGCAGAAGGACTGGCTGTTCCGCGTCAAGAAGGTCCACATGCTCATCGAGTACGTCAACGGCAAGACGCTCGACCAGTTGCCGCGCGTCGCCCTGCCGCGGTTGGTGCAGATCTTCGAGCGCATCGCCGCCGGCCTGGTCCACATGCACCGCCGCCAGGTGTTCCATGCCGACCTGAAGCCGAACAACGTCATGCTCAGCCGCACCGGCGACGTCAAGATCATCGACTACGGCCTGGCCTGGATCAAGGGCGAAGGCAAGGGGCGCGTGCAGGGGACGCCCGAGTACATGGCCCCGGAGACGGCCAAGAACAAGATGGTTAACGAGCGCACCGACATCTACAACTTCGGCGCCCTGATGTATCGCCTGGTGACGTGGCGCCTACCGCCGCCGACGTTGTCGGTCGAGGACGGCGGCGTGCCGGTCGATGCCAAGATGTTCGAGCGCATGTTCAAGCCGGTCGAGGAGTTCGCCGCCGACACGCCCAAGCCGCTGCGCGACCTCATTCACCGCTGCCTGTCGTACAAGGCCCACGACCGGCCGGAGCGCGCCAGCGAAATCCAGGGGGCGCTCGACCACCTCGCCGAGAACCTGGTCAAGACGGACGACGACCGCCTGGAGATGATGGAGTTTTGACGCCTGCGCCTGGCCGCTTGCGGCTTAGCGTTCGCGCTAAGCCGCAAGCGGCCAGGCGCGCGAAACGAGGAGAGGGCGCCCGATGGCCGAGTACAAGGACCGTGAGCACTTCATCCCCATCCGTCGGGGGGAACTGGTCGATCTGCTCTGCGCCGACAAGGACCTCAAGCCGCAGGAGCGCGACGTCTTTCGCCAGTTCTGCCGCCTGGTGGGGGCCACGTTGCACTTCCAGTACAACCAGCGCCTGGAGGAACTGAAGGACGCCTACGCGCCATTCGACCCGGACCGCGATACGCGTTCGCTGCTGAAGATCAGCGCCAACGAGCGACAGCAGCGGCTCAACGAACTCTTCTCCGACTTCGGCTGGCTGATGGAGCGGGCCAACTTCAAGCACCTCTGCCGCGACGAACTGGAGCCGGCCCTGACCGCGGCCAGCGACTGGGGCATCAACATGGACGTGGACTTCGCCGCCTTCGAGCGCGTCGCCCTGTTCGCCCGCGGCGACGCCAAGGAGAAGCGGACGCGCCGCCGCCTGCGCAACTGCTATCGCGAGGAAGAGGCGATGGTGCCGGTGTACAAGCGCCTGGTCATCATCCTGAAGATGCGCAAGCACAAGCGGCTGCCGAAGGAGGTGGACACGCAGAGCGTCTACCTGAAGGTGTTCAAGGACATTCCCAAGCAGGACGTCAAGATGCTGCTGCCGGGCGCCCGGGTGTGCCTGTCGAAGTTCGACCGCGGCCGCATCGGCGTGCCGCTGCTGACCGGGGCCGGCATGATCGCTTGGCGTTTGGTCGGCTCGGTCTGGCAGAAGATCCTGGCATGGGGCGACGACGTGGTCAACGTGGTCCTGGGGACCGCCAGCGGCAACCCCTGGCTGATGTGGATCGTGGCCAGCGGGGCGCTCGGCTACGGCTACCAGTCGTACTACGGCTACCAACAGCTCAAGAAGAGCTACCACCTGTCGCTGACAGAGAGCCTGTACTACCAGAACCTCGACAGCAACGCCGGCGTGCTGACGCGGTTGCTGGACGAGGCCGAGGAGCAGGAGGCGCGCGAAATCATCCTGGCCTACTACTTCCTGTGGCGCTACGCCGGCGAGGAGGGCTGGACCAGCGCCAGCCTGGACGACTACGTCGAGACGTACCTGGAGGGCCGCACCGGCCTGAAGGTCGATTTCGAGATCGGCGACGCCATCGCCAAGCTCGAGCGGATGCACGTCGTCAAGAAGGCCGGCGACCGCTACAGTGCCGTGCCGATCGAGAAGGCCCTCGAAATGCTGGATTGGACATGGGACAACTATTTCAAGTACAATAACCCCGCGCCCGAGACGCCGCCGGTCCCGTAACTTGTTGGGAGTCATCCAGGTATGAGAATCTCCATGCGCGTGCCGGCCGGGGTGTTCGTCGGCCTCCTGGCGTTGAGTTTCGGGGGTTTGGGTTGCTCCCGGGACGAGTCGCCGCCGCCCGCCGCCACGCGCGGCGAGATCAAGAAGTCCGAGCTGGGCAAGCACGTCTGGCTGGAGACCGAGGGGACGCGCCGCCGCGTGCGGGTCGATGCGTGGGTCTGCCTGCGCCGGGGGGCCTACGGGCTGGAGTGCCTGCTCTGCCGGAGCAAGACCAAGGAGCACGAGTCGATCCTGGCGACGGCGGCCGACGCCCAGGTCATCCACACCGCTCTCGTGGCGGCCGGCGCCGACCCCGGCTCCCCCGCCCGCTTCGACCCGCAGTTCCGGCCGCCTACGGGGTCGCGGATCAAGATCACCCTGGAATACGAGGAACAGGGCAAGCTGGGGACCGTCCCCGCCGGCAGGTGGATCCGCGACGTGGCGACGAAGAAGGAGCTGGACACCGACTGGGTCTTCGCCGGCAGTCTCCTCTGGCCCAACCCCGATGGGCCGGACAAGCCGAAACAGTACGCCGCCCAGGGCGACGGCGCCTACGTCTGCGTCATCAACGTGCCCACGGCCATGCTCGACCTGACGGTCCACACCCCGAGTGCCCCGGAGACTCGGGCCTTCGAGCCGTTCACCGAGCACATCCCGGCAGTGGACACCCGCGTGACGGTCATCTTCGAGCCGGTCAGCGAGAAAAAGGGTACTCCTTCGATCGAAAAAGAGTAAGGTCACATCTCCCGGCCGACGGCCAGGGCCACCTTGCGGCACTCGGCCATCAGGTCGCGGAAGGCCGGCAGGGTCAGCGTCTGGTAGCCGTCGCTGAGCGCCTTCTCCGGGTCGGGGTGGACCTCGACGATCAGGCCGTCGGCGCCCGCGGCCACCGCCGCCCGCGCCATCGCCGCCACCAGGTTGGCCTTGCCGGTGCCGTGGCTGGGATCGACGACGATCGGCAGGTGCGTCTTCTGGTGCAGGTACGGCACCGTCGCCAGCGGCAGCGTGAAGCGCGTGTGCTCCTCGAAAGTACGGATGCCGCGCTCGCAGAGCATCACCTGCGTGTTGCCCGTCTTGAGGATGTACTCGGCCGCGAGGAGGAACTCGTCCATCGTGGCCGACGGGCCGCGCTTGAGCAGGACCGGCACCCCCGCCTCGCCGACCGCCTCCAGCAGCGGGTAGTTCTGCATGTTGCGGGCGCCGACCTGCAGGACGTCGGCGTAATGGGCCACCATCTTGACGTGCTCCGGGGCCATGACCTCGGTGACGACGGCCAGGCCGGTTTCGGCGCGGGCGTCGGCCAGCATTTCCAGTCCCTTCTCCTTGAGCCCCTGGAAGCTGTACGGACTGGTGCGCGGCTTGAAGGCCCCGCCGCGGAGCCCGGCGGCGCCCGCGGCGCGGACGGCGTGGGCGATCTCGAGAACCTGCGCCCGGCTCTCGACCGAGCACGGCCCGGCGATGACGCCGAGGGCCTTGTCGCCGACCTTCAGTCCGAGGGCCTGGACGACGGTGCGCTCCTTCTTGACCTCGGTGCTGGCCATCTTGTAAGGCGCCAGGATCGGGACCACCTGTTCGACTCCCTCGCCGGTTTCGAGCGCCTGCTTGGCGCCGTCGCGCTTCTCGCCGAGGGCGGCGATGACGGTGCGCTCGGTGCCGACAATGACGTGGCTGCGCAACCCCAGCGACTCGATCAGTTCGATGACGTGATCGACTTGCCGCTGGTTGGCGCCGGACTGCATGACGACGATCATGGGATGCGTCTCGCGGTGAAGTAGGTGTCAGGAACGCCGGGGCGCACCGCCAACGGAGTAACCGCGGATCGATGCGCGGGTAAACAAAAACGGCCCTGAAACCGCGTGGGTTTCAGGGCCGCATGGTTGTCCGACCGGGCAACTACACGCCGCACCATTCCCCTTCTTCCTTCAATTCGGCCACGACAAAGAGGTCGTGGAGGGTCTGTCGTTTGAGGCGTGCTTCGCTTGGCTCGGGACCCTTCCTTCAATTCGGCCACGGCAGTAATGCGGTGGAGAAGGGGAACCCCGGTGAGATACGCACCGGGGTTCCCTACAAACGTTTGCGGCTGCGTCCGACGGCAGCCCGTCGGCTGCGTTAGAGCAGCCGCACCTGCTTACTATTACACACCGGACCACCTCCTTCCGCTAAAGACACCCCGGGGACAATCAGTAAGCGGCCAACCGTCCGCGGGCTTTAGCCCGTCGCGCCACGTTAGCACGACCCAACATCGCTCCATTCTAAGCGCCGCCGGACGAGGGTCAAGAGAATTGCGGCGCCGCGGCCAGCCTCGAGCAGGGACCGCCGCGTGGCAGTCCTTCCGGCTATCGCTCCCACCCCCCGCCGGTGTACCATCACGGGAGGGTTCGAGTGGAGCCGCTGGGGCGCAATCGCGCCGAGCCGAAGGGAGCGTGAGAGATGACCATCGCCGAGAGCAACCAGGTGTACGAGGTCGTGCGGCGGGTGCAATCCTGGCCTGCCTCCCTGCGGATCGCGCTGGCACGGCGCATCCTGCAAACGCTGGAAAACGGGTGCCCGGCCGAGCCGGCTCCCGCCCTCCCGCGCGGCCCGTCCGCGGCGGAGGTCGCGGCCATGTTCAAGACGGACAAACCCGACGACGAGGAGTGCCAGCGCATCCTGGAAGAAGAGCTGATGAAAAAGTACGGCCAATGAACGTCCTCATCGACCTGAACTTGATCCTGGACGAGGGGGAAATGGTGGCACTCTTCGCAACACCTTACCTTGCTGCTCTTTGACTTCTGGCGTAATTGTCTCTTCTCGGCCCCGATAAGGACAAATTGCTCTGCAACTCAAGTCCACAAAGTGCTTAAGAAGAGTGTCACCGTTTGTCCATTTGTTCACTTGGCCGCAAACAGCTGGGGCCGCCATGATGGGGAAGGCACCGACACGCGATTGGCCGAACCCGACACGGGCGACGGTTCGGCTTCCAGGGGGCGAAGAGTCGGCAAAGGTGCGGGAGTTGCTCACGCGGTTCCTGGGCGAAGGGGCGGTGCCCGAAGACGTTGCGCACATGGTCGGCGCGCTGGACGATGCGACGGTGCATCTCGGCGTGGGCCCAGACGGACAGCAGATCCATGCTCGAATCGAGCATGCGGACTTCGAGCAGTGGGAGCGACATCTGCGGAAGGACAAGGACGGTAAGGTCTATATCTGGAACGAGAAAATGCGTATACGAGCCGACAAACAGCGGAGCGGGGTTGGCGCAAGCAGACTGCGGGCGCAGGTCGAGAACGCCTTCTATGGGGGAATCGCCTACATTGCTTGCCATGCGGCCAGAGTTAACGCGCAAAATCCCGATCCGCAGCGCTCCTTCATCGGCTTCTTTCTCTGGCCGAAATACGGTTTCGACCAGACTCTCGACGAACTGGAAAAGGGAACGGCTAACGCAGATGACGTCCGGAAGGGCACGCCCGCTGCATTCCCAGAGGTGGCGGGGATGATCCGGGAACAGTTCAGCGACGAGTTAGAATCCATCCAGGATTTGTTTGAAGAAGAGGGCGGACCCGAGTGGTGGCAAACCAACGGCGTGGAACTGTACCATGCCGTCTTTGACCTGACCGCCGGGTCTCGCTCACTGGAGGTCTTCAACGACTACTGGCTTGACCCCAAGAAAGGAGGTATCCCTCTATGCCTGAAGAACCCGATGTGAACCCGCAAGAAGAGGAAATTCTTGACCGAAACATCCGCAAGCGAATTGAGGCCAAGAAGCAACTGCGCGAGCGTGAGGCGGGGCAAGAAAACGTGATCGCAAAGCGGATCTTGGAAGCCTTGCAGTCGAGGCCAGAGGGAATGAACTGGGCCGAGATTCGGGAAATGTTCGACAAGAACCTAAGCGATAAGCAAATCAGGCAAGCGCTCCTGACCCTGAAAACCACAGCTGCGCTGACAAGAAACCAAGTTGAGAAAAATGGGGAGCACCCTGGCGAAAGATGGTTTCTCTTGGCGGCGTCTTAGCGGCCAAGGAAGAATAACTTCGTAGCCGCATTCGCCAGAATGCGGGTTGAATCGCCGGCTGGCCCGCCTTCTGGCGAATGCGGCTACCAACTCGGTTGGACGTTGTTCTTCCTTGGCCGCTTAGGGTACCTCAGCATGGCAAACAACGTGGGGGTTCTCGGCCTCCAGCTCCTTGAGCCTCTTGGCCTCGTCGGCCTTCATGCCGCCGTACTGGCTGCGCCAGCGGTGCAAGGTCTGCTCGCTGACGCCGAGGCGTTGGCAGACCTGGGCGATGCTCGGGCCCTGGGCCAGGTCGGCCTCGGCCTGGCGCAGCTTGGGGATGACCTCTTCGGCCGTGTGTCGCTTCATGGTTCGTCTCCCGGCCCCGCAGGGCCTCAGAGACTCTCATACCACATGGACCGGTTTTTGGGGAGCAGACCATATCGCCGCAGCCCCGGGCCGGTGTACCATCAGGGGAGGGTTCGGTTGGAGCCGCCGGGCGCAATCGGGCCAAGCCAAGGGAGAGTGAGAGATGACCATCGCCGAGAGCAACCAGGTGAACGAGGTCGTGCGGCGGGTGCAATCCTGGCCCGCTTCCCTGCGGATCGCGCTGGCGCGGCGCATCCTCGAAACGCTGGAAAACGGGTTCTCGCCCGAACCGGCTCCCGCCCTCCCGCGCGGCCCGTCCGCGGCGGAGGTCGAGGCCATGTTCGAGACGGATAAGCCAGCACCCGACGATGCCACGGTGAAGCAATGGATCGATGAGTACCGCATGACGAAGTACGGGAAATGAAGCCCCTTCTCGATATCAATGTCGTACTCGACTACTTGCTTGTCCGCCAACCCTGGTATTCCGACGCGGCCCAGGTCTGGGACGCGCATCGAAACGGCCGGATCGTGGCGGGAATCGCTGCGTTTACCCTGCCCACCATTTATTACGTGATCCGCCGCCAGACCAACCTGCAACGGGCGGCGGACGCGGTGCGAGTTTGCCTGGATACCCTGGACATCGTCCCCGTTCACCGCTCGACGCTGGAACTGGCGCGCACCCTTTACGGCAGCGACTTTGAAGACAACCTGCAGCTCGCCTGCGCGATGGAAGCCCAAAAGGATAGCGTTGTGACACGCGACCCGAGCGGCTTCCTGGGGTCTCCCCCCCTGTCTTCACTCCCGCCGACCTGCTCGCTCGCCTTGCTCAGGGGAGCCAACCCTCGCCGTGACCCGGGGCTCACGAGGCGCCGAGGCTCTCGATCCTCCCCGATGCTCGCGAACCCGCCTGTCCTTCCGTCGGTCCTGGTTGACAGGCACACTCCTCGCAGGTCTGATGGTGGGCATGATCGAGACCAAGTTTCCCTGTTGGGTCGTCTTCCGGCGGCTCGACAACGGGTTGGTGCTGGCCGAGGCGCTCGGCTTCCCGGAGGTCAGTCGCCTGGGCGCGGACCATCGACGGCTCGCCGAGCCGGTGCGCCGCAACCTCCGCCGCCTCCTGAAAGAGGCGCCGCTGTCCGCCCTGTACCGCCGCCACGTCGGCGGCGAGCCGGCGGTCAGCGCGGTATCGCTGGCGCTCGACCCGGCCGACCCCGCCGCGGGGTGGCGCGAGCCGCTGCCGCTGTCGTTCCCCATCATCACCTGGGACCACGGCGGCGCCGCGCTGGCGTTCGTCCCTGCTTTGGGGATCGAGGTCGTCGCCGAATCGCCCGCCACTCTGTCCGCCCGGCTCCCGACCGAAATCCGCGCCGCCCTGGCCCGCGCCCCCGCCCTGACGCTGCCTTACCTCGTCGGACTGCAGCGGGTCAGGCACACGGAGATCGATCGGCTCACCGTCGGCGTCCTGCTGCGGCCGGCCAAGGCGCGGGCCCTGGCCGCCGAGCGGGAGCGCGAGCAGACCCCGTCCGTGCTCGCCCGGGTGGCCAGCGACCTGACGCAAGCGCCGTCCGAGCCGACCTGGGGGCTCGGGCCGGCCGTGGCGCAGCTGGCCGAGGTGCTCGCCGCCTCCTCCCCGCGCAGTGTGCTGTTGGTGGGAGCGTCGGGCGTCGGCAAGACGGCGGCGGTGCGCGAGCTGGCACGCCGCCGTGCCGATTACAACCTCGGCGCGACGCCGTTCTGGGCGACCAGTGGCGCCCGGCTGGTCGCGGGGATGAGCGGCTACGGCATGTGGCAGGAGCGCTGCCGGCTGGTGGTGCGCGAAGCGGCCCGGCGCAAGGCGGTCGTCCACCTCGGCGGTCTGGTTGAGCTGATGCAGGTCGGCAAGAGCGAATACAACGTCCTCGGCATGGCCGCCTTCCTGCGCCCGTCCCTGGCCCGCGGCGACCTGCTGGCGGTGGCCGAATGCACGCCCGAGCAGGTGCCGATCATCGAGCGCGAGGATCCCCATCTGCTGGCCGCCTTCCACCAGCTCGTGGTCGCGGAACCCGAGGCCGCCCAGGGGCGAGCCATCCTCCGCCACGTCGCCGAGGCGTTGCCGCCGCCCGACGGCAAGCCGCTGGCCGACGACACCCTCGACGCGCTCGACCGTCTCCACCGGCGCTACGCCACCTACTCCGCCTACCCGGGTCGCCCGCTGCGCTTCCTCCGGGGTCTGCTGCACGATTGCCGCGACGAGCCGGCCGTCCGCCCGGCTCACGTGCTGACCGCGTTCGCCCGCGAGACCGGCCTGCCGCGCGTCCTGCTCGACCCGGCGGAGCGGTTGGACCTGGAGCGCACCCAGACCTGGTTGGCGGAGCGCGTGATCGGCCAGGCGGAGGCGGTCGAGCTGGTGGCCAACCTGATTGCCGCCACCAAGGCCGGTCTGACCCGGCCGCGGCGGCCCATCGCCTCGCTGCTGTTCATCGGCCCGACCGGCGTCGGCAAGACCGAGATGGCCAAGGCGCTGGCCGAGTTCCTGTTCGGGGCGCGCGATCGGCTCACGCGCTTCGACATGAGCGAGTTCAGCGACCCGCTGGCGGTGCAGCGCCTGGCCGGCGCCTTCGGCGCCGAGGGCCTGCTGACCGCCCGGGTGCGCGAGCAGCCGTTCGGCGTGCTCCTGTTCGACGAGTTCGAGAAGGCCCATCCGCTCTTTTTCGATCTCTTGTTGCAAATCCTGGGCGAGGGCCGGCTGACCGACCCGGCGGGGCGGCTCGCGGACTTCACCAACACGGCGATCATTTTGACGTCCAACCTCGGGGCCGAGTCGTTCCAGCAGGGGTCGATCGGCTTCGCGGGGTCGGCCGGCGCGGACGAGGCGGCGCGACAGGCGGCCGCACGGGACCACTTCGTGCGCGCCGTGCAGGCGTTCGTGCGGCCCGAGCTGTTCAACCGCATCGACCAGCTGGTGCCCTTCGCCCCCCTGGGCGCCGCCGTTATCCGCCGGATCGCCGAGCGCCACCTGCGGCGGCTGGAGACGCGCGACGGCATTCGCCACCGCGGCGTGACGCTCACCGTCGGCGCAGGCGTGACCGAGTACCTGGCCGATGCCGGCTTCGACGCACGCTATGGGGCGCGGCCGTTGCTGCGCGCCGTCGAGCGCGAGATGCTGGCGCCGCTGGCCCACGGGCTAAACCGCCACGGGACCGACTTCGCCCTCGCCGCCAACGTGAGCCTGGAGGAGGGTGCCTTGCGCTGTGCCGTCAAGCCGCGCACGGACGCCGCCGGCCGGCCACTCTCGGCCAGCACCGGGGCCGCCGCCCAGACCGTCGCGGCTGAGGAGGCTGTCCGCTTGCGCCGGCTGGTGCAGGCGCTGGAGAGGTGCCGGGCGCTGCGCGAGTTGCACAACGAACTGTATCAACTGGAGAGAGAACAGGAACGCTTCGAGAAGCGGCAGCGCGTCCACGCCGTGCGGATGGCTCGGCTGGCCGAGGCCCCCGAGGAGGTGCGTCGCCGCGCCCTCGCCAGTGCCCCGGTCGTCCGCCCCGCCGACCAGGAGCGCATGGCTCGCGTGGCCCGTCTCCGCCAGGCCGCCGACCGGGTGCGCGACCTGGTGATCGGAGCCGCGGCGCTCGAGGATCGGTGGTTGCTGCGGTTGTACGGCGAAGGCGGCGAAATTGGCCCGGACGAACGGGCGCTGACCGCCACCTCGGTGTCGGCGGCCTGGGACGAACTGTTGCTGTTCCTCTACTGCCGCGAGTTCCCCCGGCCCGATCGGCTGACGCTGGCGCTGTTCGCCGAGGATCCCGCCTGGTTGACCGAGTTGGCGGGGGCCTACGTCGCCGCGGCGAAGGGCATGGGGTTGGCCGTCGCAATGATCGCCTACCTGCTGCCGGACGGGGGGAAACAGGAGCGCCCGGCCGCCGGCAAGGAGCAGGCCGCCGAGACCGCTCCGGTATCGGATCAGGAAGGCGAGCCGCCGCGGCAGCTCTGGCGGGCGGACCGGCTCTGGATCCCCGCCGCCGGCCGCCGGCCGGAGCGAGAAGTCCTGGTGCGGAAGAAGGTCGAAGACATCGCCTCGTTCCTGGCGGCCCCGCCGCCGCGCCTGCCGGGCCTGGCCCTGAGTCTGCGCGGCGCCGGAGCCGCCCCGCGCTTCATGCCGGAGCAGGGACTGCATGTGTTACGCGACCCAAAAAATCCGCAACCGATCGCCTGCCTCGTCGAGGGGAGCGAGGCCGAACTGACCGACTACCTGCCGCCGCCGGGCATCACGCGCCGCGGCGCCATCGGCACACAGCCTCGCCGGCGTAGCTACGACCGCGGCCAGGAGGTCCTCGACGACGTGCT
This sequence comes from Gemmataceae bacterium, assembly GCA_035266225.1. GTDB lineage: Bacteria > Planctomycetota > Planctomycetia > Gemmatales > Gemmataceae > DATFNV01. The sequence goes on from DATFNV010000324.1 coordinate 22,591, forward strand.
GCTGGCCGAGAAACTCCCCTGGAGAAACGACCCCCTGGCCCACGCGCTGGCCGAGGCGATCAACAAGCATCTGCGTCGGGCCATGAAGGCCCTGCTGGAGGAGTGACCCCTTCTTTCCCCCCTCTCCCCGGAGTACCGGGGCGAGGGGAGGAACGCTGCCATGAACCTGACTCTCCCCATCTACGTGGAAAGCTCCCGACCCGGCGGCGGCGCGACTGTCTACCGGGCGCGGCCTCTGTTCTTCGGCCAGCCCGAAGTGAGGGGCGAGCGGCTGGAGCGCGTGCTCACCCGGCTGGCCCAGGACCTGGCCCAGCGGCTCAACAGGCTGGGGAAGGCGAAGCGGCACGAGGATCTGGCGGACTACACCTTCTCCCCGCAGCTGCGCACGCAGCGCCTCGACCTGACCCTGGCGCTGCGGCGGCGCACCGCCCGCTGCCGGTTCCTGTTCGTGACCTTTCGCCATTTCGGCCGGCGCCTGGCCTTCACGCCGGGCGTCCCCGAAGTCTGGTTCGACCTGGCCCGTAGCGAGCTGCTGGCCGACCGCGCCGGCGAGATGCTGACCCGCCACTTCCGCGACCTGGAGCGCGAAGACCCCGAGTGCGATCCCGAGATGTGGAGCCTGAAGGGGACGGCCTACGTCACGCCGTTGGAGATCGCCGTGCGCCCGCCGGCCGTGCCGCCCGCGCCGCCGAAGACAGAGTTCCTGATGCTGGGCTCCCAGGCCCCGGTCGATGGGGCCGCGGAGCTGCGCCGCGTCGGCCGTTGCCTCGACTGGCAGTATCCCGACGAGCTGGACCGCATCGTGCTGCGCGACGCCGAGCTGGCCGAGCTGACGCAGATGCTCGACTCCGGGGAGCACCGGCCGCTGCTGCTGGTCGGGCCGCGCCAGGTGGGCAAGACGGCGCTGATCCACGAATTCGTCTACCGCCGGGTCTGCGCCCGCCGCTCGGCCTTCCGCGACCGGGGCAACGTCTGGCTGCTGGCGCCGGCGCGACTGATCTCGGGCATGTCCTACGTCGGCCAGTGGGAGAATCGCCTGCTGGCCATCCTCAAGGAGACTCGGCGGCGCCGTCATATCCTCTACTTCGACGACCTGCTGGGCCTGTTTCTGGCCGGCCAGAGCGGCTGCTCGACGCTGAGCGTGGCCGACGTGCTCAAGCCGTACCTGGAGCGGCGCGAGGTGCAGGTGCTGGGCGAGATCACGCCGGAGGCCCTGCGCGTGCTGCGCGAGCGCGACCGTGGCTTCGCCGACCTGTTCCATCTGCTGCCGCTGCGCGAACCGTCCGATCAGGAGACTTTGCGCATCCTTCTGGAGGTTCAACGGCAACTGGAGGGCCGGCACCGCTGCTTCTTCGGCCTGGACGTCCTGCCCGTGGTGCTCGACTTGCAGCGCCGCTACGCGCGCGGGGTCGCCTTCCCCGGCAAGGCCGCGACGTTCCTGCGCCAGCTGGCGGTCAAGTACCAAGGCGGCGCCGCCGACGAGGAGGAGCCGCTCATTCATAACGATGAGGTGGGCCGCGCTCACGTCCTGAAGGAGTTCCGCCGCCGCAGCGGCCTGGCGGTGACGTTCCTGGACCGCGAGGCGCGACTGGACCGGCAGGAGGTGTTCGACAACCTGGCGCGGCAAGTGATCGGTCAGGACGACGCCCTGAATGCCGCCGCCGATGCCATCAGCGTGGCCAAGGCTCGCCTCAACGACCCGGATCGGCCGCTGGCAGTCTTCCTCTTTCTGGGACCGACCGGCGTCGGCAAGACGGAGTGCGCCAAGGCCCTGGCCCGCTTCCTGTTCGGCGACGAGGAGCGCTTGCTGCGCTTCGACCTGAACGAATACGGCGAGCCCGGCTCGGCAGCGCGCCTGGTCGGCACCTTCAGCCAGCCCGAGGGTCTGCTCACCGCCGCCCTCCGCCGCCAACCGTTCGCCGTGCTCCTGTTCGACGAGGTCGAGAAGGCGCATCCCGAGGTGTTCGACCTGCTCCTGCAGGTGCTCGGCGAGGGCCGACTTACCGACGCCCTGGGCCGCACCGCCGACTTCACCAACGCCCTGATCGTGCTGACCTCGAACCTGGGTGTGCGCGAGTCCGAAGGGCGCTTCGGCCTGCGCGAGGATGACACCGCCCGCGACGCCGTGTTCGTGCAGGCCGCGGAGCGATTCTTCCGGCCGGAGTTCTTCAACCGCCTGGATCGGGTGATCCCCTTCCGCCGCCTGACGCGCGAGCACGTTCGAGTGATCGCCGGCAAGCTGATGGGCGACGTCTTCGCGCGCGAAGGGCTGGTGCAGCGCAAGTGCCTGCTGGCCGTGGAGGCGCCGGCGCTGGAGCGGGTCATCGATCAGGGCTATGACCCGGTGCTGGGAGCGCGGGCCCTGAAGCGGGCCGTCGAGCGGCACCTGGCCCAGCCGGTGGCCGAACAGCTCGCGGAGCTGCCGCCCGGGGCGTTCACGATCGTGCGCGTCTACCCTGGCCCGGAAGCGTTGACGGTGCGGGTCCGACCCCTGGAGGAGGCGACGCTGTGCCAGGGTCGGGCGCCCGGTTTGGAGGACGCCGAGGGGATGCTGCGCCGCATTCGGTCGGCGGTGCGGCGGATCGAAGACGAGTTCGCGGTGCTGCGGCCGGAGGGGCCGCTGACCCTGGGCCAGGTGAGCGCGGAGCAGTACCGCTACTTCGTCCTGCGCGAGCAAATCGAGCATGTGCGCGCCCGGGTTCGGGAGCTGAGCGATGTTGTGGAAGAGGATCAGTTGGGGCAGCGAGTCCTTCCCATTTTCCGCCGCCCCGACGCGCTGCGACCCCACCGGACGTGGCGACGAGGTCGGAGCTGGTGGCGCCAGGGGCACGACCGCCTCCTTCAAGAGATGGCCTCGGCGCTCGATATCAACGAATACTTGCGCGAAGTGGCCGCTTCCGCCACGCCTGCCGTGGGGCCGCACGCCGAGGAATTGCAATCCCTCCTGGGCCAGGTGGCCCTGCTGCGATTGCTGGCCGACAGCCTACTCGCGCCGTCCGTCGAATCGGTCGTGCTGTGGCCGCTCGCCCTGGGCGCCGGTGGGCGAGGGGCGGCCGACCAGCTGCTCGATCTTTATCGGGAGTCCCTGCCCGCCCTGCGCCTGGAAGTCACCGCACCGAAGCCGATCGCCAAGGGGGGGGCCGCCGAACGGTTCTGCGTCCTGCACGGACCGCACGCCCTCGCCGTCGCCCGGCTGGAAGCCGGCATCCACCTGTTCTGCCCGGCCCACGCCGCGGTCGAGCCGGTGCGGCTCGTAGTCCTGCCCGTCGAGCCGGGAACCGAGCCGGCGGCTGTTGTTCGCGACTGGGTGGCCCGACGGCAGCGTTGGCTGGAGGCGCTAGCCCGCGGGGAGGCCGTCGTGGAAGACCCGCTGAACCCCGGGCCGGTTCTGCGGGTCTACGGGGAACAGACCGGTGTGGTGGACCTGCGCACCGGACTGACCGGCGGCGCGGGCGTGGGCGCCTGCCTGCTCGCCGCCCTGCCGCTGCCGCCGGAAATTACAGATGATGTATTATCCGTTTAGAAACTGTTTCACGAATGGCGAGCGGCGCGGCGTCAGCCCGCCGGTGAAGCCGAAACCGGCGGGCTGACGCCGCGCCGCTCGCCATTATCGAAATGATTTCTTAGCGGCGGGTCGCAGACCCGCGCGGGTCTGCGACCCGCCGCTAAACGGATCGTGGAACTCCACTCATGCCGCTGCACCGCTTCGCCACCGTGGTCCTGCGCGACGCCGCCGGCTTCCACACCGCCCTTCCCGTGGAGAGCGATGACGAGAACGCCGCTGGCTTCGGCCGGTCGCCCACGCTGGCCCTCGAACAGCTGCGCGACTACCTGGAGTGGCTCTTCCGGCGCCACCCCGACCGAGCGGGCCCCGGGCTGTGTGACCCCGAGTTGAGCGTCGTCAAGGTGGAGGTGCGGCCGGAGTACCGCTCCGGCGACCGCGTCTACGCCTGCGATGAGCCGATGACCCTGCCGGTCCACTGCGTCTCCGGACGTCTCACGAGCGGCCTGCTCGTCGCCGCCCTGCCGCTGCTCGGCGTGCGCTTCTACTATCACGAGGCCGACGCCCTACCGGCCCTGGTCCGGCGCTACGCGGAGCTGGCGCTCAAGGGGCTGACGCCGCGCGAGTTGGCCCGCCGCCTGCCGCCGCCGTCCGTGCGGCTCGAGGAAGTCCTCGTCCGCGTGCGACCCCGGACTCCGACGATTCCTCGCGAAGCGGAGCTGCCCGCCCTGTCGCAGGTGGCCGAGCCGCTCGGCGACCGCGGCGTGCGCCGGCACCTGTCGGCAGCGTGGGAGCGCGAGGCCCTGGTGGCCGAGGCCGTGCGCAAGCTGCACCACGAACGGACGAACCTGCTGCTGGTCGGCGAAGCCGGCGCCGGCAAGACGTCGGTCCTGGCGGAAGCGGTGCGCACGGTCGAACGGCTGCACGCGGCGGAGGCCCGGCGGAGCGGTGACACGCCGTTGTCACCGCGGTTGTTCTGGCTGACCGGCGCCGGCCGGCTGATCGCGGGCATGAAGTACCTGGGCCAGTGGGAGGAGCGCTGCGAGGCAGTCATCGAGGAGTTGGCCCGGCTCCCCGGCGTGCTGTGCGTCGAGGGGTTGCTGGACATGGTCCGCACCGGCGGCACCGGCCCCGGCGACAGCCTGGCCGCCTTCTTCCTGCCCTACCTGCAGCGCGGCGAGCTGCGCCTGGCCGCCGAATGCACCCCCGGCGAGTTGGACGCCTGCCGCCGGCTGCTGCCCGGCTTCGCCGACCTGTTCCCGGTCCTGCACGTCCCGGGCTTCGACCGCGCCGCCGCCCTGACGGTCCTCGACCGCACCGCCGCCCGCCAGGCCCAGAACCTGCGCCTCGAGGTTTCCCCCGGCTTCAGCGACCGCGTTTATCATCTGTTCCGCCGCTTCGCCCCGTACCACGTGTTCCCGGGCCCCGCCGTCGGCTTCGTCCGCGCGCTGTGCGAGCGCCACGCCCGCGCCCACCGCGACCGTCCCGTCACCGCCGAGGACGCGGTGACGCACTTCATCCGCCGCACCGGCCTTCCCGGATGGCTGCTGCGCGACGAGGAGCCGTTGGACCGCGAACGACTGCTGGCGGGGCTCCGCGCCCAGGTCATCGGCCAGGAGGAGGCGGTGCGGGCGGCGGCGCGGGTCGTGACGACGTTCAAGGCGGGTCTGAATGATCCCCGGCGGCCGCTGGGCGTGCTGCTGTTCGTCGGCCCGACCGGGGTGGGCAAGACGGAACTGGCCCGCGCCCTGGCCGGGGCGCTGTTCGGTCACGGCGAAGCGCCGGCCGGCCGGCGCGACGAGCGGCTGGTGCGGCTGGACATGAGCGAGTACGCCGGGTTCGACGCCGTGGCGCGACTGCTCGGCCCCCCGGACGGCGAACCGAGCCCGCTGATCCGCCGCCTGCGCCAGCAGCCGTTCTGCGTGCTCCTCCTGGACGAGATCGAGAAGGCGGCCTCCGAGGTCTTCGAGGTGCTGCTGGGCGTCTGCGACGAGGGGCGCCTGACCGACCGCTACGGCCGCGCGACGACCTTCCGCAGCACCGTCATCATCATGACGTCGAACCTGGGCGCCGACCGCCGCGAGACGTTCGGCTTCGGCAACCGCCCGGCCCCGTACGCCGACGCCGCCCGCGACTTCTTCCGGCCGGAATTCTACAACCGCCTCGACGCGGTGGTGACCTTCCAGCCGCTGGGGCCGGAGACCATCCGGGCGATCACTCTGAAGGAGTTGGCCGAGGTCGCACGGCGCGAGGGTCTGGAGCGTGCCGGGCTGCGACTGTGCTGGTCGGAGCGGCTGGTGTCGTGGCTGGCGCGCGAGGGCTTCGACGCCCGCTACGGCGCCCGACCGTTGCAGCGCGTGCTGGAGCGCCGCGTGGTGGCCCCGCTGGCGCGCTACCTGCTGGCGCACCCGGACCTGGCGGGCGCAGAACTCTTCGTCGATTGTGACGATGGGGGAGGGATCGGGGTCCGCGCTGCCGTGGAGTAAGCATCGCTGCCAAGCCTGGGAAAGGGAGATATCGTACATTTCCACGCGATTAATTCACGCTGCCCCCCTTTTCTGCGCGAGGGGAGCGGAGGGCTGGCACCATGCGCGTCAACTTAAGCAGTTTTCCAGC
>DATFNV010000325.1:0-6429 GCA_035266225.1 Gemmataceae bacterium
CTGGTGGACCGCATCGGGGCCGGGCCGCTCAAGGAACTCGCCGAAGTGCTGTCGGTGTGAGCCGCAAGCCTCCATCCGTATAGCCCTCCTGCTCGCCGGGAGGGCTACTTCTGTTCGTGGAGGCCAGAGAGCCAGCGACAGGTTGAGGCGGCACTGTTTATCGGATGCCGCCCGCAAGCGGCACGACTCTTCCCTTGACGGCCCTCCCTTCGACCGCCTGTTGCAGGGCAGCTTGTGCCTGCCTCGCCCGCTCGTACTCGGCGTCGGCGCCGGGGAGCGGGGCATCGTCTTGCAACGCAGCGGCCGCCAGCCGCAGGAGGAGTTCCCGGCGTTTGGGGAGCATTTCCACCGGCGAGACACCCGCGGCCTCGGCCTGGCGAATCGTCTGATCCACGGCGGCGATCTGTGCCCGCAGATGGCCGTCATCAATCCCGGCAGCATACATCCGCTCGCCCAGGGCCAGCTTGGCAGCGAGGAAGGCCCGCCGCAAGCCTCCCTTGCGGGAAGAACGTGGGCCGCCCGTGACCGGGTCGGCCGAAGGAGTCCACATCGCCATAAGTCGTTCTGAGGTTGGTTCCCGAGACTGACGAGAGGGGGTTCGAGACTCGGGGAGGAATGGTTCCTTGCCGGGTGACGCAGGCTTCGCGGAGAAGAGGTCGGCGTGCGTTACCGTCCCTTCCCTGGGGTGGGATTATACCTGAGCCGTTCCGGCGTGCAACTGAAAAGTTGGGCCTGACGCGGATCCCGGAGTTCGTCCCGATGTCTGCCGCCAGTTCCTCCGCCGAAGCATCGCCAAGCTGCATCATCGCACGCCGAAGCGCCCCGACCTGATCCATCGCTTCTCGCCTCTGAACGCTTGAAAGGGCCCTGCCGCCCGACACGCCATGAAGCAGGATTCGGCGGGGGTGCTGACGAGATCTTGACGCTGGGGAACCGGGCGGATGTTTCCCGGAGTTTATCGCCGCAGGCACCCGGCCCCCCACGAGGAATCGAACCGTCCTCACCTCGGCCGCTGAGGACTACGCCGCCGCATCGAGTGCCCTCGCATCGATCTGGGCCAGGGCGGCAGCGATCACGTCCTGGACTTCCTCGTTGTCGTCGTGCAAGTAAGCCTCCTCAAGGGCCGGGACCGCTTCCTCCACGCCGATCTCGCCCAGGGCCACCGCCGCACGCCGACGCACCGTCGGCTCCTCGTCGTGCAGCAGGACTTCGCTCAGCATTGGGACGGCTTCAGCGGCGTCCGGGCCGATGTTGCCGAGGGCGACTGCCGCGGCCTTGCGAACGTGCAGGTCGTCGTCCTTCAGCGTCTCGACCAGGGCAGGGACCGCTGCCGTGGCCGTCTTGCCCAGTTTCCCCAGCGTAAGGGCCGCGTGGAACTGCTCGGCCCAATCGGGGCTTTTCAGGCTGCCGATCAGTTGCGTAAGGGGGAGAGCGATACCCATGATGACCTCCTTGACGGTGTGCAAATCCGTTCACACGACATTCCCTTGTATCGGCCGGCGGGCGGGACAGTCTTGAGAGGCGTAGCGGGATAGGGGAAGCGGAACCTCTCGGCACAGAACGGGCAGCTTCCTTTCCCCCCATGACCGCCCCTTGCCAGGTCAGCCCGGTGGTGGGAACACCTGCGGATTGCTTGGAGGCACTAACGGAATGGGGAAGGTGCCGCGAGCCGAGCGGCAGCGGCTGTCGGCCCGGCCCCGCTCGGCTCACGGGGCCGACTCTTTCTGTTAGTCCCTGTTAGCGTTCGCGCCGCACTTGATCGAGGATCTCCTTCGCCGACGGGTCGTCGCGGTACAACTCCTCCAGCGCCGCGCAGATCTCGTCCGCCTCGCGGTTTTGGCCCTGTCCGCGCAGCCGTTGGGCCCGCGCCAGCGCCTGCCGCACCGCGTCCCAGCGGTGGCCGTCGGCCGCCTGGTCTTCCCGAGCCAGTTCCTTCTCGGCCAGGCGCACCCACCACCGTTCGGCGGGGTCCCCGCGGAAGGCGCGGACGAGGTCCCGCCACGTCTCGCGGGCCGCCTCGGGACGACCCTGCTGGCGGCGGCGCAGCCCCTCCTCGTAGAACCATTGCGCCTCGCTCAGGTGATCGCTGTGCCGCGCCGCTTGCCGCGCCGCCCGGTAGTCCTCGTATTTCCGTTCATAACGCTCGAGGTCGGCGGCGTGCGCGCCGGCGGCCAGCTTGTCCTTGACCTTCTGCAGCTTTTCCCACCCCGGCGCCCAGTCCTCGGGGTTCTCGGACTCCATCAGGATCCGGCCCTCCTCGTACTGTTTTTCGGGATCGTCGGGCCAGAAGGTCCAGGCGATGGCCGCGGCGCAGAGGACGAACAGGAGCAGCAGCATCGTGGGCCGATTGAGGAACTGCCGTACCGCCCCGCCGCGGTTCTGCGCCTCCAACTCCCGGCGCAGCAGCCGGCTCATAAGCGTCGGTGGCCCCTCGCCCCGCTCTTCGCCGGAGCCGTCCTCGACGGGGGCCAGGGTGACGCCGGACCGCGTCGGGTCGGAGGCGACGTAGTCGAGGGTGCGCTCTCCGCGGCGCTCCAGTTTGCGCCGCAGCACCTCCAGGCGCCGCTGCAGGATGCCGGCGTCGGGCGGGCGCTTCTCGGGATCCTTCTCCAGCAGCTGACAAACGATCTCGTCGATCTCGACCGGCAGGTCGCGGACCACCTTGCCCGGCGGGTCGAACTGGCCGTAGCGGTGCTTGTGCAGCAGGTCGATGACGTTCTCGCCGCTGAAGGGGGTACGGCCGCAGAGCAGCGTGTACAGGACGCAGCCCAGCGCGTAAAGGTCGCTGCGGTTGCTGGCCGGCTTGCCCTCGGCCTGCTCCGGCGACAGGTACTCGGCGGTGCCGACGACGGCGCCGGTGCGCGTCAAGTGCTTGCCGGCGAAGACGTGAGCGATGCCGAAGTCGGTGAGCTTGATGCGGCCGTCGCTGCCGCGCAGCAGGTTGGACGGCTTGAGGTCGCGGTGGATCACGCCGTGGTCGTGAGCGTGCTTGAGCGCGCCGCAGACCTGGATGGCGAAGTCGAGGATCTCCGGCCACGGTAGCCGGCCGTCTTCCTCGAGCACCTCGGCGAAGTCGCGGCCGTCGATGTATTCCATGACGTAGTAGAGGAAACTGGCGTGCGTGCCGGACTCGTAGAAGCGAACGACGTTGGGGTGGTTGAGGCGGCCCAGCACTTCGATCTCGCGCTGGAAGCGGTGGATGGCGCCGGGGTAGGTGGTCAGTTCGCCGGCGAGCACCTTGACGGCCGCCCGCCGCCCCGGATCGTCGGCGTCGTGAGCGAGGTACACACAGCCCATGCCGCCGCGGCCGAGCTCGCTGTCGAGGACCCATTTGCCGAGGCGCGCGCCGATCATGTCATTAGTCATTAGTCATTAGTCATTAGTCATTAGCCAGCGGAGAGGGGTGGACCTTCCCCGGGCCATCTTCCACTGTACACTGAACTCTGCGAGCTTCCTACTGACTAATGACTAATGACTAGTGACGAATGACTGCTTTGCTGTTGATCGCCCACGGCAGCCGCCAGCCGGAGGCCAACGACGACCTGTACCACGTGGCCGCGGAGTTGCGGCGCCGCGGCCACGTCGTCGTGGAGTCGTTCCTCGAACTGGCCGAGCCGGACATCGACGGCGGCGGCCGTCGCTGCGTCGAGCAGGGGGCGGGGCGCGTGGTGCTGGTGCCGTACTTCCTGTCGGCGGGGGTCCACGTCAAGCGCGACCTGGCCGCGGCGCGCGAGCGCCTGGCCCGGCGCTACCCGCAGGTCGAGTTCCGCCTGGCCGAGCCGCTGGGCCAGCACCCGCAGCTGCCGGACATCGTGGCCCAGCGCGCCGCGGAGGCCTGCCGCGCCGCCCCGGCACCCGGCAGCTGAGCAGTGCCAATCGGCTGTCACTCCTACAACCGTCACGGCCGGCGAAAACTGCCGCAACCCCTTTCGCCTGCGCATCTTTCCGATTGACAGCGTTATGTCACCGTCGATAAGGTAGAGACGTTCCTCCCGGGCAGGAATTCACTCAAACTGCTCGGTGTGCCCGACCCCGCCAGCGCGGGGGCCGGCCGGCGGAAAGCGCGGGAGAAGAGTTGCCATGATCGCGAGCGATGCTGCGGTGCGCCCCGACGAGTTGGCGCGTCAGCTGTTCTCCGTCGCCACCCACTTCTGCCTGGCGCTGCCGCGCGGCCGCCGCCGGGCGGGAGACCTGAAGGACGTTGAGTTCCTCACCCTGACCCTCCTCAGCAGCCACGGCACGATGATCGTCGGCGACATCCAGCGGTTGCTCGGCGTGCTGCCCGCCCAGATGTCGCGCATTATCCGCTCGCTGGAGGCGCGCGACCGGCCCCTGATCGCCTGCCGTATCAACCCGCAGGACAAGCGCAAGATCGACGTGTGCCTGACGTCGGCCGGCGAAAAGGCCCTGGCGGAGTACCGCGAGCAGCGCGTCCGCGCCATTGCCGAGCTGTTGAGCAAGCTCCGCGTGGACGACCTCGAGGACGTCCACGGACTGCTCGGCAAACTGCACCTCCTGCCGGAGCGGCTCGCGCCGGTGGTGTCGTGAGGGCCGGCGTCTGCTTGACGCGCTGCTGGGGCGTGGTACGCTGCTTGTAGCCCCTCGCTTCGCCACGACCGGAACCGGAGGTGTTATGCGCAAGCTCGCCGCGACCGCTAGCCTGGCCCTGCTCCTGCTGGGCTGTGAGAATTCGTTTCGCGAAGAGGCGGTGTGGGAAGGCGTCTCGACCAGCGGCTGGGTGGAGCAGCTGCAGGACGACGACGTCGAGAAGCGCCGCAAGGCCGCCGAGGTGCTCGGCGAACTCGGCCCCACCGAGGCCGACCTGACCGTTCGCCCCCTCGCCGACGCCCTGAAAGACACCGACGCGCACGTCCGCCTCATGGCCCTCAAGTCGCTGGAGAAGCTCGCGCCCAAGGCGAGCAAGGTCCAGCCGGCCGTCGGCCGGGCCATGAACGACAAGAACAAGATCATCGCCAGGCAGGCCATGACAACCTACAAGGCGATCGAGATGGCCAAGCCGAGCGCGCTCAACAACAACTGAGGGCCGGCCGCCGGCGCACAACGGACCTTGCCACCGCCCCGCCTGCGCTGCATCATGGTGCCGAGTCTGGTTCCCCACACCCGAGCCCGTGACGAGGCACCGCGCATGCTGGCACACAACGTCTACTTCTCGCTGAAGGACAACTCCGCCGCCGCCCGGCAGAAGCTCATCGCCGCCTGCAAGAAGTACCTGTCGCAGCACCCCGGCACGGTCTTCTTCGCCGCCGGCACCCTCGCCGAGGCGCTCAAGCGCGAGGTCAACGACCGCGACTTCGACGTGGGGCTGCACGTCATTTTCACCGATCAGGCCGCCCACGACCGCTACCAGGACGCCCCGGCGCACCACCAATTCATCGCCGAAAACAAGGACAACTGGAAGAAGGTGCGCGTGTTCGATTCGGTGGTGGAAGGCACGTGAGTTCAGCCGCTTGCGGCTTAGCGTTCGCTTCACAAGGGTGAAGCGAACGCTAAGCCGCAAGCGGCTCAAAGGAGTCCCCCATGCCCGACCTGCGTGACGGCGAATCGACCTTGATGCAAGGCTCCGGCAGCAAGCCGTACGAGCTGAAGAACGTCGGCGGCGTGTATTCCTGCACCTGCCCGGCGTGGCGCAACCAGTCGGTGCCGATCGAGCGCCGCACCTGCAAGCACCTGCGCAAGCTGCGCGGCGACGCCGCCGAGGAGGCGCGCGTCGGCGGCGCCCTGCCGCAGAAGCCGGTCAAGGAGGCCGGCGCGAGCGCGGGGCCGCCGCTGCTCCTCGCCGAGCGCTGGGCCAGCGACTTGGACCTGGCCGGCTGGTGGATGAGCGAGAAGCTCGACGGCGTCCGCGCCTACTGGGACGGCAAACAGTTCCTGTCGCGCCAGGGCAACCTGTACCACGCGCCGGAGTGGTTCGTTGCCGGCCTGCCCGACGTGCCGCTCGACGGCGAATTGTGGATCGACCGCAAGAAGTTCCAGCGCACCACGAGCATCGTCCGCCGCCAGGACAAAAGCGAGCACTGGAAGGAGGTCAGTTTCGTCGTCTTCGACGCCCCGGCGATGCCCGCCCTCTTCGAGGAGCGCGTGGCCTTCTTCACCGACCACCTGACGCGCCACGCCCCGCCGCACGCGCGGCCGCTGGGGCACGAGCGCTGCAAGGGCCTCGACCACCTGCGCCAGGAACTGGCCCGGATCGAGGCGCTGGGCGGCGAAGGATTGATGCTGCGTCAGCCGGGCTCGAAGTATGAAATCGGCCGCTCGACGACGCTGCTCAAGGTGAAGAGCTTTCACGACGCCGAGGCCCGCGTCATCGGTCACCTGGAGGGGAAGGGCAAGCACAAGGGGCGGTTGGGGGCGCTGGAGGTGGAACTGCCGAACGGCACGCGCTTCTCGGTGGGCACCGGCCTCTCGGAC
>DATFNV010000326.1:0-13029 GCA_035266225.1 Gemmataceae bacterium
GCGAGATGCCCCGGGCTTGCCCCGGGGAGTCTCACGTTCGCCGCTACAAAAGGCCGAAGGAACTCCCACGTTATTCTTCTCGCCGCGTAGCAGCGAACGTGAAACTCCCCGGGGCAAGCCCGGGGCATCAACACAACAAGCATCTCGCACAGGAAAATTAGTCAACTGGCTAATGATTAATGACTAATTCCATGAGCCGGATCGGGATCGTGTCGAGTGGCAGCACCGAGTCGGCGAGGCCGGCCGCGACGGCGGCCCCCGGCATGCCCCAGACCACGGAGCTGTCCTCGTCCTGGGCGATGACCTGGCCGCCCGCCTGCCGCACCGCCCGCAGCCCCTCGACGCCGTCCTCCCCCATCCCGGTCAGGATGAGGGCGACCACCGACGAACCGCAGGCCCGGGCCGCCGACTCGAACAGGTACGTCCCAGAGGGCCGAAAGCCGCCGACCGGGGGCGCGCCCGAGAGCAGCGCCGTCCCGTGAGCCGAGACGCCCAGGTGCCGCTCGTCCGGCGCCAGGTAGACGGTGTGCGCCCGGAGCCGCTCGCCCTGTTCGGCCACCTTCACCGTCAGGTCGCAGCTGCCGTCCAGCCAGCGCACCAACCCGCCCATGAACCCCGGGGCGTTGTGCTGGACCACCAGGACCGGAGAGGGGAAGTCACCGGGGAGCCGCGACAGCAAGCGATGCAGCGCCGCCGGCCCGCCAGTCGAGGTGGCGATGGCGACCAGGGAGGCGCGGGGGGCGGGGCGCGGGGTAGGAGGCGCGGGCTGCGGTGCCCTGGGCTCCCCGGCCGGCCCCCCGCCCTGGGGTCGCCAGTGGCGGACGACCTTGACCTGGGCCATCGCCTTCACCGTGCCGACGAGCTTGCGGGCGGTCTCCTCGAAGGCCGGCGAGTCCGGCCCCGGCGGCTTGCGCAGCACCGCCAGGGCGCCCGCCCGCAGCGACTGCATGGCAATCTCGACTTCGCGGGCGTCAAAACTCGACGTAACGATGACGATCGGGGTCGGCGAGGCGATCATGATTTCCTTGGTCGCCGCGAAGCCGTCCAGGCGCGGCATGCGCACGTCCATCGTCACCAGGCTCGGCCTCAGCTTCCCCGTCAGCTCCACCCCCTCGATGCCGTCCTTGGCCTCGCCGACGACCTGGATCTCGGGGTCGCTGCGCAGGATCTCCACGAGCAGCGCGCGCGCCGTCGGCGAGTCGTCAACCACGAGGACACGGATCATTGGCCTCCCTCCGCAGCGGTTCCCACCCTACAGCAATTGGGCGATCGTTTCGAGCAGGTTCTTCTGGTCGAAGGCACTCTTGACCAGGTAGGCGTCGGCGCCGACCGCGGCGCCGCGCGCCTTGTCCGCCTCGCTCTCGCGCGCCGTCACCAGGACGATCGGCAGCTGGGCAAAGCGCTTGGAAGCGCGGACCGCCTCGGCCAGGGCGAAGCCGTCCATACGCGGCATCTCGACGTCACTGACGAGCAGGTCGGCGCCGCGCTCGTGCAGGAGCTGCCAGGCGGCCGCGCCGTCGGCCGCCGTTACCACCTCGTATCCCGCCGCCTCCAGGATACTCTTCTCCAACGTCCGCGTCGTCACCGAGTCGTCGGCGACGAGGAGGCGCCGCCGGGCTCGGACCGCTGGGCCGGCCGGGGCGGCGGCGATGCCGGCGGCGGGTGTACGGCCCAGCGCGGCGCGGATGAGGTTCGCCACGTTCAGCACCAGCGCGATCCGCCCCGAAGGGAGGATCGTCGCCCCCGAGATCTGCCGCACCCGCCGCACGCGCGCCCCCAGGTTCTTGATGACGATCTCCTGCTCGGCGAGGAACTCATCGACGACAAAAGCCATCCGCTTCTCCCCCGCGGCGACGATCACCGCCGGCCGTCGCGCCGAGGGAACTGCCGGGGCGCGGGGGCGCAGGCCCAGGGCCTCGGCGAGCCCGGCCACCGGCAGCGGCGCGTCGCCCAGGCGGAGCATCTCGCGGCCCGCCACGGAAACGAGGTCCTCCGGGCCGACGCGCACCAGCTTCTGCACGTTGGTTCCGGCCAGGGCGAACGGCTGACCTCCCGCCTCGACGAGGAGCGCCCGCAGCGTCGTCAGCGTCAGCGGCACCGCCAGCGCGAACCGGGTCCCTTTCCCCGGGGTGAAGGTCACATCGACCGTGCCGTGCAGCCCCTCGACCCGGCTCTTGACTACGTCGAGGCCGACGCCGCGGCCGGACACGTCGGTGATGAGTCGCGACGTGGACAATCCGGGCAGGAAAATGGCCCGGGCCAGCTCGCGCTCGTCGGCCGGCTCGGGCAGGCCGCGGCGGTGGAGTTGCTGGCGCAGGCCCTCCAGGTCGAGGCCGCGGCCGTCGTCGGCCACCCCCACCTCGACGTGGGCGCCGCGGAACACCGCGGTCACGGTAAGCCGCGCCCGCGGGGGCTTGCCCGCGCGCCGGCGCTCGTCCGGCGGCTCGGCGCCGTGGTCCACCGCGTTGCGGACCAGGTGGCGGAGCGGGTCCTTTAGCCCTTCGAGAATCGACCGGTCCAGCTCCACCGTTCCCCCCTCGATCACCAGGTCCACGTCTTTGCCGGCGGCGTGAGCCAGGTCGCGCACCGTGCGGTCGAGTCCCTGGCAGGCGTCGGCGAAGGGAAGCATACGGACGCGGCGCAGCTCGTCGTCCAGGCCGTCGGCCGCCTGCTTGAGCATCCGGTGGTCGCCCTTCATGTCTCGTACCAGCTGCTCCAGGTCCTTCTCCAGCTGGCGCAGGCGCTCGCCGGTCCCGCCGACTGTGTCCGCCACCCGCCGCGTCGGCCTCCCGTCCCGGTCGTTGTTCTCCAGCCACTTCCCCAACGGCTTCTCCGCCTCACGCCATTGCTTGACCCAGCGGCCGACGGACTCGCGCAGGGCCACCACTTCCGCCACGCGCGCCTGCACGCGGCGCCGGGCCACCAACAACTCGCCGTCCCGGGCCAGGAAGGCGTCCAGCTTCTCCGCCGCGACGCGCACGGTGCCGCTGTCGCCGGCGGGCGCTGGGCGCTGGGTGGTGGGCGCTGACTCGCTCTCGGTCAGCGGTGTCACGGCAGGAACCGGCTCCGACTCCGGCAATGCGGGTCCCTGATGGTGTGTTTCGGCCGCATCGCCGCTCGCCGTCCAGCGTCCGCCGTCCACCGCCCATCCCGTCTCGCCGGCGGCGGCGGCCTCGAGCCGCGGCAGGACGGCGGTCAGCGGCGCGTTGCCCAGGTCCTGCTGTTCGCGCAGGCGCATGCCGGCTTCCTCGATCGCGTCGGCCGTCGCGAAGAAGAGCGCATAGTGTTCGGGCCCGAGGGCGATGATACCGTCCCGCGCCGCCTCGAGGATGTCTTCCAGTTGATGGCACGCGCGCTCGATCGGGTCCACGCTCACGGAGCGCGACGCCCCCTTGAGGCTGTGGGCCGTCCGGAACAGCGTCTGCAGCAATTCCGCCCGCTTCCCGGAGTCGGCTTCCTTCTCCAGCGCCAGAAGGTCGCGGTTGAGAGCACTCACGTACTCCTCGAGTTCTCCGAGGAAGGTGGGCATGAGCCGTTTGATGAATGTGTCCTTGTCCACGCGCCTCCCCTTTCAACTGCCGCTGAGGCCCGCCAGTTCCGATCCGAGGGCGTTGAGGTTCTGTGCGGCCTGCTCGGCCTGGCGCATGGCCGCCAGGTTCTGCCGCGCCACCTGGTCGATGTTCTTCATCGCCTGGTGGATTTGCCCGATGCCCGCCGCCTGCTGGCCGGCGCTGGCCACGATCTGCGCCGCCGCCTGCGCCGCCCCCGCCAGCGTCTCCGCCAGCGCCCGGATCGTCTGCCCCGCCTGGTCGGCCACCCGCGTCGCCTCCGCCACCCCCTTGGTCACCTCCTCCGTGGACACCACCGCCGTGTCGGTCGCCTTCTGCACCTCGCCCAGGATCTGCCGCACCTGCGCCGTGGCCCGCTTGGACTGGTCGGCCAGCGCCTTGACCTCGCCGGCCACCACAGCGAAGCCGCGGCCGTGCTCGCCGGCGCGGCTGGCCTCGATGGCCGCGTTGAGGGCGAGCAGGTTGGTCTGCTCGGCGATGTCGTTGACCGTGGCGATGATCTCGCCGATGGCCTGCGCCTGCTCGGCCAGGGCCAGGATGTTGCCGGCCGTCGCCTCCACCCGCTCCCTCAGGTCGCCCAGGGCAGCGATGGACTCCTCCACGGCCTGGCGACCGCTCCGGCCGACGTCGAGAGTACGGCCGACGGCGTCGCCGACGCCGCGGGCGCGCTGGGCGGCCTGGTCGGCGGTCTGGGCCACCTCGTCCATCGTGGTCACGGTCTGCGAGACGGCCGCGGCCTGCTCCTCGGCGCCGGCGGCCTGTTCCGTCGTGCTGGCGAGGATCTGCCCGCTGGTGGTCCCCAGGCGACCCACCGCCTCGCGGATGGCGGCGAAGATCCGCGCGCGCTCCTCCTCCGCCCGTTTGCGCTGCGTAATGTCCTGGAGCGTGGCGATGAACACCTTCTCGCCGAGATAGTTCATCTCGGTGACGCGCAAGGACAGGGGGAAGGTAGTGCCGTCGCGGCGGTTGCCGCGGACCACGGTTTCGTCGGCGATGGTTTTCGCCTCGCCGGGGCGCAGCTCGCGCTGCTCGTAAGAGGCCCCTTCCTGGTAGAGGGCAGGGACCAGTTGGGCCACGCCGCGGCCGACCACCTGGTCTGCCGCGAAGCCGAAGAGGCGCACCGCGGCGGCGTTAAGGAACAGGACAATACCCTTCTCGTTGATCGACAGGATCCCGTCGGCGGTGGAGTCGAGGATGGCCTGGGTCAAGGCTCGCTCGGCGCTCTCCTTGTCGATCGTGGTGCGCAGGTTGCCGGTCATGGTGTCGAAGGCGGCGCCGAGCGCCGCCAGCTCGTCCTCGCCACCGACGTGGGCCCCGAGGGTTAATTCCCCGGCGGCGATGCGATCCGCCGTGCCGGCCAGGGCGCGGGTGCGCCGGGCCACGCCCCGCGTGATCCAGAACATCGGCACCAGGGCGAGCAGGGCGATCCCCCCGAAGGCGAACTGGAGATACTGGAACCGTTTCAGGTGCTCCGCGGCGCCCTTCTGCAACCCCGCGCTCCACTCGTCGATGTGGTGGGCGAACGTGTCTGCCCCCTGGGAGGCGGCGATCAGGTCGCCGTGCGCCTTCTCCCGCGTCGGCTTCGCGATCGCGTCCTGCAAAGCCGCGCGGACCTTCTCCCACTGCTTCCGCTGCTCCCGCAAGTCGGCGCGGACCTGCGGGTCACCCAGGACCTCGTCCTCGGCGGCGCCTTCCCCCAGGTAGTCCTCGTAGCGCCGGTCCATCTCCTCCATCAGGGCGTCCAGGTCGTGGCGCACCGCCGTCCGGGCCGTCTCGTTCTCCTCGTCGAACAGGCGGCCGGCCAAAGTCAGCAATTTGTAAACGGAATAGCGGCTTTTCGAGAAGAGGGCCAGCCGGGCGCGGTCGGCCCGGATGGACGCCAGCAGCCAGAGGTTGCCGCCGGCCAGGAGGACCGAGAGCGCCAGCAGCGCCAGGATCGTCCCGCCCAGGCGGGCGCCGAGCGTCTTCCTCCAGGGGATTGTTCTGGCCATCGGCACACCCTTCATTTGTGGATCGATCGACCCTGTGTCTCGCGGCCGCCGCGTTGCCGCTTGCGGCTTCGCGTTCGCGCCAAGCCGCAAGCGGCATCAGGGCGCCTCCTCCGCCTGGTCGATGAACAGCCGGCTGTCGCGGAGCAGCACGGCCCCGTCGAGGACGACCAGGCCGCCGGCGCTCACGCCGCGCAGGTACTCCCGCCCCGGGCCGGCGGCCGAGGCGGGCGCTCCGTGGACTTCGTCGATCCGCAGTATCGTCACCTCGTGGACGGCGTCGGCCAGCACGCCGAACTCGGCGTGGTCGCCGCCGAGGACGACGAGGCGCGCCAACTCGGTCAGCCCCTGGTCCGCGACGCCGAAGAAGCGACGGAGGTCGAAGACGGCGAGGATCTCGCCGCGCAGGTTGTGAAGCCCCACCAGGAAGTCCGGCGCCCCCGGCACCGGCGTGAGGTCGCCGAAACGGACCACCTCATGGGCATGGCACGTCTCGACGGCGTAGCGCTCGTTGGCCAGGGAGAAGGTGACGACTTCGAGGACCTCGGCGGCGTCCGGCGCCCGCGGTGGCACCCGAGCCAGGGCCAGGGCCCGCTCCTCCATGACCGCCCGGGCCCGCTCCGGCGACAACTGCACCGATTCCTCGGTCGCCCGGCGGGCACGGGCGAGTCGGTCGTGGATTTGCCGCCAGTCGATGCTGCCGGTCGGCACCTTGGGCTGTGCTTTCATGGGGTCACCTCGGGGGTAGCGTCGAGGATCGCGAGTTGGGCGGCCGCCGCCTCGGCCAGCCGCCCGGCGCGCTCGCCGTCGGACAGCGGCACGACCTCGTCGGCCGGCCGCGCCGCGCACAGGGCGCGCGCGTTGCGGTAAGCCCGGCGAGCCCCGGCGCGGTCGCCGCGCCGCCACAGGATCGAGCCGAGCGTGAAATGACCGAGGGCAAGCGTTCGGTCGAGGTAAATCACCCGCCGCGCCGCCCGGTCGGCCTCCTCGTCGCGGCCCAGCTCCAGCAGGAGCAGCGCGTGCAGATGGTGCAATTCGGCCGCCAGGGGGTGGCGTGCGGCCGCCTCAGCACAGGCGCGTTCGGCCCGGCCGGCGTCGAGGTTGGCCAGCGCCCGCACGTACAGGGCCGCCGCGGAGGGGTCCGCCGTCAGGCGGCTCGCCACCTCGGCGGCGCGGGCGTAGTCGCCGCGCGCGAATGCCGCGCCGGCTTCGGCGAGAGGGTCCACTGACGTCACGGCCACGGGAGAAGGTGGAGACGAGTACTGAGTACTGAGTACTGAGTACTGAGTACCGCGTGCTGGGAGGTCAGTACTCGGCACCGGCGACGTTGACTCACGATCGCCCCGCGCGGGGCGTCCGGCCTCGGGCCCCGTCTCCTTTTCCGCCAGAGGCCGCCTGTAGAAGACGCCCTCCTCCGCCATCACTATCTCATACGGGGCGTCGCCGCCGAGCGGCGGGTCTGACGCGGCCGTGATGAGCCAGCCACCCGGAGCCAGCGACTCGAAGAGACGGTGAGCCACGCCTCGGACCGTCTCGGGCTCGAAGTAGATCAGAACGTTGCGGCACAGGATCAGGTCCATGCCCCAGGTGCCACTAGCGAACGACGGGTACACGTCCAGGGCCAGGTTCAGGTACTCGAAGAGGACGGCCCGGCGGATCCGCGGCTGCAGCACGTGCAGGTTGCCGCGGCGAGTCAGGTAAGGGGCGGCCGTCGTCGCACCGGAACCCCGCAAGGACCAGTTGCCGTAGGCCGCCTCGTGGGCCCGGGCCAGCGCCGCCCGCGAAATGTCGGTCGCGAGCAGGTAGGTCCGGTCCGCAAAGCCTTCCTCCGCGAAGAGGATGGCCAGCGAATACGCCTCCTCGCCCGAGGCACACCCCGCGCTCCACGCCCGCACCCCGTGTTCCAGGCCGCGGCGGCGCCACAGGTCGGGCAGCACCGTGCGGCGGATGAAGTCGAACTGCCCCGGCTCGCGGAAGAAGTAGGTTTCGCCGACCGTGAGTTCGACGATGAGGTCGTCGAGCGCCCGGGCATCGCGTTGGAGGAGGGCGCGGTATTGCCCCAGGTCGGTGATGCCGGCGCGGGCCATGGCGCGGCGGATCCCCTGCTCGGCGCTGTCGTGGCGCTGTGGGGCAAAGCTCAGCCCAGTGCGCTCGCCTACGAAGCGGACCACCGCTTCGTAGGCGGGGTGAGTCCAG
Organism: Gemmataceae bacterium; assembly: GCA_035266225.1. GTDB lineage: Bacteria > Planctomycetota > Planctomycetia > Gemmatales > Gemmataceae > DATFNV01. The sequence continues at coordinate 7,754 of DATFNV010000326.1, forward strand.
CTCACGGCGGTCCTCCTTCCCCGGAAGGGAATGGCGACGGCGGCAGCGCCTCGTCCAGTGCGGCCGCCTCCACCGACGACAGCAGGGCGCAGACATCCTGGATCAGCACCAGGTCGCCAGGCACCTTGGCGATGCGGGCGACCGACTGCCCGGCCGAGCCGACTCCCTCGACGTCTTCCACGTCGGCGGTGCCCACGCGCACGAGGTCCAGGGCACGGTCCACGCGCAGGGCCACCAGGCGGCCCGCGGCCCGGGCGATGACCAGGTGATCGGTGTGCTCCAGCGGCCGGGGCGGCAGCCGAAAGCGCCGGCGCAAGTCGAGGACTGGGACGACCCGGCCGCGAATGTTGATGACCCCCTCGACGACCGCGGGGGCCCCGGGCAGCGACACGGGCCGCACGGCGCGGACGATCTCGCGCACCTCGAGGACGGGAAGGCCGAAGCGCTGTCCGTCCAGCTCGAAGATCAGGAACTCCAGGTGTGTTCGCAGCCCGGTATCGTTCATGGCCACGGCCTGACCTGCGGGCCAACCGCCTGAGGGTGCGACATGCGCAGGAACGGCGCCGCCGAGTCGTCGGCGCGGGATCGATAGCGATTATCGTGCGCCGCCTTTGCCGGGTGCAAGGGTTTTCCCGCCGCCCGTCGCCCGTTCGTCCGTGCCGGCGATGCGGTTATAGGGACATTGCTGGCCGCCGGCGGCCGCGGGTTCTCTCCTGTGCTAACAAGGCTTTACATCGAGTGTGAATGCGGTAAAGGTGCGGAAACATCGGCCGGGGCGGGATCCTGCTCAAGGGGCGATGACGGCGTCGCCAGATCATTAGGCGCCGGCAGTAATTACGGCAGAAAAACGCGGCCGAGTGTCCGGCTGGTGGTGTCTCGGCACGAGGATTGCACTTAATTATCCCGTGTGAGGTTTTCACCACCGTGGCAATCGTGACGCCGGCCCAGGGACTTCCAGCCGGCGCCCGGGTGACGGGTTTGCCGATGCGGCCGAGAAATGCGGCCGTCCTTCCAACGCCCCCCTGCCCGCAGTCGTCTGCAACCCGATCTGCAACGTGAAGAGGTTCGCCGGGCGCGCTCCCGGGGCCTCAAGCCTTGGCGCTCAGGTTCGGCATGGCCGCCAGACCGTTGCGACGCCGGGACGTGCAGGAACCTGGGACCTCGTGGTTCCCAGCCAGCAACTGCCAGGGAAACCGGGACGTTTGTCGAGCAACTTTATGGGGGCTGCACCGATGATGGGATCAATACGCGTTCTGCCCGGGGCGATACTTGCCCTGGCTGGTCTTCTGCTCGTGGCCCGTGCCGCCCCAGCGGACGTGATCGTCTTTTACGCGCTGAACAAGCCTCCCCAGTCGGTTAATGACGCGCCAGTGCCTCCGACCTCCTTCGAGCCCGGGGTGGGTACTACGGACCTCACCCAAAATGGAAGTCCGAACCCCCTCCAGAATTTCAGGACCGACCACGCCGGCCCCAATAGCTTCGTCGGCCTGAACGCCTCGCCGTCCCCGGGGACGATGCCGTCAAGCGTGGACGATGCGTTCAACAAGCACGACACGTTCAGCTTCACAGTGACCCCTCCCATCGGGAAAGAGTTCGACCTGACGAGCTTGACGTTTAACGTCGAGGCAGGCGGTACCACCAATGGCCTCACGCGCCTTACCGGGATCCGCTCCAGTCTGACAGGTAGCACGGACCTCCCATTGTCGCCGCTCATCAGCAACCTGATCTCGCCCCTCACGCCCCACTCCGAGACACTGACACTCAGTTCAGACCCTGCGTTCCAAGGAATCACGGGGCCCGTCACCTTCTACTTCGCCGTCCAGACCCCGAACGGGAACGACACCATTATCTTCAACGACGTGACGCTGAACGGCACGGTGGTACCGGAGCCGGCCAGCCTGTGCGCCTGGCTGCTCTTAGGCACCCTGGGCTGCTGCTACCGCTGGCACAGGGGGAGGTCTCGCCGCACCACGGCGTGATCGGGCCAGAAAACGCGACATCGGTCAACTCGGCTGCGGCCGTCAGGGGCCCGGAAAAAGGGGACAGCGTGAATTAGTTGTCGAGGACTGTACGAACTCCCCTTTCCCGGCGCCTCCGGGACAGGAGTTGTGGCGTGCGGGCGCATGATGCGGACTACGGGGAAGTGGCGCAGCCCGGTTTCCTTGGGCGGTTATTCGGCCGGCGCCCCAAGATTGTCAAGGATGCAAACCTCGCCGCGGCGGCGGCCAGTTTACCTCAAGGGGCCGGTCTTATCGGCGAAGATCCGAACGGCCACTGGATCGTGTACGAGATGCCCAACGGGGCACAGCAGGTTCGGTTTCGTGCAAGAGAAGCGTGGCTCCCCAGCGAACCAACCGCCACGCGGAATAACACGAACATCACCCTTGCGACCGTTCATTGGGACGGTCGAGTGGTTGTCCTTGAAGGGATTCATCGAACTCGCGCCATGGCGAGAGAAAGAGTCATGATTGATCCAAGTCGAGGCGGTGTGGAGCAGGCTCCGGGCTGGCTCCACTTTTCCTATGATCCCTCTACGTTTTGCGACACCCCGAGCGCCCGAGCAACGATACTGCTGGCCGCCGACGGCACGCCGAGGATCAGCGACTTCGGCCTCGTCAAGCGGGCCGCGGGGGGCGGTCACCTGACGGCGACCGGCGCCTTCCTGAATGAAAGGACCGCGTTCCTCGTTCGGCAACTCGGAGAAGCGGCTCATGCGTTGGCCTCCTTGCCCGCGATTACACGCAGGAAGGGGTGCATCCACACAGGCGCGAGCGGCAGGTCTTCAAGCAACTGCTCACGGTCTTGTTGCGTCAGCAGGCGACGCCACCGGCAGGCTCGATACCGTCCGGCAGTCATCATCTAGCCGAAGAACTCCACCGCGTTGCGGAACAGCCGCAGCCCGTCCCCTTCGGGCGCCAGGCCGAGGCGCGTCCAGCGCGGGTGCTGCGTCGGCAGGACGTGCCGCTCCGGGTGTGGCATCAGGCCGAGTACGCGGCCGCTCACGTCGCACAGGCCGGCCACGTCCCCCTGCGAGCCGTTGGGGTTGACCGGGTACGGCCCGGGGCTGCCGTTCTCATCGACGTAGGTGAGGACGACCTGGCCCGCCTGCTTCAACCCTTCGAGGACCCACGGGCTCGACACCAGCAATTTGCCCTCGCCGTGCGCCACCGGGACGTGCAGCCGGTCGTAGCCCTTGAGGAAGGGGCAGGGGCCGGGGTTGGCCCGCAGGTAGATCCAGCGATCCTCGAAGCGGCCCGTGTCGTTGTGGGTCAGGGTGGCGAGCGGGCCCTCGTCCGGGTCGGGCGGAACGATCAGGCCGGCCTTGAGCAGCACCTGGAAGCCGTTGCAAATCCCGAGGATGAGCTTTTCCCGGTCGCGGAACTTCTGCAAGGCGTCGCCGAGGAAGTGCTTCAGCTGATTGGCCAGGATCTTGCCGGCGGCCACGTCGTCGCCGTAGGTGAAGCCGCCGGGGACGACGAGGATCTGGTAGCGGTGCAGAGCGGCGGGCTGTTCGCGGAGGCGGTTGACGTGGACGCGCTCGGCCACGGCACCGGCCCGCTCGAAGGCGAACTGGGCCTCGGCGTCGCAGTTGGCGCCCGGGGCGCGAAGGATCAGGGCGCGAGGGATGGCCATAACTGCGCTTTCCTGCTTGACACGGCCCGCGTCGGCCGTCGATAATGTCGTTGTAGGCCAAGACGCACCCATCGCCAGCGTGACCGGAGGGAATTCGGTCGCCGGGCGAGCCCAAACGCGGGCGATGGGCGGCGGCGTGGAAGCATTCACTTTTTTTTCTCACCTTCCTCTTGACGCCCGGCCGATCACCTCTCTATACTTACCCTTGCCTTGAGCAATCAAGGCAACTCGACGAGAGCGAAGAAGAGCGGTGAATCTTTTTTGAAGGATCTGCGTCTAACTCGCTGCTCGGATCACCGGGGCCCCTCGGGGAACCAGTGATCTTCAACCTGATCTTTGACAATTCGGTGACACAAACAAGCCAAAGCGGGGTTGCGTAGCGCCTTCCGGCGCGACGCAACCTCTGACGCGACGGCGCAAGTCGTCGCGATCAGTTCTTTGAGTCGTGTCGTAAGGCGACCTCAAACCTTTCTGGCTGATTTTTGACCCCGGCGTCCTTCATTCAGCGGGACGTGCAGGGGATCAAAGCTTCGGGAAACCGAAGTAAGCTGACATTTTGAAGGGTTTGATCCTGGCTCAGAACGAACGTTGGCGGCGTGGATTAGGCATGCAAGTCGAACGAATCCCGGGGGCAACTCCGGGGGAAGTGGCGAAAGGGGCAGTAAGGCATGGCTAACCTACCCCGGGGACGGGGATAGCCTTCCTAACGGAAGGGTAATACCCGGCGATGTGGCGAGGGGGCATCTCCTTGCCATGAAATGAGTTTCGCCTCGGGAGGGGGTCATGTGCTATTAGCTTGTTGGTGAGGTAACGGCTCACCAAGGCTAAGATGGCTAGCGGGTGTGAGAGCACGACCCGCGCCACTGGCACTGAGACACTGGCCAGACTCCTACGGGAGGCTGCAGTCGAGGATCTTCGGCAATGGGCGCAAGCCTGACCGAGCGACGCCGCGTGTGCGATGAAGGCCTTCGGGTTGTAAAGCACTGTCGAGGGGGAGGAAAACCCGCAAGGGTCTGACCTATCCCTGGAGGAAGCACGGGCTAAGTTCGTGCCAGCAGCCGCGGTAAGACGAACCGTGCTAACGTTGTTCGGATTCACTGGGCTTAAAGGGCGCGTAGGCGGCTTGCCAAGTCAGAGGTGAAATCTTTCGGCTCAACCGGAAAAGTGCTTCTGATACTGGCAGGCTTGAGGGAGGTAGGGGCAGATGGAACTTCCGGTGGAGCGGTGAAATGCGTAGATATCGGAAGGAACGCCGGTGGCGAAAGCGATCTGCTGGACCTCTTCTGACGCTGAGGCGCGAAAGCCAGGGGAGCAAACGGGATTAGATACCCCGGTAGTCCTGGCCCTAAACGATGGGTACTAGGTAGTGGACTTGACATGGGTTCACTGCCGAAGCAAAAGTGTTAAGTACCCCGCCTGGGGAGTATGGTCGCAAGGCTGAAACTCAAAGGAATTGACGGGGGCTCACACAAGCGGTGGAGCATGTGGCTTAATTCGAGGCTACGAAGAACCTTATCCTGGGCTTGACATGCAGGGATTAGGCGGCGGAAACGCCGCTGACGCCGCAAGGTGGAACCTGCACAGGTGCTGCATGGCTGTCGTCAGCTCGTGCCGTGAGGTGTTGGGTTAAGTCCCGTAACGAG
>DATFNV010000327.1:0-5149 GCA_035266225.1 Gemmataceae bacterium
CCAGAACGGGTGCAGGGCACAGAACAGCCCGGCGAGCGTGGCCACGGATAGGCTGCCGAACGCCCGCCGCGCGAACAGGAAGTAAAGCCCGGCCGTCAGCGCCCCGAGGCCGACCTGCACCCAGCGCACCGTGCGGTCGGATTCGGAGGACAGCCGGGCGAGCGACAGCAGCCAGGGGTAGCCGGGAGCGACGTGGGCAGTGCGCTCCTCTTCGGTGGCGAGCGGGGTCGGCCCGCTGAAGGTGCCGTTGTCCTTCAGGTTTCGGACCAGGGCCTCGCGCTCCTTCGGTGAGGGATCCTGCACGCGGATCGGGCCGGAGGCGCGGCCGCCGTCGGCGCAGTCCAGCAGATACCAGCCGCGCGCCCCCGCCGCCACCGCCAGAATGAACAGGAGGAGGGACAGGTCGATCGGACGCCAGCGGCGCGGTTCGGTCATGGGAGCAACTCGGCTGTGGGGTCGCGACGGGCCGACGATGCATCATAGCGGGGTGGGCGGTCATCGCCAAGCGCGTCGGCCTTGCACAGAGGCGGATCGGGAGGTACGTTAGCGCTTGGCAGTTGGACCACCGATACGGGACTCGAGCGCAGGGGAGATCACTCCGATGGCACGAGGACGCATTCAGAACCGCATGGAGAAGCGCGCCGAGCACGAGGCCTACGAGCGCCGCCAGGCGGAGGACGAAGAAGCGACCGACGACGACGACGAGGAAGAGGAAGACGAGGGGGACGAGGAAGAGGCCGCGGCCGACGAGGAGCCCGGCGACGAGGACGAGGGTGGCGACGACGAGGAAGCGCCGCTCAGGAAGAAGAAGAAGGCGGCCGCCCCCAAGGAGCCGAAGAAGGCCAAGCCCCGCTCGCGCACCGCCAAGGTGGCGCGGATGAAGCTCGTCTGGGGGGTATTCAACAACTCCAACGTGCGCGTCGCCACCTACGAGTACAGGCAGAAGCAGGAGGCCGACGAGCACGCCGCCCGCCTCACCGCCGACAAGAAGTCCACTCACTTCGTCCAGCCGGTCAAGGAACCGATCGAGGAGAAGAAGGAAGCATAACCATTGCAGATTGCAGATTGCAGATTGCAGATTTCCAAATCTGCAATCTGCAATCTGCAATCTGCAATCGCTAGTGTCCCCTCACCACCGCCTTCTCGCGCAGCATGTCCTCAATGGCCTGCACCTTCTTGCCGATGAAGAGCACGTTGGGCAGGTCGAAGTGATGCACGCCGGCGCCGGTCGTGTTCACCACCAGGTCGCCGGAGCCTAGGCCCAGGATCCAGTGGCGGAACAGGTCGCTGCGCTGCTTCTGGACCGTCATGCCTGAGGTGTCGTACGCCGTCTCGCCACCGCCGATCTCCGTCCGCACCTTGAGTTGGCCCGGCGTGAACACCATGTACGTCTGCTGGTCGAAGAACAGGAAGGTGATCAGCCAGACGACGAACAGGATGCCCGAGACGAAGAAGTAGCCGGCCGCGTTGATGCGGATGTCCAGGTACTTCAAGTTCTCGATGATGGCCTCCATGAGGGAGCGCGGGGGGTCTCCCACGCGCCACAGGCAGAGGATGATGGTCAGCAAGATCCCGCTGACGATCACCACGACAGACCACATGCCGCGCAGCGGGACGTTGGTGATGACGATCACCAGCAAGAGCGTGATGAGGAAGATCACGCCGAAGCTGCCCGTCTTGGCCATGTGGAGCGTCGGCTGGGCCGGCTCGTCGGCATCGGTGGGCGGCAGCTGCCGGGTGTGTTTGGCGTCCGAGGGCTTGGGCACGACAAGCACTTCGCGCGGCTCCGGCTTTTCTCCCTCGGCGATCTGCACCCCTTTCATGCGGTGGGCGTGGGTTCCCTCCGGCACCACGGCCATGCGGTGGCCGTCGATCACGGTAAGGATCCCCATGAGGAAGCCGACGGCCCAGACCGGCCACCAGTAGAAGAGGTTCGAGTGGCTGACGATCTTGATTTCGACGTCGTTCTTGGCCGGCTCCGCGGTCGCAACGGGGCGATGCGTGGGGGAGGGCGCCTCTCCCCCTGGACCTTCAGGTCGGACAGTCATGGTCGTTTCCTCAGCAGCTCTGCGTGGGGATGGAGAACGTCGTTCTCACGGGAGTGTGGTGACTGGGAGTCGCGGGGCACCAGCGCCCCGGGACGACAACGCCCTGCCATCGGGTTATTCGACCCGGGGCGGCCATTCTTGGCGCAAACCGTGCGGCGCGTGTGCTCAGTGTCGCGCTCACAAGCTAGTCGTCCCCGGGCGCCTTGTCAAGCTGGCGGGGCCAGCGCGCGACCATCCGGGGCGCTATTCGAGCTTTCCAGGGGTGTCCGCGAACGGCTCGAGGCGCACCGGGACGCGGAAGTTCTGGTGGCAGCGGTTGCAGGCGTTGGCCACGTTGACCAGGCCGCGCTGGCTCTTGTCGTAATCGCGAACCGCGGCGCTGCGGGCCAGGGTCGCCGCCGCCTCGCGCAGCTCGGCCGCCCGGTCCATCCAGGCGTCCTGGCCCTCGTTCTTCGGCGGCCGCAGCATCAGCAGGTTGCCCGTCTCGGCGATCAGCAGCGCCTGCCCGCGCAGGAACGTCCACGTCTCCACGTCGGCCGGCTTGTCCTTGAGGAGGCGCTCCAACCCCTTGAAGTTCGCACTGTTCAACCCCTCCATGAGCAGGCGCGTCTCCGCGACCGGCTCCAGCTTCGGCGCCGGCCGCGCCGGTTCGCGGAGACGCGGCTTCGGTTGCGTCAGGGCCGGCGCCACCACCGTCAGGAGGATCGCCCCGGCCAGCAGCAGGATGCGTGTGCGCGACATGGCTAAACTCCCAAGCCGCTTGCGGCTTCGCGTTCGCGTCACCGGGGTGACGCGAACGCTAAGCCGCAAGCGGCTAAACCTGTACCTGCACCTCGTCCCCCTCGACGCGCACCGCGTAGCAGCCGATGCTGATGCGCGGGTTGTCGGCCCACGCGCCGTCCTTGAGGCGAAAACGCCAGGCATGCCAGGGACAGGTGACGACGCCCTTGGCGACGTAGCCGCCGCTCAGCGAGGCCCCCATGTGCGGACAGCAATCGTCGATCGCGTAAAACTGTCCGCCGTCGCGAAAGACCGCGATCAACTTGTCGCCGACGCTCACCGTCTTCCCGTCGCCCTCGGGGATGTCGCCGACGCGGCAGACGCTGCGAAACTCCGACATGGACGCCCTCGGCACAACTCGCCTGGATTCCTCGGGGGACCGTTGCCATGATTCTAGCTGGGGCGAGCGGGGGGCGTAAGCCCCCCGGTGATGTCACCGGGGGGCTTACGCCCCCCGCTCGCCGAGGAACGACATCATGCTCGAAGTCGAGGTGAAATACGCCGCCGCCGACTTTGCCGCCCTGGAGCGGCAGCTGCGCGCCTGGGGCGCCCGTGAGGACTCGCCGCGCACCGACGCCGACCATTACTTCAACGCCCCCGACCGCGACTTCGCCGTCACCGACGAGGCGCTGCGCCTGCGCCGCATCGGCGACAGCAACTTCGTCACCTACAAGGGTCCGAAGCGCGACGCCACCACCAAGACGCGCACGGAGATCGAGGTACCCATCGCCCCCGGCGCCGCGGCCGCGGACGACTTCACCCGTTTGCTGACCGCGCTCGGCTACCGCCCGGTCGCCGTGGTGCGCAAGGGCCGGCGTCTCTTTCATCTGCGGCGCGGCGGCTTCGACCTGGAGGCGACGCTCGACGACGTGGAGGGCGTCGGCCGCTTCGCCGAGCTGGAGATCCAGGCGCCGGAAGACCAGTTCGACGCCGCCCGCGACGTGCTCCTGCAAACAGCCGCCGAACTGGGGCTGAGCGCCAGCGAGCGCCGCTCCTACCTGGAACTGCTCCTGTCCGCGCGGGGTGAGGGCCGGTCATGAATCCGACCGTCGCCGCCACCGTCGAGGAGACGCGCCAGGCCGTCGCCGCCGCGCGCCGGCGCGGCCTGAGCGTCGGCCTGGTGCCGACGATGGGGGCCCTGCACGAAGGGCACGCCAGCCTCATCCGCGCCGCCCGCCGGCAGACCGGCTTCGTCGTCGTGTCGATCTTCGTCAACCCGACGCAGTTCGGCCCCCACGAAGACCTGACGCGCTACCCGCGGCCGCTGCAACAGGACCTCGAGGTGTGCGGCCGCGAGGGGGTCGATCTCGTCTTTCATCCCGAGCCGGCGACGGTTTACCCGCCGGGCTTCTGCACCTATGTCGAGGTCACAGGGTTACAGGACGTGATGGAGGGGGCTTTTCGCGCGGGACACTTCCGCGGCGTGGCGACAGTCGTGCTGAAACTCTTCAACATCGTCCAGCCGGACGTCGCCTTTTTCGGCCAGAAGGACGGGCAGCAGGTGCGGATCGTCCGGCAGATGGTCGCCGACCTGGACGTCCCGGTCGAAGTGCGCGTGTGTCCGACAGTGCGCGCCGCCGACGGCCTCGCCCTGTCGTCGCGCAACGCCTACCTCGACCCCGAACAGCGCCGCGGCGCCACGGCGCTCCACGCCGCCCTGGAACTGGGCCGGTCTCTGATCGAAGGAGGGGAGCGCGATCCGGAGCGGGTGCGCGGCGCGATGGCGGCTCGCATCGGCGCGGCGCCGGGCGCCGTCCTCGACTACGCGGAGGTCGTCGCCGCCGACTCGCTGCGGCGGCCCGACCGGCTACGCGGCCGGGTCATGCTCGCCGTCGCGGTGCGTTTCGGCAGCACTCGTCTGATCGACAATGTCCTCGTGGACGTGCCTGATACACACTCCGTGTAGGAACGATTTCAGCAAGGAGGGGCAGGCCGCCGGCCTGCCTGGAACCGACGGCAGGCCGGCGGCCTGCCCCACCCGGAATGGATTGCATTGCGCGGGCGACACACACACACACGGCTTTGCCGTCGTCGGTCGCCCGGTCAACGAAAAAGCCCCCGGCTCATCACCGGGGGCTCGCACCGGGAGGGGCGACGAGCCCCGACCCGACTCATGGTGTGCGGTGCGCCCTACGCGGTCACTCGTTTGCGGTTCTGCCAGCGGCGCCAACCAGCAAAGGCGGCGGTGCCGAGGCCGAGCAAGGCGAGGGAGGACGGCTCGGGGACCGTGGCGGCGAGCGGTGCCGTTTCGATGTTGTTGAAATCGCCCCAGAAGGAGGTCGTTTCGTTGTTCGTGAAGTTGTCGAAAACGCCCGAATTGA